>JBGPZW010000031.1:0-27139 GCA_041493955.1 Terriglobia bacterium
AGAACGGTGGTGAACAGCTTCCTCCGAGGTGCTTCCTTCGAGCTGAGCTAGTTGTTTTGCAGACAGGCCCTCCAGCTTCAATCTCGTAAGCAGCTGCTGCTCCGTCATTCCGAGGAGCGAAGCGACGAGGAATCTCTCTTTTCCTGGACTTTCTTGCGGAGGGATTCCTTCCGGCAAGGCCGGAATCCCCGATCGCTCCACTCGGAATGACAATATCAAATGCTTTTTCAATGAGCTGCTAAAGGCCCAGCGAAAGACAATCTTCCGAACGGTTCGGGCGATCGCAATCGGCACAAAGCCGGTTCTTCGCTGAATGCTGGGTGACAAGAACACGCGGAGAAACGTGGCGAGAACCTGCTGGCAAATGTCTTCTTAGTAGAGCGAAGAGAACAGGTAGGAAACGTCGCGGGAGGTTCGATGCAGGGCTGGGATGAAGGCCAGAATCAGAACGGCATGCAATACTGAGTCTGACTGATTTCCGGCGAGCGCCCGCACAAGCGCGGAGAGAAGTTGGTCATTGCTGCGATGGCGTTCCGAGTTTCCGTCCGTCGTGTGAAGATGGCTGATCAATTCACAGGCGGACGAGAACTTGCGGACGAATTCACTAGGCTTTTTGGGCCTGGCGACGCAAGAACGTGGGCACGTCGAGGTCGTCGACAGGCACCTCGTTGATCACCTCGCCGACGTTGCGCACGACTTCTTCCACCACCGTGCGCTCCCGCGCCGCCTTCCACGTCTTCGGCAGATAGGACGGCTTCTGGTGCACCGGACGGCGCGCAGTTTCGCGGAAGCCCGCGGCGATGACGGTGATCTTCACCGACTCCTTCATGGCGTCGTCCTGCACCGCGCCGAAGATGATGTTGGCGTTTTCGTGGGCCGCCTTCTGGATTATGGACGAGGCCTCGTGGATCTCGTGCAGGGTCAGGCTGGAAGAGCCGCTCACGTTGATCAGGATCCCCTGCGCGCCCTGGATGGAGTTGTCTTCGAGCAGGGGGCTGGAGATGGCGCGGTTGGCGGCGTCCACGGCGCGGTTCGAGCCTGAAGCCACCGCCGTGCCCATCACCGCATAGCCCTGCCCCTGCATGATTGCTTTCACGTCGGCGAAGTCGCGGTTGATGATCCCGGGGATGGTGATGATGTCGCTGATGCCCTGCACGGCCTGGCGCAGGATGTCGTCGGCGATGCGGAAGGCTTCAAAAAAGCTGGTGCCGCGCTCGACCGTATCCATCAGCCGCTCGTTGGGGATGACGATGACGGTGTCCACGCAGCCCACCAGTTCGGTCAGCGCGTGTTCGGCCTGCAGCATCCGCCGTTTGCCTTCGAAGGCGAAGGGTTTCGTCACCACAGCCACGGTGAGCGCGCCCAGCTCGGAAGCGAGCGAAGCCACTACGGGCGCGGCACCGCTGCCCGTGCCGCCGCCCAGGCCCGCGGTGATGAAGATCATGTCCGAGCCCTCAAGGCCTTCGATGATCTTCTCGGTGTCCTCGAGCGCGGCCTTGCGGCCGACCTCGGGGTTGGCGCCCGCGCCCAAGCCCTTGGTAAGCTTGGCGCCCAGTTGCAGCTTCACCGGCGCCTGCGAGAGCTTGAGCGCCTGCAGGTCGGTATTGGCGGCGATGAACTCGACGCCCTCGACCTTGGCGCGGATCATGCGGTTGACGGCGTTCGAGCCGCCGCCTCCTACGCCGATGACCTTGATCCTCGCGCCCTGTTGCTGTTCCTCGCTGAACGAAATCCGGATGCCCGCTTCCTTCGGCGTCATTTTGTATCCCCCCGTATTGAACTGTTTCGCCAAAGCCAGTGCCTCGCCGGCCGCTCAGGCGCCGGCAAACATGCTCTTGATCCTGGCCACCAGCGTCCCGGGCCGCTCGAGCACCTGTCGGCGAGCGCGCGCCCCGTAAACCAGCAGCCCCACCGCCGTCGCATACTCGGGCTGGGAAATCTCCTCCGGCAGGCCCACCAGGCCGCGCGGCGCCACCATGCGCACGGGCATCGCGAACATACGCTCGGCCAGCTCGACCAGACCGTGCAGCCGTGAGCCTCCGCCGGAAAAAACCAGGCCGGCCGAGATCAGCGCGTCGAGCCCGGCGCGCTGCAATTCATCGCGGACTAGCGCCAGCAACTCCTGCGCCCGCGGCTCGACGATCTCGCCCAGCATGCGCGCAAAAACCGTCCGCGGCGGGCGATCACCCACGCTGGCGATCTCGATGGCGAGGTCTTCGCGGAGCAGTTCGCGGAAGGCACAGGCGTGCTCACGCTTGATCTTTTCCGCCTCCGGAATCGGGGTGCGCAGGCCCACGGCCAGATCGTTCGTGAAATGGTCGCCGCCCACCGGGATCGCCGCGGTGTGACGCACCACGCCGCCGCCATAGACCAGCAGCTCGGTGGTGCCGCCGCCGATGTCCAGCAGGCAGCAGCCCAGCTCGCGCTCGTCCGGGGTCAAACCAGCCTCCGCCGCCGCCAGTGTCTCCAGCACTGTATCGGCCACCACCACGCCCGCGCGGTTCACCGCCGTGATCAGGTTCTGCGTGGCCGCCGAGGAAGCGGTGACGATGTGAACGTTTACTTCCAGGCGCTGCCCGACCATGCCCATCGGGTCGCGGATACTGCCCTGTGCGTCGAGCAAGAACTCCTGAGGCAAGACGTGGAGCACTTCACGGTCTTCAGGCAAGGACACGCTGCGTGCGGCCTCCACCGCACGCTTCACGTCTTCGCGCTGGACGTCGCGCGGGCGAGGGCCGAGCGTGATGCCGCCGCGGCTGTTGAGTCCACGGACGTGGCCGCCGGCCACGCCCACCAGCGCCGATTCCACTGGCACGCCGGCGATGCTCTCCGCCTCTTCCAGCGCGCGCCGAATGGAGCTGACCGCGGCGTCCAGGTTAACGATCAGGCCCTTGCGCAGGCCCCGAGACTCCGCCGCGCCCAGGGAGACGAACTTCACCGCGTCGCCGTCCATCTCGCCGATCAGGGCGCAGGTCTTCGTGCTGCCGATGTCCAGCGCCACCAGATAACGATCTTGCTTCGTCAAGCCGCCGCTCCTCGTAATCCCCGCGATCCCCGGCAGGTTACCGGGCCTTGCCCGCAGCCTCGGTAGGCTGCCGCGTTTGAGCCGCTGTGGTTCTGCTCTCCGGATTCACCACCACCTGCCGAGCAAAGCGCAAGTCCACCGAATCCACCCGGCCGGCGCTCGCGCGCCACTGGCTGAGGTTCTCAACCAGCAGCCGGTATTTGTTGACGAAATCCCCGTCGCCAAAATGCACCAGCACGGCTCCGTGCTCGCCCGGGTCCCGAGCAGCGTCCGCCAGCCCGGCCAGGGTGACGCGAAGATCCTTCTCGTCGGCGAGGTCCACCTCGCTGACGCGCTCGGCGGCGCCCGGTCGGACCAACTCAATCTCCCGCAGAAACTGTGTGTAGAGTTTCATGCGCCGCCCGCGCGCCTCGAGCGGCATGGCCTCCGTGAAGCCGGCCACGACCGGAAACCGGAACTCGCCCTGCAGCGGCCGCTCCAGAATCACCCCATAGGCATCCACCAGGGCGAGGTCGTTGCTCGAGCGCAGAAACGCCACCGGATTCCGTTCCACAAGCTCGACCCGGATGCGGTTGGGCAGAATGCGCTCCACGCTGGCCTGCTCGACCCAGGGTATCTCCTCGATCGCCCTGCGGCGCTCGGCCAGCGGCACCCGCAGGACGCTAAGCCCACGGTCGGCCGCAAACTTCTCCAGGACCGCGCCGGCGCCGACGTAGTGATTGCCGGTCACCTCGATCTGCTCGGGGCGGTCCAGAATCACGCGGGGCGAAGAGAGGAAGAATAGCGTGACGAGGAACAGCACGAGGCCGCCGACCAACACCGCCGCTCCACCGGCGAGCGCACGCCGGTAAAACTGCCAGCTCCGCCGGCCAAATTTCCGGCGACGAACTTCGACAGGTTTCTGGCGACGCAGATAGCGAGGCTCTTCTTCAGCGAGAGCATCGGGTTGGTAAGCTTCCGGTTCGGTGGCCATTAGCCATTCCAGACGATGACTTCTTCTTCGAGTTCCACGCCATAGGTGCGGCGCACGCGCTCACGCACATCGGCGATCAAGGACAACATGTCGGCCGCGGTCGTGTGGCCAGCATTGACGAAGAAATTGGCGTGGCGGTCGCTGACTCGCGCGTCGCCCACGTGGTGTCCCTTCAGGCCGAGCTGGTCAATCATCCGGCCGGCCGAACCCCCGGGAGGATTCTTGAAGATGCATCCCGCGCTTTTCTGATTGAGCGGCTGGCTGGCCCGGCGTTTCTCGTTGCAGATGCGAATCCCTGCGAGGATTTCGCGGAACGGCTTGGAGGGCAGCTCCAATTTCACTGTCAGCATAATATCATCGGGCGCGAAAGAAGTGTGACGGTATTCGAAGTTTATTTCGGCCCCGCGGAGGACCTCGAACCGCCTGGTCGCGGCCCGATAGACCTCGACCTCGCGTACAAACGGACCGATCTGCGTGCCGTAGGCTCCCGCGTTCATCCGCAGCGCTCCGCCGACCGTTCCCGGCACGCCGATCAGGCCTTCCATCCCACCCAGATGGTTCTTCGCGCAGAAGGTGACCATCCGGCCCAGATCGGCGGCAGCACCAACGACGGCAAGACTGCCCTGCAGCCAAACGCTCGATTCCGGCCGCACCAGTTGCAGCGCCACCCAGGGCAGCTCGCCGTCCGGGATCAGCACGTTGGAACCACCGCCCAGGAAGCGGTGCCGGATTCCAGATGTGTCGAGCAGGTCGATCAGCGCGGGCAGGTGCTCGTGCCGGACGATGCGCAGCAGGTCGGTGGTGCCGCCGATCCCGAGCGAGGTGAGTCCGATCATGGAAATGCCCGGGCGAAGCTGCACGCCCAGGTCGGGCAGGGCGGCGACGATCTTGGGGTCGCTAATTCGCATGGTGCAGAGAAACCTTGGCTCCGAGCAGGATGGCCAGCTCGCCGAGCGCCCGGCCCACGTTGCCGGCGCCGATGGTCAGCACCGCGTCGCCCGGGCGCGCCTCCTTCAGCAACTGCTCGATGCCCTCCTGCATCGAGCTGCGGAAGATCACGTTTTTGTGCCCCGCGGCGCGGATAGCGTCGGCCAGGGCCTCGCCGGTGATGCCCGGAACAGGCGACTCGCTGGCCGCATAAATGTCCGTCAACACCAGGACGTCGGCCTGATTGAAAGCGCGGCAGAAATCGTCCCAGAGGTGCTGCGTGCGCGTATAACGATGCGGTTGGAAGAGCACCAGCAGGCGTTCAAACGAGCAGCCGCGGGCCGCTTCGAGCGTGGCGCGAATTTCTGCGGGGTGGTGGCCGTAGTCGTCGATCAGCGTGATGCCTTTGATCACTCCCTTGACGTCGAACCGCCGCCCCACGCCGGTGAATTTGGCGAATCCTTCGCGGATCAGGTCCGCCGGAATGTTCAGGTAAAGCGCCACCGCGGCGGCGGCAGCAGCGTTGCGAACATTGTGAATCCCCGGGGGCGCGGCCAGATGAAATCGCCCGAGGTCGTCCCCGCGGAAGGTCAGACGGAAATCGCTCTCCAGGCCCTGCAAGTGAATGTCGATGATCGCCAGGTCCGCCTGGCTCGAGGTGCCGTACGTGATCACAGGGCGCTTCACGTTTGGCAGGATGGCCTGCACGTTGGGCTCGTCCAGGCACAGGATGACCACGCCGTAGAACGGCACGCGGTTCACGAAATGGGTGAAGACCTCCTGAATCTCCTCGAGCGAGCGGTACTGGTCCAGGTGCTCGCGATCGATCGAGGTCACCACGGCGACGACCGGGGAGAGCAGCAGAAACGTGCGGTCGCTTTCGTCCGCTTCCACTACCATGTACTCGCCACGGCCCAGCCGCGCGTTGGTGCCGGCCTGTTTCAGGCTGCCGCCGACGACGAACGTGGGGTCGAGGTTGGCCGCCGCCAGCACTGAGGCTACGAGCGAGGTCGTGGTGGTCTTGCCGTGGGCGCCGGCCACGGCGATGCCGTACTTCAGGCGCATCAGTTCGGCCAGCATCTCGGCGCGCGGGATGACCGGAATCTTCAGCCGGTGCGCTTCGGTTACTTCGGAGTTGTCGCGGCGCACCGCGGAAGAAACCACGACAACGTGCGCGCCGTGCACCTGCTCGGCGCTGTGGCCCTCGTAGATCCTGGCGCCCAGCTTGGACAACCGCTCGGTGATGGGCGAAAGCTTCAGGTCGGAGCCGGAAACGGCGTAGCCGAGTGTCAGCAGCACTTCGGCGATGCCGCTCATCCCGATGCCGCCGATGCCCACCAGGTGAATGCGCTGGAAGTTGTGAAAGGTGACCATCATGGCTGTGCCACCTGTTCGATCAGGTCCACGATCGCCTGGGTCGCGTGGGGTCGTGCGAACCGGCGCGCGCGGGTTTCCATTTCCTTCATGTGCTCGGGCTCATCGAACAGCGAGAGAATCTCGTGCGCCAGGCGCGCGCCAGTGAGTTCGCTCTCCGGGATCACCCGCGCCGCGCCCGTGCGTGCGAGCACCTGCGCATTGCGCAACTGATGGCTGTCGGTGGCGGCGCCGAAGGGGATGAAAATGGCCGCGCGCCCGGCCGCAGCGACCTCCGCCACGGTAATCGCTCCCGAGCGGCAGACGATCAGATCGGCCCAGGCGAACTGCTCGGGCATGTTGCCCAGGAAGGGGAGGACCTCGGCGTTGATCTCGCGCCGCGCATAGGCCACGCGCACTGCATCATAGTCGCGTTCGCCGGTCTGATGGACGAACTCGAGTTGCTCTTTGCGCGCGGCGAGAAGATCCAGGGCGTCCACCCCGGCGCGATTGATCGCCAGCGCTCCCTGGCTTCCGCCGGTAATCAGGATGCGGAACGGCGCCGCATGCGGACGCGCCGGGGCATAGAAGAATTCGGGACGCACGGGGCAGCCCGTGACGACGGTCCTGCGCCCAAAGCGCTCGCCCGCCGACTCATAGGCGGTGGCCACGCGGGTCACCAGGTTGGCCAACACTCGGTTGGTGAAGCCGGGCTCGGCGTTCGGTTCGAAGATCACCGTCGGCAACGAAGCCCACACCGCCGCCAGCGTCATCGGGCCGGAGACGTAGCCCCCGGTACTGAACTCGGCGGCGAAATGATGCCGCCGCAGGACGGCCGCCGAATCCCACAGCGCCGGGAGAAGCATGGCGGCATTGCGCAGCAGCCGCAGCCCACCAATGCCCTTCAGCCCGGCGGCGCGCACGAACTCCAGCGGCAGCCCCGCTTGGGGCACCAACTTCGACTCCAATCCGCGTTCCGTTCCGACGAAAACCACTTCCCTCACTCCGTCCCGGCTGAGCCATTCCCGCGCGACGGCCAGCGCCGGGAAGACATGGCCCCCGGTGCCGCCGCCCGCAATCAGCAGTTTCACGTCCCTCGCCTCCGCTCGGGACCAGCCCTTCAGTCTGCCTGCTGGCTGATGTTCAGGAGCATACCAGTGGCCAGAAGCATCACCAGCAGGCTCGATCCGCCGTAGCTGATGAACGGCAGCGGGATGCCTTTGGTGGGCATCATGCCCAGCACTACACCGAGGTTGATCAGCCCCTGGCTCACGACCATCACGGTAATGCCCAGCGCCGCCAGACGACCGAAATCGTCCGGGGCGGCCAGCGCCGCGCGGAGCCCGCGCCAGCCATAGATGGCAAAGAGCGCCAGCACCAGCACGCCGCCGACAAACCCCAGTTCTTCACACAGCACGGCATAGATAAAGTCCGTATGCGCCTCGGGCAGATAGAAAAGTTTCTGGCGGCTTTCCATCAGGCCCACACCCACAAATCCGCCCGAACCTACGGCGATCAGCGACTGCAGCAACTGGAAACCGTGCCCCTGCGGGTCGGCCTCGGGATTGAGGAACGCGATCACGCGCTCGTAGCGATAGGAGACGCGCACGATCAGCAGGTAAACCAGCGGCAGCGCGGCAACGCCCGCGCCCAGGATGTAGCGGCCGTCCAAACCGGCTACGAACAGCATGGCCAGCGCAATCAGGAAGATCTCGATGGCCGTGCCCAGGTCCGGCTGCATCACAATCAACCCCACCAGGAGCAGGACTGGCCCCAACGCCGGTCCGATGGTGTGGCGCAAGTCGTTGATGCTCCCGGCCGCCCGCGGACCGCGAGACCGTCGGCGCATCTCCAGAAACCACCCCAGGTAGAGGATCACCGCCAGCTTGGCGAATTCAGAAGGCTGCAGGCTGGCCGGGCCCAAGCGGATCCAACGGTGCGTGGCGTGCGATTTGTCCAGCAGGAACACGCTCATCAGCAGCACCAGCGTGCCGAACAACCCGCTGAAAATCACCGCCGGCTGGCGCAGCTTGCGGTAATCGAGGTTCATCATCCAGAACATCCCGGCCAGTCCCAGCGCCAGCCAGAGAAGCTGCCGCAGGAGGAAGAAGTACGCATTGGCGTGCTGCTCGCGCGCGATGACCGCCGAAGCGCTGAAGACCATCACCGCGCCGATCAGACACAGCGCGATGGTCGAGAGAAACAGCCAGCGGTCGGTTTGCAGGCTGCGTGGCATGGCTAACCTGCTCCCCCGGAGACTCCGGCGAACTGCTGTTCGAGTTGGCGGACGAGTTGCTTGAAGACCCGCCCGCGATGCTCGTAGTTCTCAAACTGGTCGAAGCTGGCGCATGCGGGCGCCAGGAGCACTGTGTCACCGGGGCGCGCGCGCTCAAAGGCGAGCGCCACCGCCCGGTCCATCGTGCCGGCCATCTCGGTGGGCACGGCGCTGCCGAGTTGCGCGGCGATTTTTTCGGCCGCGGCGCCGATGAGCAAAGCCTCCGATCTACGCTGGCGCAGCGGCTCGACGAGCAGCGAGAAATCACCTCCCTTGTCCTTACCGCCCAGTATGACCAGCAGCCTGCCGGGAAAGGCGTCGAGCGCCTTCAGGGTGGCGTCGACGTTGGTCGCTTTCGAATCATTGCAGAAACTGACGCCGCCGATTTCGGCGACAAATTCCAGCCGGTGTTCGACCCCGGCGAAGCTGCGCACGCCCGTCGCGATGGCCGCAGGCGCGGCGCCTGCCAACAGCGCCGCAGCCGAGGCGGCCAGGACATTTTCCACGTTGTGCTCGCCGCGCAGGCCGATGTCCTCGCGGCGCAGCAGCACTGTTTCGGAGCCGTCACGGCGGAAGACAATCTGTTCGCCGCGCACGAAAGCGCCGTTGGCCACGCGTTTCAACCGGCTGAACCAGTAGAGTTGCGCCGCGGAGGGCGCATACTGCGCCACGGCGGGGTCGTCAGCGTTGAAGATTGCGGCGTCCTGTTCCGTCTGGTTCTTGAACAGGCGCGCCTTGGCGCGGCCGTAGTCCTCGAGCGAGGCGTGGCGGTCGAGGTGGTCGGGCGTCAGGTTCAGGAAGAGCGCGATGTTGGGCCGGAACGCCTCGATGGTTTCCAGTTGAAAGCTGCTGACTTCGACGACGGCGATGGTCGAATCGCTGCTGGACTCTACGCGGGAGATCAGCGGCGTGCCGATGTTCCCGGCCACCAGCACCGGGATGCCTGCGGTCTCCAGGATATGGCCAATGAGCGAGGTCGTGGTGGTTTTGCCATTCGACCCGGTGATGGCCACCAGACGCCCGCGAAGGAATCGCCAGGCCAGTTCGATTTCGCTCCAGATGGGGATGTCCTCGGCGCGGGCCGCCGCCAGCTGCGGCATCCCCTGCACTACGCCCGGGCTGGGCACGATCAGGTCCTGGGCGAGAAAGGTGGCTTCGCGGTGGCCGCCCAGTTCGAGCGTGCAGCCCGCGGCGCGCAGTTTGGCGGCTGCTTCGGCTACTTCTGCTTCGGTGCGCTCCTCGCTGGCCGTGACGCGCGCGCCCCGCGCGGCGCAGAACAGCGCCGTAGCGATGCCCGTGCGCGCCAGGCCCACCACCAATACCCGCTTGCCTTCCAATTCCATGCCCGTTTTCACTTCCCTACCTCAGCTTCAGTGTAGTGAGCGCAAACAACGCAAAGACCAGGGCGGCAATCCAGAACCGCACGATGATTTTCGATTCGCTCCAGCCTGCCAACTCAAAGTGGTGATGCACCGGCGCCATCCGGAAGACGCGCTTGCCGGTCAGGCGGTAAGATGCCACCTGCAGGATCACCGAGAGCGCTTCGATGACGAATACACCCCCGACGAAAAAGAGCAGGACCTCCTGCTTGATGATGACGGCGATCACGCCGATCGTGCCGCCCAGCGAAAGCGAACCCACGTCGCCCATGAAGAGATCGGCCGGATGCGCGTTATACCAAAGAAAACCCAGCGCGGCGCCCACCAGCGCTCCGCAGAGAATGGTCAGCTCGCCCACCCGAGGGATGTACTGGATGTCGAGGTAAGCGGCGAAGCGGGCGTGGCTGCTGATGTAGGTCACCACGGTCAGCGCCCCCGCAGCCACCACCACGCACCCGATGGCCAGGCCGTCCAGCCCATCGGTCAGATTCACCGCATTGGAGCTCCCCACCATCACCAGCGTGACAAAGAGCAGGAACGGCAGAAAAGCGATTGGCCAGAGATAGGGTTGCCCAAGCAGCGAGTGGATCACCAAGTCGGGGTGAAACTTCTTGAAGAACGGAATGATCAACTGGGTTGAATACACGCCGTAGGTGGTCATCAGCAGCAGCACCACGCCGACACCGAAACTGACCAGGATCTGCAGAAAGATCTTGCTGCGCCCGGTGAGTCCCCGGTTGTGCTGGCGGGCCACCTTGCTGTAATCGTCAGCGAACCCGATGGCCGCAAAGCCCAGCATGGCCACGAGCGCCAGCCAAACGTAGGTGCTGGTCAGGTCGGCCCAGAGCAGCGTGGGCACGGCCGTGGCGATTACAATCAGCACGCCACCCATGGTCGGCGTCCCAGCCTTGGCCTGGTGCCGTTCGGGGCCTTCTTCGCGAATGAACTGGCCGATCTGCATCTCACGCAGCTTGCGCACCACCCAGGGCCCCAGCAGGAGCGAGAGGAACAGCGCGGTCAAGCTGGCGTAGGCTGTGCGAACGGTGATGTAGCGAAAGACGTTCAGAAGCTTGAAATACTTTTGCAGCACCTCGTAGAGCAGGTAGAAAAGCATCTCAGCCCCGCTCCTTGCCGGCGCCCGATACCGCGCCCGCTCCTGCGCCCTTCAGGGCGTGCCGGTTCTTCAGCGCTTCGACGATGCGCTCCATCTTGACGCCGCGGGAACCCTTCACCAGGAGCAAGTCGCCGGGCGACACCAGATCCGCCAGGAACTCGGCGGCCGCGGCCGCGTCGGAGAAAAACTTCGCGCGCACGGCGGGGTGTCCCGCCTCCGTGGCGCCCGCCACCACTTGCGCGGCGTCGCCCTGCACGCCGATGATCCAGTCCATGTGCCCGAGCGCGGCCGCGCGCCGGCCTGCGGCGCGGTGCAGATCCGGCGCGGTTTTCCCCAGCTCGAGCATCTCCCCCGCGACGAGAATGCGGCGCTCGAAGCCCGGCGTGGCCGTCAGTAGGTCTATCATGACATTGAGGGCCACGGGATTCGAGTTGTAGCAGTCGTTGATAACGGCAAAACCTTCTTCAAACCGCAGCACTTCACCGCGCATCGCCGCCGGCACAAGTTGCGGAAACACCTGCGATGCCTCGGCCACGCCCACGCCCCAGATGCTTGCGGCCGCCAGCGCGCCGAGCGCGTTCGAGACGTTATGCCGGCCCACCAGCGGCAGCTCGAGCCGCACACGCCCGTTGGGCCCAACGAAGTCGAATACCGAGCCCTGCGCGCCGCGCTCTTCAATGGCCTCGGCGCGAAACTGCGCCCCGGAATTCAGGCCGTAGGTCAACACCCGCCCCCGAGCGAGTTCGGCAAATTGCGCGACGCGCTCATCGTCGGCGTTCAGCACGGCGACGGCCTGCGCGCCGCACAGCCCCTCAATGAGCTCGCGCTTGGCCAGCGCGATTTCCTCCACCGAAGAGAAAAACTCCAGATGCACCGGCGCCACCGCGGTGACCACACCGACGTCGGGTTCGGCAATCTCCGCCAGCCGCGCGATTTCGCCGCGATGCGACATTCCCAGCTCGACCACGGCAGCCTGATCGGCGTCGTCGAGCCGCAACAGCGTGAGCGGCAGGCCGTATTCGTTGTTGAGGTTGCCCTCGGATTTCAGAATGCGGAACCGCGCGGCCAGCAGCGCCGCCAGAACTTCTTTTGTGGTGGTCTTACCGACCGAACCGGTGACTCCTGCCAGGCGGCGGCCCCACGCCCGCCGGACCGCCCGCGCCAGTTGCTGGAGCGCCGCCAGGGTGTCCTCAACAGGCAGGAGCTTGGCGCGGACCGCCTCGGGATACTCGCCGAGCCGGTCACGCCGGACGACCGCTGCCGGGGCGCCGGCGGCCAAAGTCGCGGCCACAAAAGTGTGTCCATCGTGACGCGGCCCGTGTATGGCCACGAACAGCTCTCCACGGACCAGCGTACGAGAATCAATCGCGACACCGGCCAGCCGGGCCATGGAGTCGAGCCCCGCGGGAGGCGTAACACCCAGAGCGCGAGCCACCTCTCGAACCGTCCACCGCATAGCGTCCTTAACGGGCTGGGCCTCACCGGTCTGGAGCTACCCCCGACACAGCGTCCCCAATCAATCCCGAACCGGCCAGCGCACGTGACACCTCGCCGCTAGCCGCCGTATCCGCGCAGGCGCAGCAAGCGGTGCGCTACCTCGCGGTCGTCAAAATCGATGGTGCGATCCCGCAGCACCTGGTAAGTCTCGTGGCCTTTGCCCGCCAGCAGCACGATGTCGCCGGACCGTGCCTCGCCAATGGCGTGCTCGACCGCGACGGCGCGGTCGGGTTCGATCACGTACCTGGCCTTGGTCTTTTGCACGCCCACGACCACGTCGTTGATGATCCGCAGCGGGTCTTCGCTGCGCGGGTTATCGCTGGTGAGCACCACGAGGTCGCTCAGGTTGCCAGCCACCTCGCCCATCAGCGGGCGCTTGGCGCGGTCGCGGTCGCCGCCGCAACCGAACAGGGTGATGATGCGCCCAGCGGGATTCAACTCGCGCGCCGTGGCGATCAGGTTGCGCAGGGCGTCGTCGGTGTGCGCATAGTCCACCACCAGGAGAAAAGGCTGGCCCTGATCGATCCGCTCGAACCGCCCGGGTACGCTCCCCAGACTACGAATGCCGGCCACGATGGCTTCCCTGGCAATCCCCAGCCCGAGCGCGGCGCCGATCGCCGCCAGGATGTTGTAGACGTTGATGCGACCCACCAGCGGCGAGCGCACCTCGAGTCGTCCTGAAGGCGTCTGCGCAGTGAACTCCAGCCCTGCAAACGAAAGCGAGAACTTCCTCGTCGTGACCTCGGCGCCGTTCTCCAGCCCATAGGTCAGGGTGCGCGCGGCCAAGCCTTTTAGGCGCTTGCCGTAAGGGTCGTCGGTATTCACCACGGCCAACGCGGGGGCACCGCGGCCGGTGCCCTCGAGCAGGCGGCGCTTGGCCGCGAAGTAGTCCTCGAACGTCTTGTGGTAGTCCAGGTGGTCGCGCGTGAGGTTGGTGAACACCGCGACAGCAAACGGACAGCCCCAGACGCGGTCCATCGCCAGTGCATGTGAGCTGGCCTCGAGCACGGCGTAGGTGCCTCCGGCGTCGCGCACCTCGGCCAAGAAGCTCTGTAGCTCGAGCGATTCCGGTGTCGTGTTGGTGGCCACGCGGTTCGAGCGCGGCGTGCGGTAGGCGATGGTGCCGAACAGCCCGGCGGCATGCCCGGCGGCACGAACAATCGAATCTATTAAGTAAGTGGTAGTGGTCTTTCCATTGGTGCCGGTCACACCCACGAGTTTCAAAGTTTCCGCCGGGCGGCGGAAGAAATTCGCCGCGGCAGTGGCCAGGGCCTTGCGCGCGTCCGCGACCTCGATCCACTCCACCGACGGGGGAACGTCGTGCGGCGTCGCCGTTTCACTGGCAAAGAGCGAGGCCCACTGCGGAGACCACGGCCGCGGCAGCTCACTGGCGATGGCGCGCGCGCCGCGCTGGATGGCGTCGAATACGAACCGATTGCCATCGGTCTTCACACCACGCAGGGCCACGAAAAGTGCCCCGGGCGCAACTTGTAGGCTGTTGTAGGCCAGCGAACTGATTTCGGCGTCCGCGTTGCCGATGGGTCTCCTGAGATCGGCCCCAGCAAATAGGCCCGTGAGTTTCATTCCCCCACTAACCAGTATAGAACCCGGCGGACTTGTCGCCAAACCGGGTTCCTGTTTCACCTTTGCACGCACCATCAGTTTCCTCGACCTGAAGTGTTCACGAAGGTTGCCGAGCGCGCAAAGCGCACCGTCACGCGGCCGCCGCGGCGAACCATCACGCCAGCTTCCGGAAACTGTTCCAGAGCAACGCCAGTGCCAACCAGCACAGGATTCAATCCCAGCCGCAGGCACTCCTCGGTGACCCTGCGAACAGTCTTGCCCTTTAGTTCGGGCACGGGGATACCTTCCCCTCCGGCTAGCGCGACGGTCGGCGCAGCCGCGGGAGTTGTCGTCGGCAGAACCCCGGGCACGGAGGCTTCCGTGGCGGGGGTGATTTCTTCGGTCTGAGCCGGATCGAAGTCGCTGACGTCCGGGGCCCGGTTCGTAGTGGGGCGGATGGCGGCGCGGCGCAGCCCCGGCCCCACCCCAACATCACGTGGCACCTCAAGATGGGCGAGGGCCTGTTCGGCGATGCGCTTGAAGACGGGTGCAGCGACGCTACCGCCTTCGTGCAGTCCCACCGGGGAATCGAATGACACCAGAACAGTGATCGCCGGGGTGTTGAGCGGCGCAAAGCCGACGAAGGATGCGATGTACCGGGTCCGCGAGTAGCGCCCAGTGGCCGGGTCGATCTTCTGCGCGGTGCCGGTCTTGCCCGCGGCCGTGTAGCCGTCCAGGCGCGCCCGCGTCCCGGTGCCTTCCAGGATCACACGTTCAAGCAGGCGGCGCATCGTCGCCGCAGTCGCCGGGCGCACCACCCGGCGAGGTGCGGCCAGCTCCGGGCGAAGGGCTTGCCCGTTGCGGCGCAATTCGCGCAGTACGCGTGGGCGATAGAGCAACCCGCCATTGGCAATTGCCGACACTGCCGAGACCATCTGCACCGGCGTCACGCCCACTTCCTGGCCCATGGACACTGCGCCGATCGAAATGGCCGACCAGTTCTCCACGCGGCGAAGCAGCCCGTGATTTTCACCCGGCAGGTCGACCCCCGTTGGGGTGCCAAATCCGAAAGCGCGGATGTAGTCGTAGAACTTCGGCGCGCCCAGGCGCAGGCCGAGTTTGATCGCGCCCACGTCGCTGGAGTGGGAAAGAATCTGCGCCACGCTCAGCAGGCCGAAGGGTTTGTGGTCACGGATGCGGTGCCCGTTGATATAGATGGCGCCCATCTGGCAGTCGATGACTTCCTCCGGGCGCGTGATGCCTTCTTCGAGCGCCGCGGCGATGGTGATGATCTTGAAGATCGAGCCCGGCTCGTAGAGCGCACCGATGGCGCGGTCTATGCGCGCCTCGGCGGTGCTGTTGGCCACCGCGTTGGGATTGAAGGGAGGCCAGTTGGCCACGGCCAGCAGTTCACCGGAAGTGGGGTCCTGCACGACGATGGTTCCGGATTGAGCGCGCGTTTCGCGAATTGCGGCAGCCAGCTCTTTTTCAGCGATGAACTGGATCTTTTCATCGAGAGTGAGCACGACGCTCGAGCCGGCGTCGGGAGCCTTCTCGTTGCGGTCGTACCAGCGACGGCGGGCATCGGCGAGGATGAGCATGCGCCCGGGCTTGCCGCGGATCTGCTCATCGAGCCCGTACTCGACACCGCCCAGGCCCTTCTCGTCGATGTCCACGTAACCCAGCACGTGCGCGGCGAGTTGCCGCTTGGGATAGAAGCGCTGGTTTTCCTTCTGGAAGTAGATCCCGCGCAGGTTTAGCGCGGCGATGCGCGCGGCCTTCCCCGGGGAGAGTTTGCGCGCGATCCAGACAAACGACCGGGAAGCCGAAAGGCGCGTCTCAATCTCCTCCGGCGAGGTCTCCAGAACGCCGGCGAGCAGACGCGCCACCATCTCCGGATGGGCGATCTCGGCGGGCACCGCAAAACAGGAGTCCACCGAAACGCTCATGGCCAGCTCGCGCAGGTTGCGGTCGTAGATGGCCCCGCGCTTGGGGCTGACTTCGACGATGCGCTGCTGCTGGCGTTGCGCGCGGGCCAAGTACTCGCCATAGCAGACCAGTTGTAGGTAGCCGAGGCGGGCCAGCGCTGCCCCTGTCCACAGCATTGCCACAACGGCCACCATCAGCAATCGGACGCGGGGACTGCGCAGGTCCATTTTGTATCGGGGACTCCGCCTACAAGGTGCACACCCTCAAACGCGCGGCACGACCTCCCGCCTGCAAATGAAGCCGCGGGACCAACGGCCGCATGCAGAAGTTCACTGTGTCGCCGTGGACTGTGCCGCGCGCGCCTGGGCGAGCACAGCCTCGCTCGGGCCCTCCACCGGAGCCACCTGTCCGGGCACCGGGACGCTCAGTCCCAGTTGCCGGCGGGCGATGGCGTCGATGCGCATCGGTGAGCGCAGCCCGGCCACTTCCAGCTTGAGCTGCAGATTGCGCTCGGCCGCGACGGCGCGTTCGGACTTCAGCGCCTCAAGCTGGTAGCTAAACTGGATGCACTCAAAATGCTGCCAGGCGTAAACCAGGGCCACCCCGGCCAGCACGGCACCTAGGGCCACCATACGGCAGCACTCGCGAAGGCGATTGGGCGCGGCCAGACGAACCAGCCGCGAGTTGTCGATCTGCTTGACGGTGTAAAATTCGGTCATTGGATCCGATTCCCTGCCGGCGCATCGCCAGGCGCAGTTTTTTCCGCGACGCGCATCTTTGCGCTTCTCGCCCGCGGGTTCTCACAAATTTCTTCGGCTGAGGGCTGGATGACTTTCTTGGTCAGGATGTTCAGGACGCCCTCGCGGGCCAGTCGCAGGAAAGCCTGCTTCACCAGCCGGTCTTCGAGCGAGTGGTAGCTGAGCACCACCCAGCGTCCTCCCAGAGATAGCGTGGCAGGAGCCCTAGAAAGAAACTGCCCGAGTTCCTCCAACTCTCGATTCACCGCAATCCGCAGCGCCAGAAACGTTTTTGTCGCGGGATGCAGTCTCTGCCTTCCCCTTTGTTTTCGGGCCCCTGCCACAACCGTTGCCAGGTGTCCGGTGTCCCGGATGGGACGCGCCCGAACAATCGCCCTGGCGATTCTGCGTGAATCATGCTCTTCGCCTTTGCGATAGAGCAGATCGGCCAGTTCACTCTCCGGCCAGTAATTCACAATGTCGTCCGCGGTGTCTTCTACGTCCGGGTCCATGCGCATGTCCAGCGGCCCCGCCCCGCGGAAGGAAAACCCGCGCTCGATACTGTCAAGCTGCAGGCTCGAGACGCCCAGGTCGGCCAGCACGCCATCGGCGGGCGGCAAATTCAGGCCGCGGGCCACTTCATCGATCTTTGAGAAATTCGCATGCACCAGAATCACCTGCCGCTCGTACGCCCTCAGCCGTTCCCGCGCGATCTCCAGCGCCCGCGGGTCCCGATCCAACCCCAGCAGCCGCCCGGTCGAGAGCCGCCGGGCAATTTCCAGCGAATGTCCCCCTAGCCCCACGGTCGCATCGATGTACGTCCCTGCCGAGTGAATCCGCAACCACTCCACAACTTGCCCGGCCAGGACCGGCGTATGCGACGCGCTCACACCTAGATGCCCAGATCGTCCAGGATCTTCTCGTCGTCGGGCGAAATCTGGTTCTTGTTCAGGTTCTCCAGGAATCGGGCGTGATTCCAAACTTCCAGGTAGTTCAGATTGCCGAGAACGTCCACTTCACCCTTCATCTGAGCGGCTTCCCGCAGGATGGGCGGAATGAGCACTCTTCCCTGCCGGTCCATCTCCACCACCTGGCCGAAATAGTTCGCCCGGGTGAGAAACTTCTGCTTGGTCCGGTTGTGCGAGGAGAGCTTGGAGAGCTTGTCCTCGATCTCGTTCCACACCTTCATCGGGTAAATCCGCACATAGTCCCCGTTCTCACTGGTGACGTAGAACCGCTCGCCGTACTCCTTAAGGGTCTCCAGAAAAGCGGCGGGAATCTTCAACCTGCCCTTTTCGTCCACCTTTGCCGAATAGTTTCCCCGCAGCATTCAGGTACCCAAGAAAAGCGAGCGACTTAGTCACCTGTTTCGCCACTTCTCAACACTTGCCACCACTTTCTCCCACTTTGTGCCCCGATTGTAGGCAGGTCACGAAACTTGTCAAGCGAAATCCTCTGTGTTTTGAAACATTTTTGTGGAAAGGACCGGTGGGCCGGAGGGGAACGACGAAAACCACTATAGATGGTGCTTACTGGCGCACTAACACCGAAGTTTAGTTCATGGGTTCCCGGTGACTCAGAAATGTTTCGTAACAGTTACGGGGGTATGCTCTCGCGGCCTTTGCCCATTGCCTGAACACCTGCCAGATACCGTCCGCCGCAATCCATCCGGATGCCCCTTAGGAATGAGGCCCAGTGATGCCATACCCCGCGCCGGCGCCTGCTGACACGGAATCGCGCTCGGGTCTTGTTGCAAGCCGAAAGGATCTCTCCTTGTGCGGATCTGCTTTGCGAACGACCCGGCCGTGTTGCTTGCGACCGAACCATTCCGCGTTGACTTGCCCGAGCCCGCAGCTTAGGATTCCCGCACAGCAGGACACTTCCCGATGATTGGCCAGGTCATATCGCACTATCGTGTCTTGGAGAAGCTGGGCGGCGGCGGCATGGGTGTCGTTTACAAGGCCGAAGACACGAAGCTAGGCCGCCTGGTGGCCGTGAAATTTCTGCCCGAAGCGATGTCCAAGGACCATCAAGCAGTGGCACGCTTTCAGCGGGAAGCTCGCGCTGCTTCCGCGTTGAACCATCCGCACATCTGCACGATCTACGACGTGGACGAATTCGAGGGTCAACACTTCATCGTCATGGAGTACCTGGAAGGTACGACGCTGAAGCACCGGATTACCGGTGAAGCTTTGGAGGTTGACCAGGTGCTCGATCTCGGTGTTCAGATTGCCGATGCACTCGACGCCGCGCACGCGAAGGGGATCCTCCACCGGGACATCAAGCCAGCCAACATATTCGTATCCCATCGTGGCCAGGCTAAGGTGCTGGACTTTGGTCTCGCCAAGCTATTGCCGGAGCGCAGGAGTACCACGGTGCCCGAAGGAGGCACGGCCCAACCCTCAACCGCCGCAACGACGGAAGAACAACACCTCACCAGCACGGGGGTGACTCTGGGTACGGTGGCCTATATGTCTCCCGAACAGGTGCGGGGAGAGGAGCTCGACCGGCGCACGGATCTGTTTTCCTTCGGCGTCGTGCTCTACGAGATGGCCACCGGCCGCCAGGCCTTTTACGGAACTACGTCCGGGGTCATCTTCGAAGCTATCTTGAACCGGGCGCCTGCACCGCCGGTGCGACTGAATCCTGCCTTGCCCGTCGAACTCGAGCACATCATCAATCGGGCGCTCGAGAAGGATCGGAAGCTGCGTTTCCAGACCGCCTCGGATCTGCGGGCGGGTTTACAGCGGCTGAAACGCGATACGGACTCATCCCGTGTCTCAACGATGGTCACAACCTCGGTTGCTCGGCGGGGACTTCTGCGCCGCTGGCCGGGCCTGCTGGCAGCCGCGGTCCTGGCCATGATGTTGATGCTATTGGGGCTGAATGTGGCGGGCTGGCGAGACCGATTATTCCGCAGTGGGAATCCCGGGCGCATTGAATCCATTGCGGTCCTGCCCTTTGTAAACGTGAGTGCGGATTCAAAAACTGAATACTTGAGCGACGGCATCACCGAGAGCCTGATCAACACCCTTTCGCAACTGCCCAATCTCGAAGTGAAGTCCCGCAGTTCGGTCTTTCGGTATAAGGGGCGGGCGATGGACCCACAGGAGGTGGGCCGCGAACTCAAAGTGCAGGCAGTTCTCACGGGCCGGCTGGTGCAGTCCGGCGAAAACCTTGCGATCAGCCTCGAGCTGGTGAGTGCGCGTGACAACGATCATATTTGGGGCGAGCAGTATAACCGCAAGCTCTCAGCCCTGGTCTCGGTGCAGGAGGAGATCGCCCACGATATCTACGACCGGCTAAGACCGCGACTTACCGGCGAGGAGAAGAAACGCCTCATCAAGCGACGCACTGAAGATCCTCGGGCTTACCAGCTCTATCTCCAGGGTCTCTACTACTGGAACAAGTGGACCGAAGACGGCTTCCGGAAAGCGATCGAATACTTCCAGCAGGCGGTTCAAAAGGACCCGAACTATGCACTGGCCTACACGGGTCTGGCAGACACCTACAGTCTGTTGGGGGACTCAGGCTACCTTCCCCCCGAGGATGCGCGGCCTCGGGCCAAGGCGGCGGCGATGGAGGCCCTGAAGCTTGATGACTCGCTGGCAGAAGCGCATACCTCGCTGGCCCTGGTCCGAGAGTATTACGACTGGGACTGGTCCGGAGCCGAGAACGAATTCAAACGTGCCATGGAACTCAACCCGAACTCTGCAACCGCGCACCACTGGTATGGCGACTATCTGGGGAAGATGGGAAGGTTTCAGGAAGCCGCGAGAGAAGTGAAGAGGGCCCAGGAACTCGACCCTCTCAACCTCATCATCTCGACGACGGTGGGCTGGCAACTGGCTCTCACCGGCCAATCCGATCAGGCCATCGAACAACTGCGCAAGGCGCTCGACATGGACCCCAACTTCGCACCGGCACGTCGCACCCTGGAGGCTGTTTATCTACAGAGAGGTATGTACAAGGAAGCCGTCGAGGAGCAGCAAAGGGCGCTGACCCTGGCGGGAAACCCTGAACTTGCTGCGGCCCTCGGAAAAGACTACGCCGCTTCCGGCTATCGTGGAGTCTTGCAGAACTGGCGGGAAGGAAGGAAAGAGCTGGCCAAGCGAGGGCACGCCTCTTCCTACAACATCGCACAACTCTCGGCGCGCCTGGGCGACAGGGAACAGACTTTCGCCTGGTTGGAAAGAGCCTATCGGGAGCGGGACAGCAGGCTGGTCTCGCTGCGCGTGGATCCCCTCTTCGAGAATTTGCGCTCGGAGCCGAGGTTTCAAGAGCTGGTCCGGCGCATGGGACTTTAGAGAGGAATTCGCGCACATTCTCTTTGGGAAAGTGTTCCCTGTGAACCCAGGAACGCGGGGGACTCCCCACCGCCAGGGTTTACTTCAGCACATAACCGGGTTCGCCAGGCAGGCGCCCGTCCACGCGCACCACCTTTAGAGGAGACCGGACGTCCTTGCGGTCCATGAAGGCGATGGCGCCGGGGATAGCAGCCAGGAGTTCGTTGGCCTGTTCATTGGAGTAAACCATCTTGGGGGCGGAAACCGCTTCCGCGCGAAAGTTCTTGGCGATCCAATAGTGGTTGTATTGCGTTTCCGTCATCTCATAGATGACCTTCAGGATCACTTCCCGCTCCCGAGCGACCGGAGCGCGAATAAACAATTCCACGGGGACTCTCGAATTCCAGTACTGCCGGTCGCCGAGAAAAACCTTGCGCACTTCCGTCAGGCTGAGCTCGCTCACTGGGGTTCCCGGATTCACCACCACGGCAATGTCGGAGTGTCGTGCCGTCTGTGGCGCCGGCGCGCTGAAGATCAGCAAGCAGAAGCAGCCCAAAACGGAGAGCTCCTTTGTCCAGCCACTGCCTATGGCTTTCATGTTCGTTCCCCGTCAGAACGTAAAACTCGTCTGGAAAAACACTCCATTGGCACGAGGAGTCCCCGCCTGGCGTTGCGTCGCCCGGTACTCACCCTTGAAGGCGGCGTAATCGGAAATATCATAGCGCAAGCCGACCGTGGAACCAACCAGGTTCGGAACACCCAGAACCGGCTCGCCGGCCGGCACGTGAATATGTTCGAACCGGTAGTATGGTTTCCAGCGTTTTTCCATCCATGGGAACCGGTAGGCCACCTGGACATAGAACGCCTGACTATTGGTGATGTGGCCGGTCAGCTGGTTCCGGTGGTGGACATTGGCAAATTCGGAGAGGAACTCGGGGTTCTCCTTAGTCCAGATAACATGGGCGGAGGCGATCCATTCGCCGACATCCGGGCCGCTGACCTGGGTGATTTTGTCACGATAGACGGAGCCACCTACCTGCAAGCCATACAGACGAGACGGCCTGGAAAAAATATTAACCACCCACGCCCGGTTATTGTTGGAGTCGCCCGCGTCACCCGCCCGGCTGATAATCGAGGCCCGGCCGTTGCCCAGGCCGATGTTGTAGCTCAATCCCGCTCCTCCGGAAGGGATATTGCCTTCGGCTAACAGCCCGATGAAGTGTGTGGGGAGGAAGCGCCCTCCGAATTGGACCATCTCCGGGCGGCTGATGGTGGTTTGCAGCCACAACCCGTGATGGAAGGCGGTATTCCAGTAATTAATCGGGGTGTGGTAGCGGCCAAAGGATAGTTTGAAGAAGTCGTTATAGTCGTATCGGATGACGGAGCGCTCCACTTCCACGGCATAGCCGGTCGGCTGCGCCGTAAAGCTGATCTCCCCGAAGTAGCTGACCTTCTTAGACAGGGGGGAGGAAAGATGCAAGGCAAACTGGCCGAGATTGAACCCACTGATCGACCCTTTCTGATCCGTGGCGGAGAAATCGATGTCGGCAAAGCCTCGGATCTGCAAGGAAGGGTAGTTCCTTTCCGCGCGCGGCACCGCGGCGCGCTCCGAGTGGCCGCCGGGATCCTGTACGGGCCGTGACTCGGAGACTGCGGGGTTGAGACTGGCCCTGGTCGGGAGGATGAACCTCGCGTCGGTGAGAGACGCTGCAGGCTGCGGACCCCGCGTGTTTTCGAGTTCTTCGACACGCTTCTCCAATTTGTCGATGCGTTCAAGCAGAGCCTGAATCGTCTGGATCTGATCGGCTGTCGGAGCAGCCTGTCCCGCTGCTGTGCCAGCGGCAAAAGCCCATGCGCAAACGAGGAATACGAGGCGACGCATACCTTCCTCCTTAAAGCGTGAGGATCTATGCCCTGATGCTCTTCGCTTGGCCGGGATTCTGTCATGGCTCGTGTGACAAGAAAAGCGGATTCACGCAATCGGCGCGGGCCTTTGCCGATCCGTCAGGTGGAACACCTGGCCGGGCGCTACTCGTGTCTCGCGCCCCGAAACGAATTCAGGCGCTTCGAACTAGGTTTGTTGTGCAACAGGCGGGCGAGCGAGTTCTGCGAACCACTTACATCGGAGAGGCGCGGACGAAGGAACTGCAATGGAGTTTAGGGGTTTTCCTGCGGGGGCTCGGGCGAGGAGCCGATGCGAAAATTGCTCAACTCGCGCAGCATCTCGCGCTCGTCGGGATTGAGGCCGTTGAGGAAGGCGGGATCATTCAGCTTCGCCTCGCGCTCGGAGTCGTTCAGACCGCGGAGCCCGCGCAGTCTGCTCAGCAGTTCCTGACGCCGCTCGGGAGGAAGCTGCTGCCACCTGGGCAGGAGCTCTTCACGAACGTGGCGTTGCTGTTCCGGTGTCATCTGCTCCCAGATGCGTTCGCGAATGCGGACGGCTTGGCGCTGCTCCGGAGTCAGGCTGTTCCAATGTTGTAGCCGCGTGCGAATCTGCGCCTGGCGCTCCGGCGGCAAACTCTTGAAGCGCTCATTGTTGTTGAGGAAGCGCCCCTGCTGCTCCGGGGACATGTCCCGCAAGCGCTCCAGCCAGCGCGGTGGCAGGCCGATCATGCCCCGCATTTCGCTCTGCTCTTTTCTTTCTTTTTTTTCAGCTTCGCTGTGTGGAGCGGACCCGCGGGGCGGACGGTTTGGCTCAACCCGGCGGTTGCCCCCGTTTTGCATCCTCCCCCGGCCCGGCCCGGCGCCGCCCTGGGCGGCTGCAGGCAGGGCCACGCATCCGGCCAGCAGGAGCGCGGCCAGCAGGCGCGCGAATTGTGTACTCCAGCGGCGCATTACATCTCCTGATCGTCCTTGGCCGGCTGAGCCCGAAGCTCCGAGAGCGCCTCGAAGTTGGCCAGCACGTCGTAGTTCTCCAACACCGGGAGGTCCCTAATCATGCGGAATTCTGCTTCCGTGGCCGCCGCCGGATGATCCTGCACCGGAGCCGGCGGCAGCGAGGAGACATACACGGACAGCAGCAAGAGGAGCGAAACGGCAAACGCCAGGCGCGGCGAAGGCGCGAGCCAGGCCCACACGCTGGGGCGGGTAGGTTCTTCGGCGATACGCGCGCGCAGACGGGCGTCGAAGGCCGGTGAAGGCTCCTGCACCGGCACCTCTTCCAGAACGCCCCAGAGGAGATGAAACTCCTCGGCGCGGGTCCGGCAGGCGCCGCACTCGGCCAGGTGGGATTCCACCTCGCGGCGCTCCGCATCGCTCCCGCGGCCGTCCAGGTAAGCAATCAACCGAGTTTCCATCTGTTCGCAGTTCATGGTTTCCTTCTTTCCACTTCACGCCTTCGGCGGCATCAACAGAGGCGCCAGTTGCACCCGCAGGGTTTCGTAGGCGCGGAATAGCAGTGACTTCAGCGCGCTCTCCGAGCACTCGAGGATCTGACCAATCTCGTGATAGTCCAACTCATGGTACTTGTGCAGCAGCACTGCTGTGCGCTGTTTCTCCGGCAGGGCATGAATCGCGGCACGAATCAGCGCAGCGCGGTCGCGCGCCATCATCTGCTGCTCGATCGTCGGCCCGCGGTCCGGTAATTCCATCGGCGCCGCCTCGCCCTCATCGGACTCAGCAGGCTGGTCCAGGGAAACCTCCATCAGGCGGTAACGGCTGTCGCGCAGCGCGTTCAGGGCCAGGTTCGTGGCGATACGGAACAGCCAGGTGGTGAACTTGGCGTTTGGCGCGTAGTGCTTGCGCGCGCGGTAGACGCGGAGGAAAACCTCCTGCGCCAGATCCTCCGCCGAGGCCTGGTTCCGCACCATCCGGGTGAGGAAATTGACCAGCGGTGTCCGATACTTCCGGAGCAAAAGCTCAAAGGACATGTCGTCCCCGGCCTTTACGCCCAGCATCAGTTGGACGTCCGACCTGGCCATGACCTCCACATTGTATCGAACCCGCTGCGTGTCAAAAAGTTGCACGTGGAGGGTGTTGCGCGGCACGCGTCCTCCCCCCGGCCCATCTCTGCGGACAAGCGAAGACCAGGCGAAGACGGCAGATCTAGATGTGGACGATGTGATGCAAGACGAACATAAGCGCGACGCCGAGGAACACCACCAGGGCCATGCGCACGCCCGGTTCACGGTTTACCTCCGGTATCAGGTCGGAGGCCGCCACGTAGAGAGTCACCCCGGCGGATATTGGCAACGCGTAGCTCACCCCGCCGCGGAGCAGGTTCATCAGCAGCACGCCGGCTAACGTGGCGGCTCCAAGCATGACCGAAGCCAGAAACGCGATGCGCCGGCTCTGCCCGCTAGCGAGCATCAGCGAAGCCACCGTGAAACCTTCGGGAAGCTTGTGCAGGAACACGGCCAAGAAAATCACCCCGCCCAGCCACGCGGAAACGAGAAACCCCGAGGCGATGGCCACACCATCGAAGAACGTATGAATCATCAGCCCCAGCAGCGCTGTGTAGCCGGCGTGCTGCGGCGCCATCTCGACGACGTGCGTCTCCTCGCCGAAATGGAAGTGCGGCGCCAGGGTGTGCTCAAAGAAGTGCACTATGAAATAGCCGCCGAGGACCAACAGCAGCGCGCGGCTGCCCGCCAGGCGGATAGCTTCGGGAATCACTTCGAGAAAGGCGGCGGCGAGCATGAAGCCTGCGCCCAGAGCGAGGAAATACTTCAGGTACTGGCGCGACCAGTCGCGCCGCACGATGAACAAACCGCCCAGGACGTTGGCCGCGGCGGCGGTCAAACCCAAGCCCAGGGCCAAGAGCGTGCGCGATTGTTCAGCTCCCTGCATAAGTTCGAATGACCAGCGTCGATCGCCTGCAAGATGACGCGGCGAGGAACAGCACTCCTCGGTACTACCCGCCGTGGCGGATTAGGATGACATCGCCGTCTTCCACCACGTATTCTTTGCCTTCTAACTTGACCTTGCCGTGCTCGCGCGCCGCTGCCAGGCTGCCTGCCGCAAGCAGATCATCCCAACACACAACCTCAGCGCGAATAAAAGAGCGCTCGAAGTCGGTATGGACCACCCCTGCGGCTTTCAGGGCCGTGGTGCCTTTGCGAATCGTCCAGGCGCGCACGTCCGGCTCGCCCACGGTAAAAAACGAAACGAGGCCGAGCAATTTGTAGGTGGCGTGAATGAGGCGGTCAAGCCCCGACTCCTTCAGCCCGTAAGCAGCCATGAGCTCGGCGGCCTCCTCGTCGGAGAGGTCGGCCAGCTCGGATTCGATGCGGCCGCAGATCGGGACGATGGCGGTGCCGGGTTTGCCCGCAAGTGACCCCAGCCTGTGCCGTTCCACAGCGGTGTCGATCTCTTCAATTTCGTTATCGCCCAGGTTGAGAACGTAGAGCATGGGCCGCTGAGACAGAAACATGAAGCTGGTGAGCATCCTCTGCTCTTCGTGGTTGAAGTCTAGCTCGCGGAGCGGCCGCTCAGTCTCGATCGCCGTGCGACATCGGCTGAGCACAGTCAACTCGCGCTCGAGCAGAGGCTCCTTCTTTTTCTTCAAGTCCTTTTCGAGGCGATCGACGCGCCGGGTCATCTGGTCGAGGTCCGAGAGCATCAATTCGAGCTCGAGCGTCTGGACGTCTCCGAACGGATCGATCTTACCTGAAGTGGGAGGGACCGACGGATTTTCAAACACGCGCACCACGTGCGCCAGCGCGTCCACCTCGCGGAGCTGCGTCAAGGAAGCCGAATCCTTCGCGCGGTCCTTGGCCAGCCCGCCGACATCCACGTACTCCACCAGGGCATGCGTCACCTTGCGTGGCTTGTACAGCTCCGCCAGGCGATCCAGGCGCGGGTCCGGCACGCGCGCCACGCCCACGTGGGTTGGCAGGTGCTCGGCCTTGGCGTCCAGATGCGCGTGCGTCAGGATCTTGAACAGGCTGGTCTTGCCGACCTTGGGAAGTCCGACGATTCCCGTACGCATTCCGCGCGAAGTCTAGCACACCCGCGCCGGGATCGCCGGCGACAGCGCCACCGTGGCAATGGTCCTTCCCAGGCCACGCCGAGGGCGAGGGAATGTATAGTATCGCCGGGCCTCCGGCCACGATGATCTCCCGGGGCTGCGGAAAGGAACTC
>JBGPZW010000194.1:0-5333 GCA_041493955.1 Terriglobia bacterium
CCAGGGGTTGCGCCGATTTCTGTGTGGACCCAAGACTTACTGCCGTTGGCTGGATGGGGAAGAAACCTGCGATCTCCGGTGTTGTTCAGGCGGAAGCTGGTGGACTTGTTTTCGCCTTGGTCCGCTTGCTTCCCCCACAAGACAACATCTTGGAGGAGGCGACGACAGATGTCTGTTCATTTGTGTACACAGTCGTATTCTGGTGGCACATTCGCAAGAGTAATCGTTTGCGCGCCTGGAGCTTAGTTGGATGGAGTGCTGGTCTCCAGAACGAGAGGTTGGGCGTTCGAGTCGCCCTAGGCGCGCCACTGCTTATGAAAATATTCGAAAAGAAAGAAGAATTTCCCACTCTTCGCTTTTATCGAGGGGCACCAGCGCTCATCTTCATCTCTAAACTCCGCGGTGATATACAGGAGTGGGATCCTTTCCTCGATGATTGTACCAACGAAAAACGGAATGAGAACAGGCGGGCCGCCCGCCACGAACTGGTGTACTGCCTGACGACGGGTTCGGGACTAGTGCCGTTCCAACTTATCGCAGGTAAACTGAGCCGACCGTACGTCAGGGGCGATCGTCGTGTGATTTGACGAACTTGTAGGCGCCTCAAGTTGGAACGGCACTAGCTCAGTGAGCTTTGCAATTCGGATAGGAAGGTCTGCGCCGAATGAGGGCGACCAGCGGGCTCTCGCGCAAAGCTGCGCTCGAAAAGCTCTTGGCAAGACTGCGGCGCTCGCGGCAGATGCGTGGTCAGGGGAGTAAACTTTGCCGCTGGACCGGCACCGAACCGTTCGACGGGAGACACGTCGTCGAACGGGTAGGCACCCGTCAGTATTTCATAGGCCACGACACCCAGCGCCCACACGTCCCACGCGGGATGCGCCTCTCCTCCGTGCCACTGTTCCGGCGACATGTAGCGGGGCGTGCCCAGGACCGCACCGGGCGCGGTGTCCGAAGTACGCTGTTGCGTCGCGCTGGATAGAAACTTGGCGATGCCAAAGTCCAGCACCTTGGCCGTTTCCCCGGATTCATTGCGCGCCAGGAAAATGTTCTCGGGCTTCAGATCCCGGTGCACCAATTGACGGCGGTGCGCCGCCTCCAGCGCCGCCGCGACATCCCCCAAGATCGCCAAGGCACGCGCCGTGGAGAATCGCTTCTCGCGTCGCAACCCTTCGCGCAACGTACCGCCTTCTTGCAGCTCCATCACCAGGAAAGCGCGGGTGCCGGCCGCCACGCCGAAATCGTGCACGGTGACGACATTCGGATGGGCAAAGCTGGCTGCGACACGCGCCTCCTGCCGAAAGCGCTCTGCCGCCTCCGCACTGCCGACCAGATCTTCCCGTATGACTTTTACGGCGACGCGCCGTTCGAGCGCGGTGTCCATCGCCAAATAGACCGTGCCCATACCGCCGCGGCCCAGGCGCCGCTCCAGGCCATAGCGCCCCTCCAGGAGACGCGGCAGAATCACCGGCACGAGGCGCGCGCCTTCTTGGGCGCACTGCGTCGCGCCGCTGTCGTAACAGGCGCCGCACTGCGGACACTCTTCAAAGGCGTCGCTGCGCTGTGCCGTCGTCCAAGATGGTTTCTCAAGCAGCAGCGCCAGGCTGGCAGCGATGGCCATGAGAAGGTCACGGTCCTCCCGCGAATAGGGTTCCTCGGAGCGCTTGATTCCCAGAACAAGCAAGGCCTCCGTCCGGTCCGGTGCCGTGGCGATGGGAACGAGAAATTCCACCCGTGCCTGGCGGAGAAACTCCGTCTCCTCGTGGGGCAGTTGTTCTCCGATCCAGCTCGAGCCGGTCTGAGGCACTTCGAGTGGTTTGCCGAGGAGGCGAACCATGGCCATGAGTTTGCTTTGCGCCGGCAACGCGGGTAGCACACTTGCAGCGGGAGCGACCGCCAGAGTTCGATAGTTTGCCTCGCGCGGCTCGCGCACCAGCAGCGCTGCGAATTCCGGATGGAGCGCGGCTTCCACTCGCGCGACGACCCGCGGTGCTACTTGGGTGAAGCTGCGCGCTTCGCGAGTTTCTTCCACCACCTCGCGCAGCAGCCGCTGAGCGTCGAAACTTTCGCGGAAGAAGCGCCGGTCGAGCGCTTCGAGCCAGCTTTGGCGCTTCATATAGGCCAAGACCGCCAGTCCGGCGAGAGCAACATAAATCCAGCCACGAGCGCGCAAGATCTCCAGCAGGGGCTGCTGGCCATGCAGCAGCAGGTCCGTTACCAAGACGAGGCCCAGCATCGGAACCGCCGTCAGCAGAACGCCACGAGCCAGGGCGTATTGCACTCCCTGCCGGACAATGACGCTTACGTCAAACAACCGGTGCCGCAGAATCGCATACGTCCAGGAAATCGGCAGCGCCAGAGAGAGGAAGCTGGTTAGAAGCCGGTACTCGCTGGAGAAAAATATACTGGCGGTCCCGACCGTGTGGGCCCTCAGCGTCGACCAAAGAATGGCAGGCGGGACAAGCCCGACAAAACTGATCAGCGTGCCTCCCACCAGAACGCGCACGCGGCGCTTTTCGTTGGCGTCAAGGCGGCGATAGTTCAGGAGGAGCGCGAGCAGTCCGGCGAGGATGTACGACAGAAGCAGGCTACCGCCAATGCGGGGAACCAGGTCGGGTCTTCCGCCCGCATCGCGTGGGTTAAAAAAGGTGATGTGGAAGAAGGAGACACTCGCAAAGACGAACAAGAGAGACGGCGCTAGCGCCACAACCCAAATCCAGCGTGCGCGGAACAATATGCGCGGGAAAATCGCGCAAAAACTAAAGAACAAGGGAGGCGAAAAGAATGCGCCCATCAGCGGCCACCAAACGAGGACGCCGAGCAAGAAGGGAAGCTGCCGACAAAGGGCGGAATACCCCATCACGAAACCAGGGCTGAACAGAAGCGCAAGCAACAGAGCCCCTAGCAGGGCGATCGGGTCGCGGGGCCGGCGAAAGGCTACGAAGAAGGCTAACAGTAACACGGCCAGCGCGCCCGTCAGGTTCACGAAGGCGTTCAGGCGGTCAATGGGCCGCTCTTGCTGCCAGGATCGGCGCTCGGTCTTCAGCGTAAGTTCCAACCGTTTTCCCGCTCGCTCCACCTCCAGAGGGTACGAATGGTCCGGTTGGAAATTCAGGCGAGTGGCATCCCAATCTGCCAAACCCTTGGTCAGCCGGTTATCGATCGCCAGGATCCGATCTCCCGCCTGCAGTCCTGCGTGCGCAGCAGGAGACTCGGGCAACACTTCCTCGACCAGCATGGCGCCGTCCCGAAAGGTATACAGACGAATTCCGGTGGTCGGGCCTTGGAAATAGAGATAGGTCTCCATCGCGAAAGCACCCAGAAGGGACGCAGCGATGACGTACATCCACCATGGTGCACGCCGAATGGACACAGCACCTCCTTCGTCTGCGAAGAAACCACGTGGCGGGAGTATAGCAGGCGACTTGCCGGGTCACATCAACGGCCGTGAATTGACGCCGCGCGCTGGCTGGTGCTACTGTGCAGCGCTGAAGCAGTTTTCTGGGTGTTTCCGGAAGAGTAGAAAGGAAGCGATGTGGAAACAACGATGTCCATCGGCCGTCGAACCTTTCTTCGTGTGACCGCGCTCACCGGAGGCGGCTTTCTGCTGGCCGCCTATGTAGAACCGGTTGAGAACGTATTTGCGCAGGGAACCCAGGGACCGCCGCCCGCGACACTCACGCCCAGCGCCTTCATCCGGATCGCGCCAGACGGCGTCGTGACGATCATGGCCAAGAACCCCGAGATTGGCCAGGGTGTCAAGACGATGCTGCCCATGCTGATCGCAGAGGAACTCGATGTTGACTGGAAGGATGTGAGGATCGAGCAGGCGGACGTTGACCAGTCGAAGTACGGCGTGCAGTTTGCCGGAGGCAGCACGGCCACGCCGAATCACTGGATTCCCCTGCGCCAGGTTGGCGCCGCAGGCCGGCAGATGTTGATCACGGCCGCCGCGCAGAGATGGGGCGTGCCGGAATCCGAATGCTCCACCTCATCGGGCAGGGTGCATCATCAGCCTACGCACCGCACACTGGGCTACGGCGAACTCGCGGCCAAGGCCGCGGAGTTGGCGCCGCCCGACCTCAAGACCGTACGGCTGAAGGATCCAGGGGACTACAAAATCATCGGCAAGCCGACGCCCGGTGTGGACAACGCCGCTATCGCGACCGGCAAGCCGCTGTTCGGGATCGACGTCACCGTGCCGGGCATGCTCTCCGCGGTATTCGAAAAGTGCCCCGTATTTGGTGGCAAAGTCGTCAGCGCGAACCTGGAAGAGATTAAGGTCCTGCCCGGCGTGCGACACGCCTTCGTCGTTGCGGGCGGCAGCGATCTGACGGGCCTGCTCAGCGGGGTCGCGATTGTCGCCGACACGTGGTGGGCGGCGCGAACGGCGCGGCAGAAGCTGCAGGTGACATGGGACGAAGGGCCGACCGCCCAACAGAGCAGCGAAGGATTCGCGCGCGGCGCCGCGGAACTCTCCCAGAAGCAGCCTGCGCGATCGCTGCGCAGCGATGGCGACGTCGATGCCGCGCTGCAGAGCGCCTCAAAAGTCGTTGAGGCCGCGTACTTCTACCCGTTTATCGCCCACGCGCCGCTGGAGCCGCAGAACTGCACGGCGCGCTACCTGAACGGCAAGCTGGAAATCTGGGTCCCCAGCCAGACGCCACAGCGCGGCTTGCAGCAGGTCGCGAAGACGCTGGGCATGGCCGAGAGCGACATCACGATTCACCTCACGCGCATGGGCGGCGGCTTCGGCCGGCGCCTGACCAACGACTACATGATCGAGGCGGCGTGGATTGCCAAGGCCGTCGGCGCGCCCGTCAAGCTCCTCTGGACGCGCGAAGACGATATGCACCATGACTTCTATCGCCCCGCGGGGTTCCACTTCCTGAAGGGCGGCGTGGATGCCTCGGGTAAGCTCGCCGCGTGGCGCAATCACTTCGTCAGCTTCGGCGAGGGCGAGCGCTTCGCGCCGAGCGCGGGGATTTCCCCGGATGAATTCCCGGCGCGCTTCGTACCCAACTTCGCGCTCCACAGTTCCGTCATGCCGTTGGGTGTGCCGACGGGGGCGTTGCGCGCCCCGGGGAGCAACGCGATTGCATTCGTAATGCAATCGTTCCTCGACGAACTGGCGCACGCCGCGGGCCAGGATCCGGTGCAATTCAGACTGGCGCTGCTGGGCGTGCCGCCCATCATGGGCCCTGCCCCTGCGGGCGCGGCTCCCAACGCCTTCGCAGCCCAGTTCAACGCACAGCGCATGCGGGGCGTCCTCGAGCTTGCGGCGGAGAAGTCCGGCTGGGGTTCTCGCAATCTGCCGAAGGGCACTGCGATGGGCG
>JBGPZW010000050.1:0-20260 GCA_041493955.1 Terriglobia bacterium
AAGCCCGACGCCGCCATCTACCAGCACGCCATCCGGGAGGCCCAGGCCCTTCCCGACCAGATCGTTTACGTGGACGATGTTGCCGACTACGTCGAGGCCGGGCGTCGCGCCGGGATGCAGGGGATTCTCTTCGAGAGCCCCAGGCAATTGCTGGCCGAGTTGCGCCGGCGCGGCATCATCCAATAGCGCGCACATGAGGCCATTGTTGCACTCTTGCCGCCTCTGCCTTCAGCGCCGCCCACGCGCGGCCAGCCTCATCCGGCGGGCTTTTCGTTCTGTTTCGTCGAGCCGAAATCACCAGCGGCGAGTAAAGATTGCAGGGTACAGTACCGCTCGCAGCTAATCAGGTATTCTTCAGCAGCCCTAACTCCTCTAGTATAAATAGGTTACATCGACTGCTGGCGCCGAAGCTTTGGCGCAGGACGTGCTCCCCAATTTGAAGAGTTCCTACTTCTAAAGGGGGAAGCGAATGTCTGATGAGACAGTGGTACAGGGGGGAACGCCTGGATGGCTGACGGCCGCGCTTGCCGTGCTGGGCCTTCTGGCGGTAGCAGGGGTGGGCTTCGGCTGGACTGCAATGAGCCATAACCAAGATACGCGTCAGGCTCTAAGCACCGAGCTGAAGACGGTGAAGCAGGGTGTGGACAAGGACCTACAACAGCTTCAGACGCGCCAGGCTGAAACGGAGAAGGCCGGCGCGGAGCTGCAAGGCGACCTCAACGTCGTGACCAAGCGGCTGCGCATCACTCAGGGCGAGCTGAAGAGAGCCCGGGCGGAAGCCGCAGATATCCGCGAGGAAAACGCCAAGCAACTGGCCGCGATGGACACCAGCGTCAAGGGCGAGCTGGCCACCAAGGCCAGCACGGATGCGGTCAACGCCGTCAGCGGAGAGGTCACCGTAGTCAAAAGCGATCTCGCCACGACGAGGAATGATCTCCAGATGGCACGGGGCGAGATGGGAACTCTGATCGCCCGCAACCACGAGGAGGTCGAGCAGCTTCGGCGGATGGGTGAGCGCGACTACATCGAGTTCACCGCAGACGGCAAGGGCAAGCCGGTGAAGGTCGGCAATGTGACCGTCGAGTTGCGCGGCACCAACCCCGGCCGGTACCAGTTCACGCTGGCTCTGATCGTCGAAGACAAACGCGTCGAGAAGCGCAACCGCACCATCAACGAGCCAATCTACTTCTACACGCACGGTGCCCGGCAGCCGCTCGAGCTGGTAGTCAACCAGGTATCCAAGAACAAGGTGGTCGGCTACCTCAGTGTCCCGAAGGCCAGTCAGGCGGCCACCTCAGGCAATTAGGCGTCGCGTGTAGTTCGGCGCAAGACGTACCCTCCCGGTGGAGTTCACCGGGAGGGACCGGCGGCGAGGGACAACTGCCGAGCCCACGTGCCTGCCTCGGGGAGGGCGAAGTGCGTTGCCCAGGGGAGTGGTACGGCAGATCTCTCTCCACCCGGTTCACCCACAATGGGCCTCCGGCGGCGCCAGACAACCCAAGAGCGCTCGGCCCACAAGCGACGAAGCGGTTACCAGGCCATTTAGATTCTCATTGAACTGATTCGCTGGGTCCCCTAAACTCACTGGATAAGTTTTCTTCTGCTGAACGCGCACGGCAATTTCGGCGAAGAAAGTTTGCCGTCGGTCTTGCTTGACCAAAACCGCAACGGGTCGTAACCTAGTTCCCGGCTCCAGTCGAAGTCACCCGGCCCCGGGAGAGAACTATGGCTGATTTCTATCAAAGCGGAGTGGTGACCACACTCCACCGTCTGGGCGAACAGAAAGTCGAAAATCTCGAGCAGCAACTGGAACGGTTTGCGCAGCAGCAGCCGATTGCGCTGGTGCTGCCCGCGCTGTACGCGGAGTTTGAAAATCCGGCGATGGAAGGCATCCTGGAACACCTCAGCCAGGTGCGCTACGTCAAACAGTTCGTGGTCAGCATGTCACGCACCAGCCCGGCGCAATTCCAGGAGGCGCAGCGGCGCCTGGCGGTCCTGCCCGGAGAGGTGCGCGTGGTCTGGAACGACGGGCCGCGCGTGCTGGACCTCTACCGGACGCTCGAGGAGAACGGGCTACGCGTCGGGCCGGACGGCAAGGGGCGCTCCTGCTGGATCGCTTACGGCTACGTACTGGCCAGCCACCAGGCCGACGTGATCGCGTTGCACGACTGCGACATCATCAACTATAACCGCGAGATGCTGGCCCGGCTGTGCTATCCGGTGGTGAGCCCGAACATCAACTTCGAGTTCTGCAAAGGCTACTACGCGCGGGTAAGCGACCGCATGCACGGCCGCGTAACGCGTTTGTTTATGACGCCGCTGACGCGCGCGCTCCAGTCGCTGTTTGGCTTCCTTCCCTTCCTGTGCTATCTGGACAGCTTCCGCTATCCGCTGGCCGGCGAGTTCGCCATGCAGGCGGATCTTGCCCGGGTCAATCGCATCCCCTCGGACTGGGGCCTGGAGATCGGCGTGCTGGCCGAGATTTATCGTAACTGTTCGAAAAAGCGCGTGTGCCAAGTGGATATCGCCGACAACTACGAACACAAGCACCAGGAACTCTCCCCCAATGACTCGTCCAAGGGCCTGATGAAGATGACCGTGGACATCGCCAAAGCGCTTTTCCACATCCTCTCGGCCGAGGGCGTCAGCTTCGACACCGGTAACATGCGAACCCTGCTGATGCGTTATGTGCGCATGGCCGAGGACACCATCACCCGCTACCACGCTGACGCGATGATCAACGGTTTGATCTTCGACCGCCACGAGGAAGAAAATGCCGTGGAGACCTTTGCCCTAGCCCTGCAGCACGCCATCGAGGACTTCTTCGCTGACCCGCTGGGCGCGCCGCTCATCCCCAATTGGGCGAGGGTGAGTTCCGCGCTGCCCGGCTTCCTGGGGGCGCTGCGCGAAGCAGTGGACGCGGACAACGCCGAGCTCGCCCGGAACGGGAAGAGGGTCGAGTCGCTGGCGACGGCGCGCAGCTAGAAACGGAATCGGCAGCACACATCCGAGGTAGGCGAGGGTGGACAACTTTCTGCCGGGAGAACTGCTCACGCGCCTGGAAGAGCTCGGCGAGGCGGAGATCGTGGTGGGCATCCCAAGCTACAACAACGCGCGTACGATCGGGCACGTGGTGCGCGCGGTGTCCGCAGGCCTGACCAAGTATTTCCCCGAGCGCAAAGCCGTCATCGTCAACTCGGACGGCGGCTCGAAAGACGGGACGCGCGAGGTAGTGCTGGGCGCTGAGCTGGACGGCGACGCAGTGCTGCTGGTGTCGCACCCCGTCCAGGTGATCCAGCGCATCAGCATGCCCTACCACGGTATCCCGGGCAAGGGCAGCGCGTTTCGGATGATTTTTGCGCTGGCCAAGCACTGCAATGCCAAGGCCTGCGTGGTCGTGGACGCGGACCTGCGTAGCATTTCGCCGCAGTGGATCGAGCTGCTCGCCAAACCCGTCCTCGAACGCGAATTCGATTACATCACGCCCTACTACTTGCGGCACAAGTACGACGGCACGATCACCAACAGCATCATCTACCCGATAACGCGCGCCTTGTTTGGCAAGCGGGTGCGGCAACCCATCGGCGGCGACTTCGGACTGTCGGGCCGGCTGGCGGCCCGCTACCTCGAAAAGGACGTTTGGGAGACGGACGTTGCACGCTTCGGCGTGGACATCTGGATGACCGTGACGGCCATCGCCGAGGGTTTTCGCGTAGGTCAGGCCTACCTGGGCGCGAAACTCCACGACGCCAAAGACCCCGGCGCCGACCTGACCAGCATGTTCTGCCAGGTCGTGGGGTCGGTCTTCGGCCTGATGGAGACTCACCAGGCGGTCTGGCAGGGAACGCAGGGCTCCGAGCCGGTGCCGATATTCGGCTTCCCTTTCGAGGTGGGCACGGAACCGATTAGCGTCAATGTCGAGCGGATGATCCAGGCCTACTGCCAAGCCATCACCGACCTCCACGAAATCTACGAGGGGTTTCTGGCGCCGGAGACACTCGTGGCGCTGGGAGCGGGCACCCGGCAACCGCACGATGATTTTCACATTCCCAACGGGCTGTGGGTGCACGTGATCTACGAATTCGCGGCAGCCTGGCAACACCGCGCGCTCGACCGCGAGCACCTGCTGGAGTCACTCGTGCCCCTCTACCTGGGTCGCACCGCGTCGTTCGTGCTCGAAGTACGCGACAGTACCGCGGCCGAGGTCGAGCAACACATTGAGCAGCTCTGCAGTGTCTTCGAGGCCGAAAAACCGTACCTGGCGGAGCGCTGGAGTGCGGAAGCCGGAAAGGAGAAGACCCATGCACGGTCTAGTTAGTCGAATCTTCTTCGAGCCGTTCCACCGGTTGACCGAACAACTGCGGCTGGTGGGGCCGGCCGTGGTCACGGTGGTGTTGATCCTGCTCGTGGGTTGCGTGGTGGCCTGGGTGGCGCGGCGGGTGGTCTATCGGGTGTTGTCCTGGCTCCGCTTTGATCGCCTGGTGGCTCAAACCGGGATGGCCAGCACGATCGAGCGCACGCGCATGTTCCACTCACCCGCCGATTTTGGCGCCCGCCTGGTCGAGGGCGCGGTGTGGCTGCTGATCATTCTGCTCGCGCTGAGCGCCGCAGACACGCAGATGACCCAGGATCTCGTGGTCCGGTTCGTGAACTATGTGCCGGACCTTGTCACCGCCGCACTGGTGCTGCTGCTGGGCTTGGTCGTGAGCAAGTTCCTCGCGCGCAGTACGCTTCTGGCGGCGGTGAACGCGCAATGGGCCGGGGCGCGCCTGCTGGCCGGAGGAGTGCGCGTGCTGGTCATAAGTCTCGCGGTGGTGATCGCCCTCGAGCAGCTCCGTATCGGGCGCACAGCACTGTTGGTGAGCTTCGCGATTCTCTTTGCCGGGATTGTCATCGGCGGAGCGATTGCCTTTGGCCTGGCTGCACGCGACTTGGCTCGTGAGTGGCTGCAAGCCAAGATGCGGGCGCGGCCGCCGGAGGACGAAGAAGTCTTCCGCCACCTCTAGCCGTGCTGCCGTCGCGTCACCTGATCTTTACCGACCTGGACGGCACCCTCCTCGACCACCACACCTATTCCTGGTCCGCCGCGGAGGAAGCCCTCCTCGAGATTGATCGGCGGCGCGTACCGCTGATCTTCGTCACCAGCAAAACCCGAGCGGAGCTGGAAGTCCTGCTGCGGAAGCTGGGTCGCGCCCATCCGTTCATCACCGAAAACGGCGGCGGAATCTTCATTCCCGAAGGTTACTTTAACCTGCGCCTGGAAGGGGCGCGCCGCATCGCGCGGTACCACTGTTTTGCGCTCGGCCGGCCCTATCAGGAAATAGCCGCCGCGCTCGAAGAGATTGCCGCGGAGGCCGGCGCGGAGGTCGTGGGCTTCCACCAGATGAGCGTGCGGGAGATCGCTCACAACACTGGCCTCAACCGAAAACAGGCGGAGCTGGCGCGCCAGCGCGACTTCGATGAACCGTTTTTCTTCGCCGGTTCAAACGAGCAGGCGATCCAGAAATTTGTGCAGGCCGCCCGACGACGGGGGATGGAAGTCGGGCGTGGCGACCGCTTTTGGCATCTGGCCGCCGGCAGCGATAAGGGCCGCGCCGTGGGCCACCTGATAAAGCTCTACCGCGCTGCCGAGCACAGGCGGTTCCGCTCAGTGGGGTTGGGCAATAGCCCCAACGACCTTTCCCTGCTCGCAACCGTGGATCAGGCCGTACTGCTGCCGGGCGCCGACGGGAGTTTCGAGCCGGAGCTGTTGGCGCGGCTACCCCGCGCGACACGCGGCGCCGCTCCCGGCCCGGCTGGATGGAACGAAGCGGTGCTGAGGATTCTTGGCGCGGCCTGAAGCGCAAGACCTTGGATGCTTTGCGGCAAAAGTAGGACATGAATTGCACACGGTAAGAACTCAGCTCCAAACCTTTCAGGTCGCGGAGCACCCCTAATACATTCAAAGCACAATGGTTAGGAACGCGTTGCGATACCACCGGATGTGGTAATGCGATTGCGCTCCCTCGCTGTGAAGGCTTCGGAATCGTCCCTCCGGGGCTTGCGACCTGGGTATGTGCGCCCGGCGGATTTCAACCCGCCTGGCCTCCCTTCGTGCGCGCCAGGAGGGCACAGGATAATGACGTCCTTGTTCCGAAGACTATCGGTTCCTGCCAACGAATCGCAGCTGGCCGTAGCTCTAAGCGTCTCCGCCGTGGCGATGGCCCTGATGCTTTGGGCCATTCTCTGGCAGTCCGACGTGATTTCCTACCAGCGCGACGTCATCCGCTGGATGTGGTCCTGGAAGTTCGGCGGCTAGAGGCCGCCCGCAAAACGCCTACCCTCTCTCGCCGGTGCCCCGCGTGATCCTTCGATGGCACCGACCCTGCCTCGGAAGCACTCCGGCTCGAAAGAACTCCAAATCGGAGAAGCATGATGCGGCACCGCATCGCCCTCAACTTTTCTCTGCAACCCGGGCGGTTTCCGCAGCGCAACTTTCGGGTAGCGGATGGGTCTCATTGAATGGCCGCGCCGCGTGCCGACCGGAGGAAGGCAATGCAAGAATGGAAATCCGCACTCCTGATCGGAGCATTCGCACTCGTTGCGGAAACGCTTATGGCCACGCCACAATGCACGCCACGGGCAGTTGGCCCGCCGGGTTCGCCTGCCCCCGCTCAACTACAGAACCAGACGCAGTTTCGGCACTGGGAAGCTCGGCGGCGCTGCCAACGCCGTCGTTGAATTCGTCACCGGTGGCGTGGTGCCTCTGATCGAATCGTTGCGTCTTGCCGGAATGGCCAAGCCTGAAAAGCAAATCAGGGAGCCTGGCAGCTCCCCGATTTGCCACTTTGCTTGTACCGTCGCGGCGTCGTCAAGGCGTCGCCGGCGGCACACACCGCAAGAGCGGTGTGTTCAAGTTTGTTGCAGTTCTAAGCCCGGTGGAGTCATCTCTCCTCTGTAGCTCTAGCCTACACTTTCCTTCTACTCCCCTCAAAGTCCGGTTGCGAGAGAGAAAATGGGGCGAAGGGGGTTGCGGGAGGCGCCTAGCGGATGAAGAGTCCTTCGCGGAGCTGGTCGCGGCCGACGAAGGTTTTCGAGGAATGGAAGCGGCTGAACAGGTTCTGGATTTCGCGGTTCTGGTAGATCCGCTGCACGGGAAACAGTGCCGGTGCGGGGAGAACTTCCAGATTCTGGCTGTCGAGCACGCGATAGCGCTGGAATGCTTCCGGCTTGCGGCTGTGGAAGACAGCCAGCACAATGCCGCCTTCGCGCACCAGATCCGTCAGCCGGCCCACCACGCGGTTCACCAGCTCGGCCTCGAGGTAGTCGAGCAGGTCCCAGGCCAGCACGGCATCAAACGTCTCCGCAGGATACCGCAGGCTGTTTTCCAGGAAACGTTCGGCGCGGCGCGACGGGGTCATGTCCCCCGGGTCTTCCCCCGGCGGCAGGGAGCGCAGCCGCTCTTCCTCAGCGTGCAGGAAATCCTTCCAGGCCGTGAGCAGATCCTCGGTGTACACCTTGAGGCCGCGCTCGATGAAAAAACTTACCGTAGTTTGCCACACCGGCCCGAGGTCGAGCAGGTGGCCGTGTTCGATGTCGTCCAGGTGCCAGAGAAACTCCTTCAAGCCGTTTGAAGAGCGGCCGCCGCGGGGAGCAAACGCGGGGCCGGGCGCGTGAGCCGGGGAGGACACCGCGGCTCCGCTTTTTCCGCTGGTTGTTCGCGCGGCCCCCTCGCGGTCGTAGGCCACACGCAATTTGTTGAGTATGCTCATCGCCTAGCTTTGCGGCGTTTTGACGTTAAGTGTGACCGGTCGCAACCCTTCGGATCCGGCGGAGGCCGCAGCGGCTGTCGTAGTGCGGGAGTTGCGCGCATTCTCCGCGCGCACGATCTCAATATTGCCGTGGAACATCGCGCCTTCTTCGATGGCGATGCGGCGGGTCGCGACGTCCCCCGTAACCTCGGCGGTCTGTCCGATCTGCACGCGCTCGCGCCCGCGCAACGCGCCCTTGACCTTGCCGCGAACGACGACCTCGTCGGCCTCAATGTCGGCGGTGACGCGGCCGTTCGGCCCCACGGTCACGCTGCCACTGGTGAGGCGTATGCTGCCTTGTACCTCTCCGTCGATGAAGAGGTTTTCCTTTCCGCTGATCTCGCCCTTGATGGAAATCCCTTTGCTCACTTGGCCGGCGGCGGTGACCTGCTCAACCGGCTGGAAAGCAACGCTGCGCAGCGGCTCGGGCGCCGGAGGAACCACAGCGGATGGAGCCGGCGCTGGCGCCTTCTGCTCTTCCTGCTTACCCCACACGGGGACCTCCTCTTCCAGTACTCCGGGCTGGGGACACCCCCCGGGTCGCTCGGAGAGGACGGCTGGGCCTGGAAATATATTACAAGCCAGGATGACATGTAAACCAGAAATGGTATCAAAAGCTTCCACTCTGGTGTCTGAGGCGAACCCCCCTACCCTACCCCCCCCGACCCCTAGGTGGGTGCGGAAGCTCCGGCCGGAGCGGCTTCCGGGGCGGGTGAGTGGTGCCGCAACTCCCACATGGCCACCAGGAGCGCGACGCCTTCGCGGAAGCCCAGCTTCAGGCCCGTGCGGGTCTCCCACCAGTGATCCGGGTCGTAGTCGGCATCGCGCGCCGCAATGAAGCGCACCAGCACGCCGGCAGGAAAGATGCGGTGGAAAATATAGCGGGCTCGGCGGGTGTGGTAGTTCGAGGTGACCACCAGAACCCGGTGCCAGCCCCGCGCGACCACAAGGTCTCTCAGCTCTAGTGATTCCCCGAGAGTGCTCTCGGCATTGTGGGCAAGAAGCACAATGGCTTCCACCGGCATGCCGCGCTCGGACAGGTCCCGCTTCATCAATTCCGCCAAACCCGTGTAGGGGCGCAGCCGGCGCCCGCTGGCCACTACCCGCGGCGCCCACCCGGCGCGATAGAGGTCGGCCGCACGGGCGGCCCGCTCGGCCCGGAAATTGTCGTCACTCAAGAGTAAGATGGCGTCGGCTTTTTCTGGTTGCTCGTTCAATACCCAGAACCTGCCGGCCGCGCGCAGGAGGGGGTGACGCAGCAGGTAAATGGCGCCGCAGAGGAACAGGAGGAACAGCAGCACGAGCAGCTTGAGCAGAATCCCGCCGTGCTGCCGGGGTCTCATCCGGAGGGTTCCAATTGGCGGAGCCGCTCGGCAGCCTGCTCGGGCAGCAACTCGTTGAAATAGACTTCCTTGATGCTGTACGACTTGCTGCGCGTCTGGACAATGGGCAGGATCTCGATGTGCCAGTGGTAGTCGTCGGCGATCGTCTTCCAGTAGTCGGTCATCTCGCCTTTGGTGTGGATGGGGTTGGGAGACGTATGCACGACCAAGTGATAGGCCTGGGAAACTTTCGCCAGGCGGCGAAGCACGCGGCCGAGCAGCACGGCGAGGTTGCGCCGGTTCGAGCCCGGGCGGGGCTGTTCAAACGTGTGGTTGTGCTTGCGCTCGAGCAGCCAGACCTCGTAGGGCACGCGCGAGGCATAGGGACACAGAGCTACGTACTCGCCCTGGGTGTCCACGATGCGCTTGCCGCGTTTCTCTTCCTGACGCACGATGTCACAGAAGACGCAGCGTTCTTTCTGCAAGTACCACTCGCGCGAGGCGCGCAGCTCGTAGAGAATCCGTCGCGGCACAAAAGTGGTGGCGGTCACCTGCGAATGGGAATGCGCCCACTCCTCGCCCGCCAGCGCGCCGCAGTTCTTGAACACGGTGATGTATTTGAAACGCGTGTCGCGCTTTAAGTCTTGGGTGCGCTGCCCATACGCGGAGAGCACGCGGCCGAGCTGATCGTCGTTCATCTCGGCCAGTTGGCGGTTGTGCTCCGGCGTCTCAATGATGATCTCGTGCGCGCCCACGGGCCGCATGGTGTCATAGATGCCGTCGGCCTTGCGGCCCGGTTCACCTTCGATCCGGTAGAGAGGGTTGGGATGCGGAATCACGCGGACTTGCCAGGGGCCCTGCGGCGGCAACACCAGCAGCGGCTCGCTCTGCCCCGAGTGCTCCAGACAGAGCGGACATGCATCGGTCGTCGCCGGAACTTCCTCGGGATAGCCGACCGACACCCAGCTACGGGTGATGGGATCCTTACGAAGTTCCATGATGGAAGGGTTCCACGGTTCGCCGCATCGGAGAAGCGCCGTTATACCGCAGGAGGAGGAAGCGCGCAAGGTTGGGGAGGTCGGCGTGTGCGCAGGAGGCCATCAACCCAGAGCTGCTAGCGGGTGTACCGCGCCGGGGTGGGACCCTCTTCCAGGCGGTGGCGGTCCCAGATGGCGCCGTCACGGCTGTACTGAGCCATCTCAAAGTCCTGGGTCAGCTCCAGGCAATCGGTCGGGCAGGCGTCCTCGCAGAGGCCGCAGAACATGCAGCGCGAGGTGTCGTAAGTGAAGGTGGTCAGGACCTTACGCCGGGTGGCGTCATCGCGCTCCCAGCCCACCACGATCAGGTTCTCCGGACACGCCAGCGCGCAGAGGTTGCAGGCAATACACAGCGTCTCGCCGGTATCCGGATGGTTGTTGAGGCGCGGGGCGCCGCGATACCTCTCGGCTACCATGGGCCGCTCGAGGGGATACTGCTCGGTATAGATCTTTCTCGGGTTCTGGTAGCGGAAAGTGAGCACCAGGCCCTTCAGGAAGTCCACCATGAAAACGCGACGCAGCAGCTCGGTCATAGACAGTTAGTGTGTGGGCGCGCGGCGGAATTGTCAAGGCGCTGCGGGAAGCCCCCCTGTGCCCCTCCCGGTGCGATGGTGGTAGAATCCCGGCCATGACCGCACCTGGGACTATCGCGCTTCCGGTGATTCGTCGCGCCCGGGAGGAAGACGCCGCCAGCCTCCTCGAAATCTTCAACGAGGGCGTGCAGGACGGCCTGGCCACGCTCGACACCGAGCGGCGCAGCTTAGCAGAGCAGCGCCGCCTGCTGACCGCCGCCGCGGCAGATCCTCGACATCCCATCCTCGTGGCCGAGCTGCGCGGCTGGGTGGCGGGATGGATTACCGTCGAGACCTGCGACACCCGGCCACAAATGAGCGACATCGGCGAAGTGACCGTCTTCGTGCGGCGCGACTTCCGCAAATATGGCGTGGGCCGGCAACTGATGCGAGCGCTCCAGACGGAGGCGCGCGCCCTCGGCTACCGCAAGTTCGTCGGATACGTGCTCGCGGAGAATACCGACAGCCTCAACCTGTGTCGCGCGTGCGGCTGGCGCGAAGTCGGCCGGCACGAGCAGCACGCGCGGCGCGTGGGCGGGTTGCGCGACGTCATCGTAGTCGAATACCTGGTGCCGGAAGCGCCGGCCGCTTAGTTCCCTCTTCCAAACCAGCTACCTCTTAACCCCCAGACTTTCCGGCCTTCCAGGCGCTCGTGCTATCCTCTGGCGAAGCCGATGACTGACTCTGACTACATGCAGTTGGCGCTGGAGGAGGCGCGGGCCGCGGCCCGCGCGGGCGAAGTGCCCGTCGGCGCTGTTCTGGTCATGTATGAACGCGTGGTGGCGCGCGCCGCCAATCGCACTATCGCCGAGTGCGACCCCACAGCACATGCCGAAATCGTGGCATTGCGCGCGGCGGCGAGGGATCTGGGCAACTATCGCCTAGCTGGCGCGACGCTTTACGTCACCCTGGAGCCTTGCGCGATGTGCGCGGGGGCCATGGTGCAGGCGCGCATCGCCCGGCTGGTGTACGGTTCCGATGACTCCAAGGGCGGAGCGGTGCGCTCGTGCTTCAGTGTGCTTGACCACCCTGCGCTCAACCACCGCGTGGAAGTCACCTCGGGCGTACTCGCCGAGCAGTGTGCGGCAGCGCTTCAGTCCTTCTTCGCCGCCCGCCGGTAGCCGCGGCTCAACGAGCTGAAGCCATATCCGAATTCCTTCCAAGGCGAAGCCCCGCCCACTCCGTCATCCCGAGTGAAGCCAGGGATCCCTCTGCGTCATGCTTTTGATGGATGGCTCGCCCGCTGGCGCGGGCGCTGTGTGACCCTCATCTTGCGCCAGCTCGGATTGCCGAAAGTGAAACGCTCTGATAGGCTAAAATCACGCTGACCGCGCGGAGAGGTGTCTGAGCGGTTGAAAGAGCCCGCCTCGAAAGCGGGTAGCCTGGCAAAACCGGGCTCGTGGGTTCGAATCCCACCCTCTCCGCCAATCTTTCTGTTTTGCTTTCATTCAGTTAACGACACTCCCTTTTCCGTGTACCTCTTGTGTACCCTTCGTCTCGACGAGCACCAGTGGGTCCTCGCTCCACGCGCGTCGCACATCGGCCTCCGCCTGCTCTTGGCGAGCGCGCACCCAGGGAGCGTAGTGCTTCTCGGTGATCTTGATGCTGTTGTGGCCGAGCAAGATTGACACTCGTTCGAGGGGAACTCCGGCCAGCAACAATTCGACGGCAAAGGTGTCGCGGAATCTGTGCGCGTGCCCATCGGCAATACCAGCCAGCCGAAACAGCTTCTTGAGTCTAGCCTGCCAGTCTCCGGTGGCGCTTTGGAGCTTCGATTCTCCTGTCCAGAAGAAGTGCCGCTCGCTTGATCGTGGAATCTCCTCGAGTGTCTTCGCCACGAAATCGGGGAGCGGACAATAGACGAGCACACCCGTCTTTTGCGTGTAGAGCAAGAGTTTGTTCCCCGCAAGCCGGTCAGCAGAACAACTGACCGCATCACCTATCCTCAAGCCACTGTAGCGGAGCAAGAGTACGAACGCACGCAGGCGGCGAGCATTGGCTTGACCCGCGCGGCCGTAGCTGTCGCGATATCGGTCACACGACTGGAGAACCCGAATCATCTCTTCGTGCGTAAAGGGCAGAGTTGGACGCGCGATGACTTTGGGGCTCTTCACCTCGGTCGCAGGGTTATCAGCGATCCATTTGCTTCCCTGCGCGAAGCGGAAGAAGGAGCGCAAGCGCTCCAATTTCTTCAATGCAGCGAGGTTGCCGTCCGACCAAGACGCTCGAAACTTTCGCAACGTGGCTATGTCCAATTCCTCGAGAAAGCGAAGGCCGTTGGCTTGGGCAAACTCCTCCAGACGGCGGAAGAGGAGGCGGTATTTGTAAACAGTCTTCTCACGGAGATTCCGGGCCACAGCGTCCTGCAAGAAGGCCTCACAGGCTTCCCTGATGGTGGTCGGTTCAACTCTTGACTCCGGGGCGGGCTGGCCCTCGGCTTCCCATTCCCGAACCAAGGCCTGGGCCTTCTCCCAGTCACGCAACCCAGTGGATTTGCGGATCTCACGGTCGCCCAGAAATCCATCCACGTAAATTGAACAGTGACACCGGCGATACTTCCGCCCTTCGCTTCGATGCTTGCAGCTCTTGCGATGTCTGCGGTATGTGGTCAGCATGGCTCGATATCCTACACCCTGGACAGCCGCCTGTGCACCCGCTCAACGACAGACTCTGGGATGAGCAGCGTGCGGTAGCGGCGTTTGCCACGATTGGGAACTTCGTCTCCGAGTACGACGACGCCTGACTCGTTCTCAAAAAGCCTCCTCACCTTATCTGGGCTGAGATTCCACATGGCCGCAATCTCTGCAACCCCGTAGTGACGTTCAGCAAAACTGGTCGACACGCGAGAAGGCAAGGCCTGTGACCTGCCCGCTGGACGCGCCTCGCATGTACAATGCTGTTTCTGCTCTGAATTGGTGCGGATGGTCATAGGATCGAATGAACGCTCCTGGCCACAAAGCTGTCTTAACCGTACCCAAAAACCTACACTGTTGTCATGGAACATCTCTGGTCAGGAATTGGCATCGTCCGTGTTCAAAGGCCGAAGTGAGGGACAAATCATTGTAGCTTTCCTGGATTGGCTTCTGGATCGGGCCTTCGTGACCGAAGTCCGTCCTTCTGCTGCCAAGGCCGAACTGCGAAAACTGAGGCAAGCAATCGCCCACGTGAAAAAGCTACGCGGCGGATACGCTGATGGGGCAGTGTCCCTGCTTGAGAAGGAAGAAGCGTGCCTTCTTGCCGAAAGGCAGTTTCGCACTTATGAGAGTGCTTTCATGACCAGGAAATCGCCGAAGGAACTGGGAAACATCGAAGAGACGGAGCGGCTATTCGTGGCCGTTCTGATCATCCTGAGGCTGAATCCCAAAGCGAATCCCTATATTGCTCTGAAAGACCAGCTTGAAAAGAGGGGAGATCACCGGACACCGCAAGCACTCCGGCTGCGAGTAGAACGATTTGGGAAAAAACGAGAGAGCAGCAAATATTTCAGCCCTCGCCAGATTGTTGAGCACCACTATCTCCTCTTCAAATGGCATGTTATGTGGAGCGGCCCGTTTGGACAACACTTGGCAACTACACTCGAAAAACTAAAAACCGCAACGAGCGGAGATCGAAAGGCCGGACCATTGAAGCCGTGGCCGATGCGCGACTTTCAAAAAATGCAGCGTCTCTCGGGGCTCACCAGTCGTGACAGGAAGCTATTAGACGACCTCTGCGGCGAACAGGGAAAGACCCGGCATTCGAACACGGGTAACTGAAGACAGCGGCGGCCCATCCGTGTCAAATCATTGCCTTTCGGCAAAGACCGAGGCACCTCATTGAGTACGGTACACGGAGTACCAAGGGCTTGTACTCACGAGTACCCGCAGGGTACTCATGTTGACTTCCTCCGTCCTCCTGGGAAGGCCGTTATGCGCTCGACCGGGGTTTCCGCCAGAGTGCACCACCTGGGTGCTACACCCAGGTGTTACACTCACCCGCACACACTTTGCACCCACCTGCACTCACCAACACCCAGGTTCTTTGGAGGGCTCTACTCCCGCGTCAAGAGCGTTCTGGACAAACTAGCGGATCAACCTTGAGCGGTCTTGCTTGTCCAGGAAGATACACTCGAAGGCCTGGGTTTGCGACGGGAGGGAGTGAAGGCTGCAGGAAAAAACCGGCAGTTCGCTTGTTGTTTGGGTAGGAGCAAGCCTAGAGCGAGGCTGTGCCAAAAGATTAGGTTTGGTGCAAGGAGAGCTGTGACGTCGGGTACCGAGTTTTCTTCTTAAGTGTCTGAACTGTTGAATTATTGTCGGTGATTCTGCCAGTCAAACAGGAATGACAAAAGGGCGGCTTTTTCGCCACCCAGACGAGGAGTTTTTGTCTCACGGGCCCCTCCGAGGTATTCTATGTGCCGGCTGCCCGTGACAGACGCCTTATTCCGTAAAGCAGCTGGACTTCGGCAGTTGTTCTGAAGACGCGATGAACACTGTCCAACCATCCGCGACAGTTTATCCCCACCTGGAAGAACCCATCCGTGCCGAGCTCTTCAGCGTCGAGCGCCTCGAGCAGCACGCTGAAAGTCTTGCGGCTGCTCAGAACGTCACCAGCGAACCGGAGCAGGGTCAGCTGCTCACTCCGCGCGTTCTGGAGAACGGGCGCGTGCTGCTGGCGTCCTACAGGGCCATCGCCCGAGCGATTCAGCGGGAGCATGCGATCACACCCGCGGCCGAGTGGCTGGTCGATAACTTCCACATCGTCGATGAGCAGCTCCGCGAGATCCGCGACGACTTGCCAGTCGGCTACTATCGAAAACTGCCCAAACTCGCCTTTGGTCACTTGCGGGGCTTTCCGCGCGTGTTGGGAGTGGCCTGGGCGTTCGTGGCACACACGGACAGCCGATTCGACCCGGAACTGCTGCGCCGCTTTGTGACGGCCTATCAACGCGTGCAACCGCTCTCGATCGGTGAGCTGTGGGCGGTGGCTATCACGCTGCGCGTGGTGCTGGTGGAAAATCTGCGCAGGCTAGCGGAGCGGATGGTGCGCAGCCGCGCCGAGCGCCAAGAAGCCGACATGCTGGCCGACAGCCTGCTCGGTACAGCCGGCCCATCTCCGGGGACCCGAACGACAGCCCTCCGCCGCTTTGAGAAAACGCCTCTGCCGATAGCGTTTGCCGTGCAGCTCGTCCAGCGCTTGCGCGATCTGGACCCGAAGGTGCGCCCCATCCTGCTCTGGCTCGATGAGCGCCTGGCCGCGCAGGGAACCACGGCCGACGAAATTGTCCGCGTCGAGCACCAGCAGCAGGCGGCCATGAGCGTCACCGTGCGCAACGTCATCACCAGCATGCGCTTGATGTCTGCATTTGACTGGCAGGAATTTTTTGAGAGCGTCAGCCTGGTGGACGAAGTCCTCAGCAACGGCACCAACTTCGCCGAGATGGATTTTGCCACGCGGGACAGCTATCGCCATGCTATCGAGGATCTCTCGCGGGGCTCGGGCTCCTCGGAAATTGAGGTGGCTAAACGCGCCGTCCAGCGCGCCAAGCGCGCGCGTGCTGAGCCGCGCGACGCCGCACAGGCACACCAGGACCGGCAGACAGAGCCTGGCTATTACCTCATCTCGCGGGGACGTCTGGCCTTTGAGCGCGAACTCGGTTATCGCGTCTCCTGGAAGCGCTGGCTGCTGCGTTTGTACGTGCGCGCCGCAACACCCGGCTACCTGGGAACCATTGCCGTACTGACAGCTATGATTCTGGCGCTGCCGCTGCTGCATGCCAGCGAAGCGGGCGTTACCGCCAGGGGCCTTGTGCTGCTCGGTCTTCTCGCTGCAGTGCCTGCTTCGGACTTGGCCATCGCACTGATCAATCGCTCGGTGACGGATGTGCTCGGACCGCGAACGCTCCCGCGCCTGGAATTGCGCAGCGGCGTGCCGGAGCATTTACGGACGATCGTGGTCGTGCCCACGCTGCTCAGCTCGCGGCATGAAATCGAGGAGCAGGTGGAGCGGCTGGAGGTCCACTATCTGGCGAATCCTGATGGGGACCTGCGTTTCGCGCTGCTCTCTGACTGGGTGGATGCGCCGAGCGAAAGCCTCCCCGGTGACGACGAACTGCTGGCCGCCGCGGTTGACGGCGTCGCGCGCCTGAACAAGCGTCACGGCCCGGTGCCCGCCAACGGTGAACGCTTCTTGCTCTTCCATCGCAAGCGCGTCTGGAACGAGTGCGAGCGTAAATGGATGGGGTGGGAGCGGAAGCGGGGGAAGCTGCACGAACTGAACCAAGTTCTGCGCGGCTCGACGAACACCACGTTCATACCCGTCGGCGGGCGTCCTCCGGGAGCTCTTCCGGATGTTCGATACGTCATCACGCTCGATGCAGACACGCGCCTGCCGCGAGGTGTTGCTTATCGATTAGTTGGCACCATGGCCCATCCTCTCAACCGGCCGACGTACAGCGCTCACGCGGGGCGTGTCGTAGAGGGCTACGCGGTGGTGCAACCGCGGATTACGCCTTCGCTGCCGACCGATCGTGAGGGATCGCTTTTCCTGAGAATCTTCTCCGGTCCGAGTGGTATCGATCCCTATGCGTCGGCAGTTTCGGATGTCTACCAGGATTTGTTCCGAGAAGGCTCCTACACCGGCAAGGGAATTTACGACATTGATGCGTTTGAGGAGGCATTAGCGGGCAAGGTGCCGGAAAACGCGCTGCTGAGCCACGATCTCTTTGAAGGCATCTTCGCCCGTGCCGCGCTGGCCACAGACATTGAGTTGTTTGAAGAATTTCCCTCGCACTATGAGGTCGCGGCCGCCCGGCAGCACCGCTGGGCGCGTGGAGACTGGCAGCTTCTGCCCTGGATTTTCAGGCGCGGCCGGGCAGCGACAGGGGAACCCCGTCCTGCTGGCATTCCCGTGATTGGCTGCTGGAAGATGCTCGACAATCTGCGTCGCACCCTGTCGGCGCCCGCCGCGTTTCTTACGTTGATTGTTGGGTGGCTTCTGCCACCGGAGTCTCCCTGGGTGTGGTCGAGTTTTATCTTGGCAACGATTGCGATTCCCGCGCTACTGCCTTTCATAATCGGACTGAACCCGCGCTACCGCGGAATCTCCAAACGCAGCCATCTTCGCGGTGTCCTCACCGACCTTGCTCTCGGTGCTTCCCAGGTCGGATTAACGGTGACGTTTCTGGCTTGCCAGACATGGCTGATGGGTGACGCAATTCTGCGCACCCTCAGCCGTCTGTTCATTACGCGCAGGAATTTGCTGGAGTGGGTGACCGCAGCACAGGCCAAGTATGCGGTCGATTTCAAAATGTATGGCATCTATAAGCGCATGGCCGGCGGCATTCTGCTCGCCGTAGCGGCGGTTGTAGTTCTGGCCTATGGACGGCACCAGGCTTGGGCCGCTGCGGCCCCGTTCATTCTTCTCTGGGCTGCCGCTCCTGCCGTAGCGCGCCGGATCAGTCTGCCTCCACGGCTTCGCGGGGCAGAGCCGGTGTCGTCGGCGGATATGCGAGCTCTCCGTTTGATCTCGCGCCGGACCTGGCGCTTCTTCGAGGTGTTTGTTTCTCTCGCAGACCACGCGCTACCTCCCGATAATTTTCAAGAAGAGCCCAAGCCCATCGTGGCCCACCGAACCTCGCCTACCAATATGGGCCTCTATCTTCTCTCCACAGTCGCGGCGCGTGACCTCGGATGGCTGGGCACACTGGAAGCAGTTGAGCGGCTAGAAGCCACGCTGGCGACGATGAGCCACCTGGAGCTGTTTCGCGGCCACTTCTATAACTGGTACGACACACGCCAACTTGTTCCGCTCGAGCCAAAGTATGTTTCCTCTGTCGACAGCGGAAATCTCGCGGGGCATCTGCTCGCCCTGGGCAACGCTTGCCGAGAGTTGATTCAGAAATCGTTCGTCGGAGCGCACCTGTTCGCCGGAATGGAGGATAACATCCGGCTGTTGCGCGAAGCGCTCGCCGACTTCGCGGACACACGGCGCACACACACAGTCACGCGGAAGCAGCTCAACAATGCCGTTGACGCGCTTGCCGCTTCACTTGACCTCCTGCCTGTCGATGCCGCGGACTGGGCGGTGCGCTTCGTCGAGCTAAGGGCGCGCGCCCACACCGTGGCTGACATTGCGCAAACCCTGGCGCAGGAGCGCGGGGACGCTCCCGATTCCGAGTTGCGCGCTTGGGCCGATGCCGCCAGAGCTTGCATCGAAAGCCACGCCCGAGACGCGGAAATTTTGATTCCGTGGGTACGCCTAGAATCGGACGAGATTGCGGCCATCGCCCAACGACCTTCAGAGCAGACGCCCGAGCGGGTGGTGGTTGAGCCGTTCTTCAATTCCGTCACCACTTCAGTTGAGCCGCTGTTCAATTCCGTTCCCACTCTAGCGGACGCTCCGGAGCGTTTCGAGGTCGCCCTCCATGAACTTGCCGCGCTGCGCGCACGGCTGCTCGACAATCCTCCGGCGGACCGAGAGACTCTGGCACGGATCGATGCGCTGGCCCAAACCATCAGGCATTCGGCCGCGGATGCCGCAGCTCTCATTCGCCGCCTTACGGCGGTCGCCCAGACGGCGGAGAAAATGATTCATGCGATGGATTTCAGCTTTCTGTTTGACAATACCCGCAAGCTTTTTTCCATCGGCTACCGCGTCACAGAGGGCAGTCTGGATCCCAACTGTTACGACCTGCTCGCTTCGGAGGCGCGCGTCACGAGCTTCATCGCCATCGCCAAGGGCGACGTTCCGTCCTCCCACTGGTTCCGCCTGAGCCGCGCCCTCACGCCAGTGGGTCGCGGTTCCGCGCTCATCTCTTGGTCGGGCTCGATGTTTGAATACCTGATGCCGGCGCTGGTGATGCGTTCGCCGGCGGGCAGTCTGTTGAGTCAGACGTACGAGCTGGTCGTGCGCCGGCAAATTGCATATGGAGCGGAACGCGGCGTGCCTTGGGGAGTCTCGGAGTCCGCATATAATGCGCGCGACCTCGATTTCGCGTACCAATATTCCAGCTTTGGGGTGCCCGGGCTGGGGCTTAAACGGGGCCTCAGCGAAGATGTCGTCGTGGCGCCGTACGCCACAGCGCTCGCGGCAATGATCGATCCTGCCGCAGCCACGCAAAACTTTGCGCGACTCGCCGAAGCCGGCGGCAGGGGATCGTATGGTTTCTACGAAGCTCTCGATTACACCAGAACGCGGTTGCCCGAAGGCAAAGATGTCGCCGTCGTACGCGCCTACATGGCCCACCATCAGGGGATGCTATTGGTGGCCTTCGACAACGTGCTCAACGATGGCGCGATGCGGACCCGCTTCCACGCCGAGCCCATCGTGCAGGCCACCGAGCTGTTGCTGCAGGAGCGCACGCCGCGAGATGTGTTGGTCGCACGCCCTCGCGCGGAAGAGGTCTCGGCGGCGGCGCAGGTCCGCGAACTCATCCCGCCGGTGTTGCGCCGGTTCACGACGCCGCATGATGTGACCCCGCGGACGCATCTACTTTCCAACGGACGCTACGCTGTGATGCTGACCGTGGCAGGCTCGGGATATAGCCGCTGGCGGGATATTGC
>JBGPZW010000148.1:0-8099 GCA_041493955.1 Terriglobia bacterium
AGGTCAAACTGCTTGCGCGTGGTCACCGCGTCGGCGCGCTCAAAACTGTACACGGAAAACTGCTGCTCCTCAGCCAGACGGATCTGCCCGTAGGTGACATCGTCCGACCAGCGCAGGTCGAAGACGTTGTCCACGCCCTGCAGGAACGCGGCGATGCGCTCGAGCCCGTAGGTGAGCTCCACCGAGACCGGGTCCAGGTCGAGGCCACCGCACTGCTGGAAGTAGGTGAACTGCGTGATTTCCAAACCGTCGAGCAGGACCTGCCAACCGATGCCCCAGGCCCCCAGCGTGGGGGACTCCCAGTTGTCCTCCTCGAAGCGAATGTCGTGGGCCTTGAGGTCAATGCCGATCGCGCGCAAGCTGGCGAGATACACATCCTGGACATCGTGTGGCGACGGTTTCAGGATCACTTGCAACTGTGTGTGCTTGTAGAGCCGGTTGGGATTCTCGCCGTAGCGGCCGTCGGCGGGCCGACGCGAAGGTTGCACGTAGGCCACGCGGTAGGGGTCCGGCCCCAGCACGCGCAGAAACGTTTCCGGGTGCATCGTGCCCGCGCCCACCTCGACATCGTAGGGCTGCTGCAGCACGCAGCCGCGGTCAGCCCAGAAGCGCTCCAGTAGCAGAATCAAATCCTGAAAGTTCAAGGCTTGCTTGATGCCCGCGCCACGACGGCCGGATTCACGCTTTACTTGAGCTTTCATGATTTCGCCTCCATCTGCGAATCAATCAGCCGCCGCGTGGTCAGCTTGCGCTCGAGGTGGTGTTCGACCAGATCGAACAGGTAGCCGTTCAGCTCGCCGACTTGGGACGCGGGCCACTCCTCCTCCGCCAGACGCTCGAGTTTCTCCGCCAGCATGCGCCGCGCCAGCGCCAACCCTGGCCCCGACATCCCGCGCATCCCCGCCGTCCGGCAGTTCGCGCAGGCCAGCCCAGAAAAGAAAGGCGAGGCATACGCCGCCTCGGCGCCCAGTCCGCGGCCGCAACCCGCGCAGCGGTCCAGCTGCGGAAGCCATCCGCCCAGCCGCATCATCCACAGGTTGAAGTAGGCCAGCGGCAGCGCAATCCGCGCGTGCCGGCCGATCTCCCGCGCGGTGACCAGCACCAGACGAAAGGCAGCCTCGGCGGGTTCGCGCTCGGGCAGCAGGCCCTCGGCGATCTCGCTCACCGCCGCCAGTCCCAGGCTCAAGTTGTAATCCCGCTGGACCTCGAGAAACGATTGGATCAACTCGCACTGCTGGATGCGCACCAGTTCGCGGGTCTCGCGCTCGTAAAACCACATGCGAATATGAGAGAGCGGCTCAAGGGTGGAGCCAAACCGGCTCTTGGGTCGGCGCGCTCCGGTGGCTACCCCGCGCAGCCGGCCGGTCGTGCGACCGAGAAAACTCACCAGGCGATCCGCTTCGCCCAGCGGGTAGCAGCGCAGGATGATAGCTTCCGTTTCCCTCTCCGGCATCCTCGTGTCGGCGCGCCGACTGCGCAGCGCCCTCGGCCCACACGCGCGGCGAAACCTAAACGGATTTACTTACCACAGCCTCGCAGGCGAAGCAAATCTTAAACGTGAGAAAAACGCATCCCGCGCAGCCGCGCCACGCGTCCCGCCGGCAGTTTTCGCCACCCCCTTGCCGGCGTACCCCGGCACTGCGTCGTCACAACCCGCAACGCGCACATGCGATCGCCGCCTAGAATGTCACAACCATGGGCCTTCCCGGTTATGTTAACTCGCCAAAACTCGCTCAAGATTATCAGACCTCCCCAGGACCGGCTTTTCCGCTTGAAAATCCTGCGCGCTCGTCTACAGTTTCTCTTTCATGACCGCAAAGACTCCACCGGCCCCGGGACCCGCTCTGGTGGACGTGGTCGGCGTCGGGCTGAACGCCACGGACACGCTGATCAGCCTGCCCCACTTCCCCTCCCTGGACTCCAAGGTGGAGTTCACCTCCGCCGAGGTGCTCCCCGGCGGGCAGGTGGCCAGCGCCATGGTGGCTTGCCAGCGTTGGGGACTTCGCGCTCGCTATATCGGCAAGGTCGGAGACGATTCCGCTGGCGCTTTGCAGCGCGAGGAGTTCGCCCGCGCCGGCGTCGAAGCCCACGTTCTCGAAGTGCCCGGGTGCAGCAGCCAGGTGGCCTATATCCTGGTGGACTACGCCACCGGCGAGCGTACCATCCTGTGGCGGCGCGACGCCCGGCTCACTCTTCACCCTGAGGAGCTCGAACGCAACTGGATCGTGCGCGCGCGGGCGTTGCTGGTTGATGGGCACGATACCGCCGCGGCCGCCACAGCGGCGCGCTGGGCGCGCGAGGCGAGCATCCCCGTCATCGCGGATATCGACAACCTGTATCCCGGAGTTGAAACATTACTTGAAGACGTGGACTACCTGTTCGCCTCGCGCGATTTTCCTGCGCGACTCTCGGGCGAGCCGGACTTGCGCGAGTCGCTGCCCGGCATCGCGCTCCGCTACGGCTGCCGGGTGGTGGGCGCCACGCTCGGCATCCATGGCGCGCTGGCCTGGGACGGCGCGATGTTCCACTACTGCCCCGGCTATCACGTGCACGCTGTGGATACCACCGGCGCTGGCGACATTTTTCACGGCGCCTTCGCGTACGCCTTGCTGCAAGGCTGGCCGCTCGACCGCCAGCTCGAGTTCAGTTGCGCCGCGGCGGCGCTGAACTGTACCGCGGTGGGCGCGCGGGGTGGCATCCGGCCGGTGGCCGAAATCGAGCGACTGATGCGCGAGGGCCCGCGCCACGAGCCCGCCTACGAGAATCCCATCTCGAGGAGCCCCTAGATGCTCCCGCTGCGCGATGAGAACCCGCGGCGCACCCTGCCGTTCGTCACCGTGCTGATCATCCTGGCTAACATAGCCGTCTTCCTGTACGAGCTTTCCCTGGGCCCGCGCGGGGGGCAAGAACTGGTGGCCGCCTACGGCATGATACCCGCGCGGTTCGACCTGCTGCTGACCAGCCACGACGTCACCTTGGGGCAAGCCTTCACTCCCCTGCTGACCAGCCTCTTCCTCCACGGCGGGCTGCTGCACCTGGCGGGGAACATGTGGTTCCTGTGGGTCTTCGGCGACAACATCGAAGACCACCTTGGCCACTTAAAGTACTTGTTGTTCTATCTGGTCTGCGGTGTCGGAGCCGGCGTGGTCCACACGGTCGCCAACCTTGCCTCGCGTGTGCCCGCCGTAGGAGCCAGCGGAGCCATCTCCGGCGTCATGGGGGCCTACCTGGTGCTCTTCCCCGGGGCGCGTATATACACGTGGATCCCACCGATCTTCATCCTGCCACTGCCCTCGGTAGTCGTTCTGCTCCTTTGGTTCGCGCTGCAGTTCCTGAGCGGCGTCGGCTCGCTCGGCGTCCCCTCTGCGGGTGGAGTGGCCTGGTGGGCGCACATCGGGGGGTTCATTCTCGGGGCGCTGCTGGTGCTCGGTTCCCGCCGCAGATAGCGCCGGCGTCTCGCAGGCGGACTTCGTTTGGTGCTGCCACGGTGCAAAACCGCCAGCGAGACACTGACGTTACTCAAAGACCGCGGCGGGCGTCCTCGCTCGGCTCGGCACAAATTCCGCCAGTCGCTACCCGATTGCGGGCTAGAAGGAATGGGCTATCAGGGGTGGCTGCCCGTGCGACTGACGCCCTGCCTTGTGAGGTGATTGACGAGCCAGTCTCCCACCTCGCGTGTGCCGAGTGTCCCGCCCAGGTCCGCGGTCATATGTCTCTCGCGCACCGCGGTGCGTACCGCCTCGCGAATCGCTGCGGCCTCCGCAGTCCATCCCAGGTGCTCGAACATCATAGCCCCGGCCAGAATCGCTCCCAGCGGGTTGGCCTGGTTTTTTCCAGCGATGTTGGGCGCTGAGCCGTGAACCGGCTCAAAGAGCGACACGCCTTCGGGGTTGATGTTGGCCGAAGGAGCCAGGCCCAGCCCGCCGGCCAGTTGCGCGCCCAGGTCGCTCAGAATGTCCCCGAATAGGTTGCACGTGACAATGACCTCGAACTGGCTCGGGTCGCGGATCAACTCCATGGCCAGGGTGTCGATGTAGAGGTGGCGTGACTCGATCTCCGCGTACTCCTTGCGCAGCAGGGCGAAGACGCGCTGCCAGAGGTCGTGGCCGTAGGCCAGCGCGTTCGATTTGTCGCTCATGCACACGCGGCGCAGGCCGTGCCGCCGGGCGTGCTCGTAGGCGTAGCGGATGATGCGCTCGACGCCCTTGCGCGTGTTGACGTCCTCCTGCACGGCGACCTCATCGGGCGTGCCCTTCTTGAAGAACCCGCCCACACCCGCGTAGAGCCCTTCGGTGTTCTCGCGGATGATGACAAAGCGGATGTGGCTCTCGATGCGGTCGCGCAGCGGGGTCAGCCGCGCGTCGAGCAGCTCCACCGGCCGGGCGTTCACGTAGAGGTCGAGCTGGGAGCGCAGGCCGAGCAAGATATCGGCGGCGTGCTGGTTCGAGGGCACGCGCGGGTCGCCCAGTGCACCGAACAGGATGGCATCAAACTCGCGCCGCAGCATCTCTACGGCGCCCTCGGGCAGCGAAACGCCATCACGCAGATAGCGCTCGGCACCCCAGTCGAAAGCCACGAATTCCAGTGCGCGACCCGCGGCCCCGGCCACGGTCCGCAGCACCTTGCTGGCCTCGGCGATCACTTCTTTGCCGATGCCGTCGCCGGGGATCACGGCGATGCGCTTGCTATTCGTTGCCGTCTGGCTCATTTCTGTCACGGATCAGCGCAGTGCCCCTCGTAGGAATTGCGGGCGCTCCACGCGCGGCGAAAAGCTAGCATGCGCGCGGCAAGCAGTCAACGCGGCTCCGCGGTGGCTGCGCGGCCCGCCGGGCGTGTTCCTGGCCCCACCGGCTCGGCCGGTGCGCTGCGGTGCCGGGCGGCGGGCCGTTGCGCCTATGTATTTTATAGCTATCTAATCTAGAACATACTCATCTTCTAGCTTATGGGCGCGCGCACCCGACTCGGTCACCGCCAGCCCCACGAGCACCAGCCCCCCACCCGCCACCAGTGTCCCGGTCAGCTTTTCCCCCAGCATTAGAATCCCCAGAGCGGTGGCCGAAACCGGCAGCAGATAGGTGAACGAACCCAGCCGCGAGGCGGCCAGATGTCGCAGCAGCCAGAAGTAAATCAGGTATGCCAGCACGGAGGAAAAGGCCGCCATGTAGGCGATCGCCGCCCAGCCCTTCCAATCCACGCTGCTCCAGCCACCAGCACGCGAAAGCGCGAACCCCTGGCGGATGGCCAGCGGCGCGACCAGCAGCGCCCCGGCAAAATAGTTGAACGCGTTCATGGTCACCGAATCGTATTGCCTGGCCACCCGCTTCCCCAGAACGGCATAGAGCGAGAAACCCAGCGAGCCGCACAGGGTGATCAGGTCGCCTAGAAACGTCTCGGAGCGCAGGCTGATGCCATGCTCGACGGCCAGGAGAATGACTCCGGTGAAGGAAAGCCCCATCCCCACGACCTTCCTTGGGGTCAGGGTTTCCATGCCTCCAAGCCGCGCCATCAGCAGGATAAAGATGGGACCCGTGCCGATAATCAGCGAGGCATGGCCCACGGTGGTGAAGGCGAGACCCACGGTGAAGCAGACTTGATTGACGGCCACACCGAACAGGCCCAGATACGCAAACGTCCAAAGGTCGCGCGGCCGGAAGCGGGCCCCTCCGCCGCTTCCCTGCCCGGCGCGGGATCGCCACACCGCGTACACCGGCAGCATGATCAGCCCGGCCAGCACCACGCGGAAGGAAGCCAGCGTCGCGGGCGCCAGACGTCTCAATCCCATCTTGACCACAAGGAAGTTGATCGCCCAGGTGGCCATCATCAGGCCCACCAGGCTTCCGATCAGCGCGGGGCGGGGACGGTCCTTCATGGCGAGGTCAGCGCTCACCGGCTAACAGAGCACTTCTTTGCGCAGGGTGAGTTGTTCGATGCGATCCAGTCGCGGGGCAAAGCCGATGCCGGGGCCGCTGGGCACGCGGATGGTGCCCTGCGGGGTGACTTCGACTTCCGGCTCGATGATGTCCTGGTCCCAGTAGCGCCGGCTGGCGGCCACGTCGCCGGGCAGGGAGAAATTGCGCAGCGTCGAAAGCGCGATATTGTGGCCGCGGCCGATGCCCGATTCCAGCATCCCGCCGCACCACACCGGGATCTGGCGCTCCTGACAGAGGTCATGGATGCGCCGCGCCACGTGGTAACCGCCCACGCGCCCGAGCTTGAGGTTGATGATCCGGCAGGCGCCCAGTTCCACCGCGGCCAGGGCGTGCTCCTCGCTGTGGATGCACTCGTCGAGACAGATGGGCGTGTCCAGTTTTTTCTGCAGCTCGACGTGGCCGTAGAGGTCGTCCCAGCCGAGCGGTTGCTCGATCATCATCAGGAAATAGGCCTCGAGTTTTTTCAGCAGCGGCCAGTCCTGCGCGCGGTAGGCCGAGTTCGCGTCCACCATCAGCCGGATACGCGGGAACTTTTCCCGCAATTGGGCGACCGGGGCGATGTCCCAGCCGGGCTTGATCTTGATTTTGATGCGCTGGTAGCCCGCGGAAAGCGCGCGCTGCACCGCGCCGGTCAGCTCATCAAGCGTGGGCTTGATCCCGATGGAAACGCCGCAGGGGATCTCCTCGTGCGTGCCGCCGATCAGCTTCCACAAGGGCAGGCCCTTGCGGCGCGCCTCGGCATCCCATACGGCGGCCTCCAGGCCCCCCTTGGCCATGTTGTGCCCGCGGATGCGCGCGAGCAGGCCCCACACATCGGCGGCGCTGCCGAATTCTCTGCCCCGCAGCGCCGGCCAGAGGAAGTCGCGCAGGATGTGCCAGGCGGTCTCGGTGGTCTCGGAGGAGTAAAAGGGGGTTTCACCTGCGACAACCTCGCCCCAACCGGACGTGCCGTCCACGTCGGCCTCAACCAGCAGGATGCGCCGCTCGGTGATGCTGCCGAAGCTGGTTTCAAACGGCGCGATCAGGGACATTCCGATTTCCCGCAAGTTGATTTGCCGCACGCGCATTCGAGGCCCTCGTTTCCCCACCCTTCCTACAGGCCGCCCCAGGCTTCGAGCAGATAGCTGGCGCCGTCCACCGCCGGTTCGATGCCCGTGGCGGCGTAGCCGCGGGCGAACCAACTCTGGAAGTGCTCGCGAATCTCGTTCTGCATTCGCGCCGCTTTGGCTGGATTCTCCTGCTTGATTTCAACAATCCTCGCCGGCACCTTAATCCGGGCCAATCTCTCGCCGCGCGCGGCCGCCCCGCCGAAAGGCAGCGGGGTTTGCCGGGCGACTCCGGCGCCCTCGCGGGTCCCGGCGAGAATTTTCTCCACCCGCGGCGAGAGCAGCCACCATTCCGCCACCAGCCGGTCGGTGGGCAGGCCGCCATGCAGTGGGCTCGAGGTGATGCCGTAGCAGTTGGGCAGAAGGCGCCGCGCAATCGCACCCAGCCGCATCAGGTTGAAATAGGCGTTCTTGATCTCCAGCGGATCGAAGGTCCATTCCACCAGGTCAATGCCGCGAGCCAGCGCGTCGTCGCGCTGGAAGAGTTTCAGTCGGCGGCCGATGTGGCGGTCGCGATAGCCCTCGAGCACCGCGGTCATGTGCGAGTGGAGGAAAGCCTTCCCACTGCGCACCCCCGCCACGGCCAGGGTGAAGCCGACCATGCGGTCGCCGGCAAACGCGCCCAGCACCTGCCCGCCGGTTTCCGCGGCCACCACAAACAGCGGCAGCGGCACCACGTCAATATCGGCGCCGGCCCAAACGTGCCTCTGGAGCTGGATGCAGGTATCGAACTCGGCCAGACCGTGGCAGTGCCGCACCTCAACCTGCTCGGCGCTGGCTGGCTGGGGATTCATCTCCGCCCATCCCGGGCCGCTTCCCTCCCCCGTGCCGCGGCCGCCGAACCGCGCGCCGCAGTGGCGGGTTCCGGGCTGCCCCCGGAGCCGGGACGCTTGCCCTTGGCGATCGTCCACAGCTCCTCGAAATCGTCCCGGGGAACCTCGGCCAGGCGTTTGCCCGCGCGCGCGGCCTGGCGCTCCATGTCTTGAAACCGGCCCGTGAACTTGCGGTTGGCTTTCTTCAGCGCAATTTCGGGATCAATGCCCAGGAAGCGGGCCACGTTGGC
>JBGPZW010000112.1:0-11693 GCA_041493955.1 Terriglobia bacterium
CGACCGGGTGGTGTACGACAAGGGCACCTGGGTGTTTCACATGCTCCGAATCATGCTGCGAGACCCGGCGGCCAAGGACCCTGATGCGCGTTTTGCCGGGGTGTTACGCTCCATTCTGGAAAGCCATCGCTACCGCGCCCTGACGACAGAGGAGTTGCAGCGCGCGGTGGAAAATGTGATAACGCCGGCGATGGCGTTAGAGGGCGGCCGCTCGATGGACTGGTTCTTCGACCAGTGGGTGCGCTCGACCGGGATCCCGCGCTACTCGGTCGAATTCACCGTGCGGCCGAAGGCCGAAGACTTCGTGGTCCGGGGCACGCTGAAGCAAGCGGGCGTGCCGGAGAGTTTCCTGGCCAGCGTGCCGCTCTTTGCCGTGCGACCCGGGGGCAAACCCGTGCTACTGGGCACCGTGGTGACCACTGGCGAGCGTACGCCATTCCATTTCGTCTCGCGCTTCGCACCCAAGCGGATCCTGATCGACCCGCAACTCACCCTGCTCTGCCTGACAGAGTAGTTCTCTAAGAGCGGGGCGCACGCAAGGGTCCCCACGGCGCCGAACTCAACGAAGGTTGTGTCGCTAGTTGTCGGGGCTGATCAATGCCCGCCAGAGAATGACGCCAGTGGTGGCGCCAATCATCAGCAAGGCGAGGATGAAGAACCGGCTCCGCGCGGCCCGGATCGGCGGCCCACCCTGGGGATTCGGAACGGCCGGTTCAATCTCCACGCGGTAAGAGGTGTTTTCGGACACAAGGTGGGTTTCTTCGCCGATGGTGACGTCGAGCTGGCCGCGGTTGCTGGTCACCACTAACTCATACGGCCCGGACAAAGTGACCTGCGCGAGGGTCGGCTGGTTCGTCTTTGGGCGGATGCGCGCCTCGGAGGCGTGCAACTCAACAGCCTCTCCGGCCCCCGAGGCAAGAACTACGGTGCCGCGCTGCAGCACGGCACTTGCGCCAACCGGCGTCCGGCGCATGGCCACGCCGCTATCGGGCAGCAGGTAGAGCTGCGCAGCACCTAGGCGTACGTTCAGCGCCCCGCCCTTGTCTGTGCTGAGGGTATCGCCATCAAAAACTGTGGCGCCATTCGCTGCGTCGGCCGTGCCCAATTGGGCTCGCTCGGCGCGCGTGACTACCCCCAGCGCCCGGTCGGGCGCAGCGAAAACGGGTGCTTCCACAAGAGTCACGATCAGAGCAGCAACAACACAGCAACGCAGCAGTGTGCGCACAAGGGCCTCCGAGAGGTACCGCCCATAAGGTTATGGACGAGGGTCGGCCCCTGTCAAAAGCTACCCCTGCCGGTGTGTACAAAGTGCAAACACCCTGGCTTTGTTCGACTTAGGGTTAGTGTGACGACCCCGGCTGGCGCAGGGAGGCGTCCCGCTTGGACTTGAACTCGGCCCCAGGCTTCCACTCCGGCGGGCGCGGTTCGTTGGCCACGCGGTAGCCGACCAGGAGGTAGAGCTGGCAGTCCTGCACGGCTCCGGAGAGATCCCAATACTCCTTAATCTTGTCGGAGGGCTTATGGTAGTCCTCAAGCGTGTACTTCCGGCGCATCTCCATTCCCCACCCCGCGGGTTTGCCAATGTAGTCGACGCCAGCCTCGGGGTCGAAGGCCGGCACTCCCTGCTTGGCGAAGTTGAAGTGGTCGGAGCGGTAGAAGAAACCTCTCTCCGGCTCTTGATCGGGCTTGACCGTGCGGCCTTGCTCGCGTGCGAGTCCCTCGACGAGGTCGTCGAGCGTGGAGGAGCCCCGGCCGATCAGGACAAGATCCGATGTCCGACCCAGGACGTTAATAGCATCCATGTTGATGGCCGCCGCGGTCCGCGCCAGCGGATAAAGCGGATGTTCGGCGTAATAGCGCGAGCCGAGCAAGCCCTGCTCCTCGGCGGTCACCGCCAGGAAGAGCAGCGAGCGGCGCGGAGGCACGTTGAGTTGCTTGTATGCGCGCGCAATTTCGAGCAGCGCCGCAGTGCCTGAGGCGTTGTCCTTCGCGCCGTGGTAGATCTTGTCACCGTTGACTTCCGGGCCGATGCCGAAGTGGTCCCAGTGCGCCACGTAAACGACGTACTCGTCCTTGAGCTTGTGATCGCTGCCGGGCAGCCTAGCGAGCACGTTACGCGAGTCCACCATCCGCAGCGCGTTCTGGATGGTGAGTTTCGCGCGCACACCCAACGGCACAGGATGGAAGTCCAGGCTGACAGCCGCCACCTTGAGCGCGGCAAGATCCTTCCCCGCCAGTTTGAATAGCGCCGTAGCCTGCTCGCCGGTTAACCAGCCTTCCACGGCAATGCGGCCCATGTTCTTGTCAGGGGTGGACAGATCGAACTGCTCGCCGCTCCAACTATTGCGCACCACTTCCCACGGATAACCGGCGCGCTCGGTGTCGTGGACAATGAGGCAACCCGCCGCGCCCCGTTCCGCAGCCTTCTCGAACTTGTAGGTCCAGCGACCGTAGTAGGTCATGGCCTTGCCCCCGAAGACCTTTTCGTCCGGCACCGGCGGGTCATTGATGAGCACAACGATAACCTTGCCCTTCACGTCTATGCCCTTGAAATCGTCCCACTGGAACTCGGGCGCCTGCACGCCGTAGCCGACGAACACCATCTCCGCGTCGATCGCGGCGGAATTCACCACGCGCTTGGTCCAAGCAACGTAGTCATCCTGGAATCTCGGCTGGAGCGTCCGCCCGTGGCCGGTGAAGCTGAGCTTCATCTTCGGGTCGGGCGTGATTCCCACCAGAGGCACCCTTTGGATGTAGCTGCCGTCGGGATTGCCCGCTTGCAGGCCCATCCCGCGGAACTCGTCTTCCAGGTATTTAACGGTGAGTTGCTCGCCCTTCGAACCAGGGCCGCGGCCTTCGAACTCATCGGAAGAGAGCGTGCGGATGTGCTTCATCAGGGCATCAGCGTGCAGCGATTGCACCGCCGTGTCGGGCGCGCTTGGCGCCCGCGAGCAGCCCGCCAGCGCCGCCAGTAGCGAGGTAACCAGCAGGGCCGCCCGGAAGGAATGGCATCGTACCGGTGTACGGGAATTCATTTTGACCTCCCAGCAGAACCGCGCATCTTACTGCAGCTGCGTCCTGCAGGGTAGTGCCATGGCAAAGTTGCAATTCCCTTCCGGCGGCAGCAGAATGGCCAGGTGTTCAAGCCAGGACAGCTCGTGCGCGTCAACCTGGCCGGGCTTCAGGTGCAGGGCGTGCTGTTCCACGCCGCCGTGACCGACGCGGTAGGGAACATCCTCAGACAAACCTCGGAAGACCCGCCGAAGTACGTGGTCAAACTGCTGTTTTCGTTCAAGGGTGTCAACGAAGTGGAAGTCCCCGCTGACCGGATCAGAGGCTACTAGGAGGACTGCGGGCGGAACGGCCCGCCACCTTTGCGTCACAAATACCAGGGCACCCGCGCTAGAATACGGCCATGATTCACGGCAAGGTGTTTCATAACGACCGGATCGTCCCGATCGAACAGATGCGGTTGTCCCCCGGGCAGGCCGGGTTGCTCTCTGGCTGGGGCCTGTTCACTACGCTGCGCATTTTCGAGGGCGAAGCCTTTGCCTTCGAGCGCCATTGGAAGCGCCTAGAGAAAGACGCCGCGCGGACCCATCTGCCGCTGCCCTTTTCTGGTGCCAAGGTGCACGTGCACCTGCACGAACTGCTGCGCGCCAATAAGGTGCGCGAGGGCACTGCGCGCATCTACATCATCTACAACAAGGTCGGCTTCTGGCAGAGCGACGAGAACTTCCCCGAGGTTGACCTACTCCTCTACACAGCCGGTCTGCCCGCCTACCGAGAGCCGGCGCGCCTGGCCCTGCGCGAGCACGGCCGCCACGCCGCGTCGCCGCTGGCTGGCGTCAAGGTGACCTCGTGGCTGAACAATGTCTGGAATCTGGCCGATGCCCAGCAGCGCGGATTCGACGAAGCGTTGCTGCTCAACGAGCGCGGCGAAGTGGCCGAGTGCACCGCAGCCAATGTTTTCTGCGTGCGCGGCGGCAAAGTGCTCACCCCGCCGCTGAGCTCTGGGTGTCTCGAGGGCGTGACGCGCGCCGTGCTACTCGAAGTGGGCGCGGACGCCGGCATACCCATCGCTGAGCAGCCGCTGCGCCCCGAGGATTTTTTCGCCGCGGAGGAGGTCTTTATCACCTCGACCAATCGCAGCCTGCTGGCTGTGGGCGAAATCGAAGGGCACAAGATCGCTTCTGCCCCCGGTCCGATCACGCAGAGACTCGAAAAAGCGTTTGCCGGCTACGTAGCCGACTACATCGCACGCCGCGCGGCGGCGCCCACACAGCGCTGAGCTACCGCTCCCCACCTCCCTTACTAACAAGTTCAGAGTGTTGGTAACCGGCTGACGCCGGCGCACGTCTTGTGGTTGAGTCGCCCACTTTCAGAGGGGAAGCAAACGATGAACAGAAATGCCTTTCTGGCAATCGCTGCCGGCACAGCGCTACTGCTCGGCGGCCCGGCATCTTTGGCTGCCAGTGAGCCCGCCAAGGTCGCGGGGACCTGGAAGCTGACAGTCGAGGGCCGTCAGGGACGAACTTCCACTCAGACACTCACCATCGAGCAGAACGGCGAGAAAATCAAAGGCACTATCACAGGCCTGCGCGCGGAATCGTCCTTCGAGGGCACGGTGAGTGGCAACAAGATCAGTATCACCTCCAAGCGCGACACCGACCGCGGAGAGATGGTGTTTGAGTACAGCGGCACGGTGGACGGCGATTCAATGAAGGGCACCATGCAGTTCAATGGCATTACCCGTGACTGGACCGCAAGGCGCGAAAAACAAAAAGACAAAGACAAGGACAAAGAAAGCTAGTCCGCTTCCGGCTCCCTCGCCTCGCCAGGCGTGGTAAGATTCCCACAGTCTCCGGGAGCCCTATGTCCGACACCCAAATCACCCCCGAAGCCGTGCTGGAAGTGATCGGCCCCGACGGCAGCCGCCGCATGGTCCGTGTGAACGAGTCCCCGTTCCTGATCGGGCGCGGGGCGGAGACCGGCAATCACCTGCAACTGACCGACCGGCGCATCTCGCGCGAGTGCGCTGCTCTGGTCTTTGCCAATGGGGAGTTCCGGCTCGAGGACCGCGGGCAGCGGCGCGGCCTTTTCGTCAATGGTGAGAAGGTCGGCAAGCGGGCTCTGCGCGAAGGTGACAACATCACCTTCGGCTTGGCCGATTCCTACGAGCTGATCTTCCACGCCGGGCATGGCTCGGAAACGCTCCCGCAACTGCTCACCCGCATGGAGCACATGACCACGCAGGAAACCGGCGCGGGAGGGTTGCGCAAGCTGAGCCTGCTGCTCGAGGCCACGGCCCTGCTGCACTCGCACATGCCCCTCGATGCCGTGCTGGGGACGATGGTGGATCAAACCATCGCCCTGACCGACGCCGACCGCGGCCTTCTGTTCATGCCCGACCCCCGCGCGGGGATGCGGATTCGTCTTGCGCGGCAGCGCGGCGGGCGCAGCTTGCCGCTTGAGGGACTGGTGCCCAGCCAGACCGCGCTTCGTCAGGCGCTGGAGCAGAAACGCAGCGTAGTGACCGAAGACGTTGCGCAGGCCGACATGGACCTGCAGGCCGCCCAGAGCATCATTTCGCAGCGGCTCCGCGCGGTGGTGGTGATTCCCCTGTATGCCATGGCCCAGCTCCCCGGCGAGGCCCCGGATACCTTCGCGCCCGGTGAATTGTTGGGCGTGCTCTATCTTGATAGCCGCCGCCCGGCCGCCTTTTCGAGCCTGGAGCGACAGATCCTCGATGCCCTGGCCGTAGAAGCCGCCAGCGTGATCGACAATGCGCGGTTGGTGGAGCGCGAGCGCGAACGGGAGCGCATGGAACAGGAGCTCAGCATCGCTCGCGACATCCAGCAGGCCCTGCTGCCCCGCGAATTCCAGAACTGGCCGCACCTGCAGGTCACCGGCATCAATCACTCCTGCCTGACCGTCGGCGGCGATTACTTCGACGTGCTGGAAATCGGCCCGGACCGCACTGCATTTATCATCGCCGATGTCTCCGGCAAGGGGCTGGGGGCGGCGCTGCTGACCACCATGCTGCAGGGCGCGCTTTCCGGCATGACCATCGGACAGGAGCCCGCTGACGTCTTCGCCCACGTCAACCGCTTCCTGTGCGACCACTCGCAGCTCGAGCGTTACGCGACCATGTTCTTCGGAATTCTCCACACATCCGGTCAATTTGAATTCATCAATGCGGGCCACCCCTCCCCAATGCTGATCCGAGGCGATCATGTGGAATCTCCCTTTCCCGCCGAGTGCTTCCCGGTGGGCCTGCTGCCGGATGCGGAGTTCAAGAGTTCAACCTTCACGCTTCGGCCTGGCGACACCCTGGTGCTGTTCAGTGACGGCGTCACAGAAGCCAAGAACCCGGCGGAAGAAGAGTTCGGAACCGGACGATTAAGAGAAGTTCTAGCCAAGCGCGCCAACGCGCCGGTGGAAGAACTGCAGACGGCCATTCTGGCAGCCGTGAAGGAATTCACCCGCGGCGCCAGCCAAGCCGACGACATCACCCTTCTGCTGATCCACTTCCAGGAAGCCGCACAAACCGCCAAAGCATAGTCCCCTACACCTCGCCCCTCCGGGCAAACTCCTCCCTCCGACCGGCTCGCACCAGAGTGTGCTGGAAGCTAGTTCCCGCTTCGGGGTTTTCCTAGGGTTCGACGATCACGCCGGGATCGAGTGCCGGGTAACCGGGAACGGTCACGGTGTACTTGTACGGGCGGTGGCGATTGTTTTCGGCGTCGCCGCGCGGCACCAGGTCCTTCGCATCGGTATGATCGTATCCCTCGCGCTCGAATGGCGACTCGCCCGCTCCGAACGAAATCTCAAACGGTAGTCCTTGCGGGCACTCCCATGTCGCCGAGTGTTTCTCGAACTTGTTCAATCTCACCATGTCGGGAATCACCATCACCTGTTTCGGGTTCTCGGTCACGATGATGGTGATCCTTTTCTGCTTCTCAATAGCCTGTGGGTCAAAGGCCTTGACGGTACCAGTTGTTTGCATACTCATTTTGTGTCCTCCATGCAGAACTAATTCCCGCGGAGTAATATCTGGAAACGTAAATTTGAGCTCAGGTTGTCAAAGTTTGGCGTGTCGCGCACCTGGCTGTGCGAGTAGCCTGCGGCCAGCGCCTTCTCCAGCCAGTCCAGCGCCTGATCAGCCATTCCGAGTTGGTTGTACACCAACGCGGCCCGGAAACGTAGCTCCGCATCGTTGGGCGCGAACTTCAGAGCGGAGGAGAGGTCGGCCAGGGCCGGCTTCCGTTCCTCCAGCATGGCGTGACACAGGGCGCGGATGCCAAGCAGTTCGGGGTCACGCGGATTCACTTCCAGTTTCTGGCTCAGAAGGGTGATGGCCCTCCGGTAGGGCCCCGCGGCAAGGGCGCGCTTCTCCGGAATCCAATAGTACGCATCCCCGAGGTTCCACCACCCAGTGTGGTTCCTCGCGTCCAGCTTGAGTGCTTCCTCGTACGAGTGGGCGGCCTCGGCATACTGGCGCTGGTGGAAGGACGCCGTGCCCAGGTTTGAGTAGGCGTTGGCACTGGGCCGAATCGCGACGGACCGTCTGAGGGCCGTACTAGCGTCACCATACAGTCCCAGGAGAACATACATCGCCCCCAGGTTGCTGTAGCCACGGAAGCTATCGGGTGCCAGCGCCACCACCTGGTTGAACATCTGCACTGCCTCCTCGTAACGCGCCCGGTGGTAATAAAAATTGCCCAGCCAGCTATAACTGGCCCAGTAGTAGGGCCGGAGTTCGATGGCCTGGCGGTACGTCCGCTCAGCCTCTTCGAATTTGCCGAGGTGCTCGTAGGCGGAGCCGAGGCCACGATAAGCGTCGTCGCTGGTCGGCTCAGCTTGAAGCGCCTTCTGAAAGTGCCCGACGGCGTCCGTATATTCACCGCTGCCGATGCGCAGCGAACCCAGGCAGACGTGGGCAGGCGCGAGTCTTGCGTCCAACAACTCGGCGTCTTCGCAAGCCCTGCGGGCAGCCTCGACCCAGGCAGGTTCTTTGAGCGCCTCGTATTTCTTCCAATAGGCCTCACCGAGGCCGGCGTGGGCCAGGGCATAGTTCGGGTCGCGGCTGAGCGCCCGGCCGAAAACGCTGATCGCGTTGTTAATGTTTTCCGGCCTGTCGTAGTTCTGCAGGTAGCCGCGTCCCTGCAGGTAGAAGTCATAGGCCCCGGCCACCTGCGTGCCGTGGGTCTGGAGCGCCTTGCGTTCCTGTGGCTGCAACTCAAGCTCCAGCATGTGCACCACACCCGCCGCTACCTGATCTTGCAAAGCGAACGGGTCAGAGGCATCCGCCGTGATCGTATCTGCGCGCAACTGCTTGTGCGTGCCGGTGTCCACCAAGGCAAAGGTCGCGCGTACCGTGCTAGCCGCGCGAAGCAGCGTACCCTCCAACACCAGGGTTACTCCCAGCTCGGCGCGGGCATCAGCGGCGTTCGTGGTGGGGCGCCGACGTATCTCCGAGGCCGGGACCACTTGCAGAGCATGAGAAGCGGTCAGTTGCGTCAATTTTGCGGTGAGCGTTTCGGTCATCCCGTCGGAATAAGCCTGATTCTCCGGTCCGCCGCCAATGGCTTGGAACGGCAGCACCGCCAGAATCCTGGGCCCTGCCTTGACGGAACTGAACAAATGGAGCTTCTGCCGCACCTGCGGCAGCAGGGCAATTCCCAGGACCGCCAACGCCGCAACCGCCGCGCTCAAACCCCACCACCGCGTTCGGCGGCGAGGCGCTGCCTGTGGCACCGGGGGAGCGCTCGGCACAAGCGGGAGAGGCAAGACGCCCGGACCCGCCGGATAGGCAATGGCGCGCTGCTCGGCCCGCAGGTCCACCAGCAGATCCGCGACAGTGGCGTAACGTTTCGCCGGATCCTTAGCCAGCATCTTGGCCACGATGTGCTCGAGCTCTGCGGAAACTTTTGCGTTCACTTGCTGCAGCGGCGTGGGCACCTCATGGAGGATCCGGCTGGTGGTGGTCACGAAGCTGCCGGCTCGGAACGGATGGCGGCCGCCGAGCACCTCATAGAAAACCACGCCCAGTGAAAAAATGTCCGCGCGCCAGTCAGGCTCTTTTTCCAGCAAAACCTCCGGCGCCATGTACGGCAACGTGCCGCCGCCGAAGGATTCGCTTCCGTTGCCCAGGGTTTCCAGAGTGATGGCGTCCTCGGCATTGGGAAGTTTCTTAGCCACACCGAAGTCGAGGATCTTCACCTGGCCTGCCGGGGTCAGCATGATGTTCTCGGGCTTGATGTCGCGGTGGACGATTCCGCGTGCATGCGCAGTCACCAGGGCATCGGCGCACTGCACCGCCATCCCCAGGAACTGTTCGATGCTCAAGGATTCGGAGAGCCGCTTGCGGAGAGTTTCGCCTTCGACGTACTCCATGACCACAAAGATCTCGTCGTTGGCCTCGAGCACGTCATACACACCCGCGATGTGCTGGTCGGTCAGTCCGGAGGCGAACTGGGCCTCACGCAGGAAGTGTTGCCGGTAGCTCGGGTCGGCGCGGAGTCGCGGCGCCATACGTTTGAGCGCCACTTGCCGCTTCAGGCTCGTGTCCTCGGCGCGGTACACCTCGCCCATGCCACCGGAACCCAGCCGGGCATGGATGGCAAACCGCCCCACCGTTGTGCCGGTCAGGTCGGCCGCCGCCGTCGGAGGTATTGCCTTGGGAGCTGGTTGAGCCATCGGATTCACGGGTCAGGGCGCAGACTCGAGAACCGGGCGGAACCGTCGCCACCTCGAAAGCAGACTGGAGAGACTCAGCGGGGGCCTAACCTGCTCCAGCGCCCGCCCATCGATTCTGGCCGCCATGTTACTCCCAACACCGCCGGGAAGCAATCTGGAGCGCCGGGATCTGGTCGGCCGTACTCAGCGCAGGACAAATCATTTCTGTTGCGCTAGGATGGCGACCCGCCGCCGATCTTTGTCGGGATGTGCGGCCGGAGAAGAAACGCGGAGGATGTCATGCGGAATTTGTTTATGTCGTTGCTCTGCCTGGGGTTCTTAGCCCTTTCAGCTGCGGGCCAGCCGAAGCCGGCCACCACCACCCAGGAACAAGTCACCGTCATTCGCGCGGGAACCTTGATCGACGGCAGAAGCGACAGGCCGCGCACCAACCAGGTGATCGTGATCCGCGGCAAGCGGATCGAAAAGGTGCAGGACGCCGCTGCGGCGGAGATTCCCGCCGGGGCGAAGGTGGTTGACCTTTCGCAGGCTACGGTGCTGCCGGGGCTGATTGATGCGCACACGCACATCTTCCTGCAGGGTGAAGACCCTGCCGAAGGCGGCTACGACGTGCAGTTGCTCAGCCACGGGCTGGCCTTCCGCGCCGCGCGGGCCGCCGTCGCCGCCCGGCGGGCACTCGAACAGGGCTTCACCACAATTCGCGACGTGGAGACCGAAGGCGCCGGCTATGGCGACGTCGGAATCAAACAGGCCATCGAGCGCGGTTACATCCCAGGGCCGCGGATCTTTGCCTCCACCCGCGCCATCTCCACCACAGGTGGATATCCGCTCGAAGGCTACGCACCGGAGGTGGAGCTGCCCAAAGGTGTGCAGATCATTGACGGCCCCGTGGAGGCGCGTAAAGCCGCGCGGCAGCAACTCAACAATGGCGCCGACTGGATCAAGGTGTACATGACGCACCGTTCGTGGCTCGACAAGCAGGGCAACCTGGTGAGCCAGCCCACGCTCACGCTCGAGGAACTCAAGGCCATCGTGGAAGAGACACACGGCTGGGGCAAGAAGGTGGCCTGTCACGCCTACAACGGTATCGGACTGCACCGTTCGCTCGACGCCGGTTGCGACTCGATCGAGCACGGGCTCGAGCTCGATGATGCCGCCATCGCACAGATGGTCCGCCAGGGCACGTGGTTTTGCCCGACCCTAAGCGTCTATTACTACTGGTGGGCTCCGGAAAACACGCCGGCCGGCCAGCGCGACCGTAAGCGCGTGGCCCTGCACACCACCTCGTTTCAGAAGGCCACGCGCGCGGGCGTCAAGATTGCCTTCGGCACCGACGTGGGAGGTTTCCCCTGGACCGATCCCATCGCCCAGGAGTTTGGCCACATGGTGGAAATGGGCATGTCGCCGATGGACGCCATCCGCTCGGCCACTTCGCGCGCCGCGGAGATGCTGGACATGCCGGGCGAGCTGGGCGTGATCGCGCCGGGCGCCTACGCGGACGTCATCGCCGTCAGGGGCGATCCGCTGAAGGACATCAATGAACTCAGGCGCATAGGATTCGTGATGAAGGATGGCAGCGTCTTCAAGAACGAGCTGCACTGAGGGATTCTCGAAAGAAAGAAAGAACACTGAGTACTCGAGTGTTTCGCGTCGCGGGATCGTTTCCGCTTCGACTTTTCCAATCTGGCGTTGCGCCCTCCGTCACAATCGTGTGGCCCCGCCACAGAGCTCCGCAACCCCAGCGCGAGAAAACTTTTCAGACAACTCGGGGTTGAGATGGGTAGTCAGAGGATGTATGGAGTGAAGAGCAATCATGAAGCGCCCCTTCAGGAGTTCCGGACGATGAAGGACAAACACAATTTCTCGGCCTCTTCCCACCAAGGGCAGCTATTCCTCTCGCGGACTAGAAGCGGCGCGCTGGCGGCCGTCCTGATGGTTTCGCTGGCCAGCGCCACTCCCCGCCTGGCGGCGGGCAGATCCGAAGCGAAGAA
>JBGPZW010000124.1:0-10396 GCA_041493955.1 Terriglobia bacterium
TATCTCGAGACCGCCTACCTGATCCTGCGCGGCGAGCTGCCCACCAGGCCGCAGCTCGAGGAGTGGACCTTCCACATCACCCATCACACCTTCATTCACGAGAGCATCAAGAAATTCCTGGACGGCTTTCACTACGATGCGCACCCGATGGGCATGATGATCTCCACCATCGCCGCGCTTTCGACCTTTTATCCGGACGCCAAGGATATTTTCAATGCCTCCTCGCGGCTGAAGCAGACCTGGCGGCTGATCGGGAAGATGCCCACGCTGGCGGCCTTCGCTTATCGCCACAGCCTGGGCATGCCCTACGCCTATCCGGACAACGAGCTGAGCTACGCGGGCAACTTTCTGAACATGCTGTTCAAGACCACCGAGCTGAAGTACCGGCCGAACCCGACGCTGGAGCGGGCGCTGGACATTCTGTTCATCCTGCACGTGGATCACGAACAGAACTGTTCGGCCAACGCCATGCGCTGCGTAGGCAGTTCGCACGTGGACCCCTACTCGGCGACCGCGGCGGCGACCGCGGCGCTCTACGGGCCGCTGCACGGCGGGGCCAACGAGGAAGTGCTGCGCATGCTGATGGAGATCGGCTCGGTGGCGCGGGTGCCGGAGTACATCAAGCGGGCCAAGGGGGGCGAGAAGAAGCTGATGGGTTTCGGCCACCGCATCTACAAGAACTACGATCCCCGGGCGACGATCATCAAGCGCATCGCTTACGAAGTGTTCGAGGTGATGGGGCGCAACCCGCTGCTGGAGATCGCGCTGGAATGCGAGCGCATCGCGCTGGAGGACGAATACTTCATCAAGCGCAAGCTCTATCCCAACGTGGACTTCTACTCCGGGCTGATCTACCAGTCCATGGGCTTTCCGGTGTCGATGTTCCCGGTGCTGTTCGCCATCCCGCGCACGGCCGGGTGGATCGCGCAGTGGGAAGAGATGCTGCTGGACCCGGAGCAGAAGATCGCCCGCCCCCGGCAGGTCTATCTGGGCCACGACCAGCGCGCCTACGTGGCCATCGAGCAGCGTCCCTAGTTGTGCGGCCTGATTGTCGCGCGGCGGCCCTCCGCCCTGCGTCCCGCCGCGATTCCTTCCGGCGTATCTCCTTTCCTCGTCCGGCGCGCGGTCCTCGCCCGGCGACGGCGTGCGGTTTTTCTCCGCAAGCCGGTGAAAGAGGTTGAAATGCGGGGCATTCTTTGGCACAAAGACGGTTCCCGCAGGGCCCGCACGGGCGATCGGGGGAACGTGGCCGGCGACAAAAACGAGAGCTTCCTCTTGACCCTTGCAATTCCCAGCGACCCGGAATTGCTCTGTGTGGTGCGCGGCGCCGTGCAGCAACTCGCAGAGTTGGTCGGCATGGCGGAGGAAGAGTGCCGCGCGGTGACCCTGGCGGTGGATGAGGCGCTCACCAACGTGATCCGCCACGCCTACCAGGACCGCCGCGGCCAGCCCATCGAAATCTCCTGCCGGCGCCTGGAACCCGGCGCGGGCGGTCGCTCCGCGGCCGGGCTGGAGTTCGTGCTGGTGGACCGGGGCCGCGGCGTGGATCCCGCGGAGCTGCACGGCCGCCCGCTCGAGCAGGTGCGGCCGGGCGGGCTGGGCACGCACTTCATCAAAGAGATCATGGACGAAGTCGAGTACGAACGGAGCGGAAGCCAGAACCGCCTGCGGCTGGTGAAGTACCTCGGCGAAAAGAGGTCCCCTTAGGGATCCCGGAGGAGAAGCGATCGTGCAAATTTCTACGCGCGAGTCGGGCAGCACCACCATCGTGGAGGTGACCGGCGACATCGACCTGTACAATTCGCCGGAGGTGCGCAAGGTGTTGCTGGGGGCGCTGCGGGAGAGGCGCGCGTCGCGGGTGATCGTCAACCTGACGGCGGTCAAGTATATTGACAGCTCCGGAGTGGCCTCGCTGGTGGAAGGGCTGAAGGTGTCGCGGGAGCTGGGCAGCCGGTTCATTCTCTGCGGGCTGAGCCCGGCGGCGCGCGAGGTGCTGGAGCTCTCGCGGCTGATCCGGGTGTTTGAAGTCTTTGAGAACGAGGCGCAGGCGCTCGGGGCCTAGCCGCGCCGCGGCTCCCGTGCTCCGCCGATGGATGCCTGCGTGTCCCTCGCGGGTGAAGGCGGTCCGGTCAGTGTGCAGTTGCGGAGGAAGTCTTGGAGAGTGTCGTTCGCGTGGGTCGCGCCACCCTGGCGGGCCTGGCCTATGTCGGCGGCCTGGCCCGGCTGGGAGGCCGCGCGGCGTATTTCACCTTCATCGGGCCGTTCAAGGGCCGGGCGTTGCGCGTGGAGCGCGCGGTGCACCAGGCCATGGCCGTGGGGGTGGAGGCCCTGCCCATCCTCTCGCTGATCACGTTTTTCATCGGCGTGATCCTGGCGCTGCAGGGCGCCTATGAATTGCGCAAATTCGGCGCGCTGCACTTCGTTTCGAGCGCCGTGGCCATCTCCATGACGCGCGAGCTGGGCCCGCTGATGACGGCCATCGTAGTGATCGGCCGTTCGGGCTCGGCGTTTGCCGCGGAGATCGGCACGATGAAGGTGACCGAAGAGATCGACGCGCTGCAGACCATGGCGCTCGATCCCATCCAGTTTCTCGTCACGCCGAAGTTTCTGGCCATGTTCGTGATGCTGCCCTGCCTGACTACCTGGGCGGACCTGATGGGGATCCTGGGCGGGTCGCTGTTCGGCGTCACGAGCGCCGGGTTCACGTTCGCCGGTTATATCCGCGCGACCCTTGACGCGCTCTACCTCCGCGACATCTCCTCCGGCCTGATCAAGAGCATCATGTTCGGCATGACCATCACCGCGGTGGGATGCCATGAGGGCTTTTCGACGGGCGCGGGCGCCGAGGAGGTGGGGCGCTCAACCACCTCCGCGGTGGTGATGTCCATTTTTCTGGTGATCGCGGTGGACCTGATCTTCACCGCGCTGTTCTATTTCATGAACACGCTCTAGCGGCCCGGACGTCGCGCGCGCGTGCGCAGAGGAGAAATGACTGAGGAAGCCAGGACGGACGACGCCATCATTGCCGTGCGCGACCTGCGCGTGCGCTACGGCGACCGCGAAGTGCTCCACGGCATCCGCTTCGACGTCCGCCGGCACGAGACCCTGGTCATTCTCGGCGGCTCGGGTTCCGGCAAGAGCACCCTGCTGCGCGCACTGGTTGGCCTGGAAAAACCCAGCGCCGGCGAGATCTGGGTGAAAGGAAAAAACATCGCCCAGATTCCTCTCGCCCAGATGGACGAGATCCGCAAGAAGCTGGGGATGTCGTTTCAGGGTGGCGCGCTGTTCGGCTCGCTGAGCGTCGGCGAAAATGTGGCCTTACCGCTGCGCGAGCACACCCAACTCGAGAACTCGACCATCCAGATCGTCGTCCGGCTGAAGCTCGAGCAGGTAGGCCTAGCGGGCTTTGAAGACTACATGCCCGCGCAGTTGAGTGGTGGGATGAAGAAGCGCGCGGCGGTGGCCCGGGCCATGGCCATGGACCCTGAGATTCTTTTTTTCGACGAGCCCTCGGCGGGGCTGGACCCGATCATCGCCGCGGGGATCGACAACCTAATCGTGAAGCTGAAGAAGGCCTTCCGCATGACCATCGTGGTGGTGACGCACGAGCTGGCCAGCGCGTTTTTGATTGCCGACCGCATGGTGTTGATCGATAAGGGCAACATCGTGGCCATTTGCACGCCCGGGGAGTTGCGCGCCAGCTCGCATCCGCGCGTGCGGCAGTTCCTCGACCGCGTGCCGGAACCCGAAGGGACGGAGGAGCTCGACTACCTGCAGATGCTGACCGAGGAGCGCCCTCCCCGTCGCTCCTAGGTCAGGGAGCGTGAGCGCAGCGGAAGGAGATTGACGATGGAAGCCAAACGCGAGCAAGCGCTGGTGGGGTTGTTCGTGCTGGTGGCGGCGGCGCTGTTGCTGGCAACGCTGTTTGCGCTCACCGGCGTTTTTGGACGCTCGACCACGAACTATCGCACCTACTTCAAATTTGCCGGAGGCCTCGAACCCGGCGCGGAGGTGCGCTACGCCGGCGGGCCCCGGGTCGGGCGCGTGGAAAGCCTGCGCATCGACCCGCAGGATCCCTCGCGGATCGAGATCACCTTCAGCGTCAGGCCGGAAATCCCGGTGAAGAAGGACAGCTCGGTGAAGATCATGAGCCTGAGCCCGCTGGGCGAAAACCACCTGGAGATTGCCGCCGGGAGCGCGCAGGCCCCCCGCGCGCGCGCCGGCGATGTGCTGCCCTCCGAGCCGTACGTCGATTTCAACGCCATCACCGCGCAGCTCAACGCTCTCGGCCCCGAAGCGCGGCAGCTCATCCAGACGCTCAATGAGCGCGCCGGCGAGCTGAAGGAAACCGTGGCGCGCGTGAACGACCTGCTCAGCCCCGAAAACCGCGCCAACCTGGCCGGCACGCTCGGCAACGCGCGCGGCATGCTGGAGGAGAACCGGACGACGCTGAAATCCACAATGACCCACGTGGACGCCGCCAGCGCGAAGATCGGGCCGCTGCTCGATGATTTCAGGAAGACGGTCAAACAGGCCGACGAGGCGCTGGCGCATATCGACGCCCTGATCGGGGAGAACCGCGCCGACCTGCGCAAGGCCGTGGCCGACCTGCGGCAGACGCTGGCCTTCGCTTCGTCGCTCACCGGCCAGCTCGACCGCACGCTCAACGTCAACGCGGAAAACATCGACGAGCTGCTCGAGAACATGCGCCACACCACCGAGAACCTGAAAGAGTTCACCGATACGATCAAGGCCCGGCCCTCCACTCTGATTCGCTCCTCGGGGCCGGCGGACCGCAAGCCGGGCCGGGGGAAGCAGCAGTAGTGGCGTGTGGAAGAAGGAGGATTCGCCATGCACCAGAGAATCGCAGTTTTTGCCGTTGCGCTCGCGACCGGGGGACTGGCCGCGTGCGGCGGCGCGGCGCGTCCGAGCAAGTACTACGCGCTCGAGGTGCCGGCGACGCCCTCGCATTCGGGCGCAGCGAACCCCTATCCAGTGGCGTTGCTGGTGGGCCGGCTGACCGCGCCGCATCTCTACCGCGACGACCGCATCGTCTATCGCACCGGGCCCGAGCAGTTGGGCACTTACGAGTATCACCGCTGGGCCGAGCCGCCCACCGAGATGGTGGAAGCCGCGCTGCTGCGGATGTTGCGCGAATCGGGCCGCTACCGCACCGTGCAAACTCTGCGCAGCAACGCCCAGGGCGACTACATCCTCCGCGGCCGGCTGCACAACTTCGAGGAAGTCTCTGGCGCGCAGCTCACGGCGCGCGTGGCCATGGAAATCGAACTCTACGAGATCAAGACCGGCACAACGGTCTGGTCACAGTTCTATTCTCATGACGAGCCGGTCAACGGCAAGGAGGTCCCCGCGGTGGTGGAGGGGCTCGACCGCAACGTCCAGCGCGGCCTCGAGCAGATCACCGCCGGGGTGGCCCAGTATTTCGCCAGCCACCCGCCGAAATGACCTGCGCCTCCCAGGCCATCCTGAGCAGGGCGAAACATCCCTCCGGCGCAGAAGCGCAGCACGGCACTGTTCCACTCGGTTGACTTCTGCGGACTTTCGCTCTCCTGGCTCCTTGACAATGCTCCCCATTGCGGGAGAATAGAATCCCCTTCCTGAAAAACTGATTTCAGGCCCCGACTGTACCCTTCCCAGTCTGCCTTGGCTTCTATTGCTCGCGAGGGATTTTGTCCGTTCGCTTGAAAATCGTCGGTATGGCTTCGGCCGCGCCCAGGCCTCGCCGCCGGGTGAAGTCTCTCCGCCCGGCCGGACCGAGGGTATTGTGATGACGGCCCAACCGGACCCGCGCATCAGCTCTGCTCTGCGGCTGTTTTCGCGAGGCGTTGCCGCGGGCACGTTCTTGGTGGGCTGCCTGGTTCTTCTTGGCTGGGTACTTGATGTCGCTGTCCTGAAGGGTGTCCTCCCCGGCATCGTTGCGATGAAAGCCAACGCGGGGCTGGGCTTCGCCCTGGCCGGTCTGGCGCTCTGGTTGCCTCATGCGGAACGCCCGGTCTGGCGAAGCCTCCCCCTGACGCAGATCTGCGCACTCACGGTTGCCCTGATCGGTCTGCTGACCCTTGTGGAATACCTGTTCGGCTGGAACCTGGGTATCGACCAGTTGCTATTCCAAGATGCGCCCCGCGCGGGGGACACCTCTGATCCCGGCCGGATGGCGCCGATCACTGCGCTCAGTTTTCTCCTGCTTGGCTGCGCCCTGCTGTTGCTGAAGCGGAAGGGGCCGCAGGGTGCCCGGGCCATCCAGCCGCTCATTGTCGCGGCAGGTCTTTTCTTTCTGGTCAGCCTGGTGGGGTACACCTACAGCGTTGCGTCCTTCTACCAGATCACTGGCCCCACCGGAATGGCGCTGCCCACGGCCCTGGCCTTCCTGTTGCTCTCGTTGGGTATTCTCTGCGCTCGCACTGACGCTGGGTTGGGGGCCCTGTTCGCGAGTAATGACTTAGGCGGGTTATTGCTGCGGCGTGTGTTGCCTGCGGCGATCGGCATTCCGCTCTTGCTGGGGTGGTTGCGGATGGAGGGCGAAAAAGCAGGCTATTACAGCGCGCAGTTCAGTCTCGGGCTGTTTGCGACCGCGAATCTCGTTTGCTATGTCCTGCTCATCTTCCTCGGCGCTCAATGGATTGGCCGGCTGGATCGAGAAACCAAGAAAGCAGAGGCCAAGTTCCGGGCGCTGCTGGAGTCCGCACCGACCGCCATGGTGATCGTCAACCGCGAAGGGTGCATCGTGTTGGTCAATGCCCCGACGGAGAAGCTGTTCGGCTACTCGCGCGAAGAGCTGATCGGAAAGCCGGTGGAAATCCTGGTGCCGGAAAAATGGCGCAGCATGCATTCGGCGTACCGTGGGGGATATTTTGCGGCTCCACAGGCGCGGCCGATGGGCGCAGGCCGGGAGCTCTGCGGCCTGCGCAAGAACGGGACCCAGTTCCCCGTCGAAATCAGCCTCAGTCCACTCGAGACCGAGGAAGGTCGCCTGACCATCGCCGCGGTCCTAGATATCACCGCGCGCAGGCAGGCCGAAGAAGTGCTGCGGCGGAGCGAGGAAAGCCACCGGCTCCTGGTGGAGGGCGCCAAGGAACACGCGATTTTCTGGCTCGAACCCGACGGACGGGTCGCGAGTTGGAACCCGGGAGCGGAACGCATCAAGGGATACCAAGCCGAGGAGATTATCGGCAAGCATTTCTCCTGCTTCTACCCTCCGGAAGATGTTGCGCGTGGCAAGCCAGCGCGCGAACTGGCTGTGGCGGCCTCCGAGGGGCGCTGGGAGGATGAAGGGTTGCAGGTGCGCAAGGATGGCTCTCAGTTCTGGGCCAACGTGGTCATTACTGCGCTGGGGGGGGCCGACGGGATGCTGCGCGGCTATGTGAATGTGACCCGCGACATCACCGAGCGCAAACGGGCCGAGCTGCAGATCCGCAAGCTCAATGCGGAGCTGGAAGGACGGGTCGCCGCGCGCACCTTTGAGCTTGCCGCCGCCAATATAGAACTCGAGACCTTTAGCTACTCGGTTTCCCACGACCTGCGCGCCCCTCTGCGCCACATGCACGGCTTTGCCAAGATCCTCCTGGAAGATTTTGGCCCTAGTCTGGACCCCTCCGCCCAGCACTACCTGCATCGCATCCAGGACGCCACGCAGCACATGGGGCGGCTGGTGGACGACCTGCTGAATCTTTCCCGCTTGGGGCGGCAGCCCCTGCACCTAGAGCGCACAGGATTAAACACCCTGGTCGAAGAAATCCTCACCGACCTCCAGGGAGAGACATGCGGCCGGCAGATCGAATGGCAGATCGGCAGCCTGCCGTCGGTGGAGTGCGACCCGGGCCTGATCAAGCAGGTATTCGCCAACCTGCTCTCCAACGCCCTTAAGTACACCCGGCCGCGCGAACGCGCCGTCATCGAAGTCGGGCATAGGGCCGCCGACGGGCGAGTGGCGCTGTTCGTCCGCGATAATGGCGTGGGCTTCAACATGAAGTACGCTGACAAGCTCTTCGGCGTTTTCCAGCGTCTTCACGCCCAGGAGGATTTTGAAGGCACGGGCGTGGGCCTGGCCATTGTCCAGCGCGTCGTCCGCAAGCACGGCGGAGACGTCTGGGCCGAGGCAGAGCCCGGCACGGGCGCCACTTTCTATTTCACCCTGGGAGCGCTCCGGCCGGCCCCGGGAGTCGATAACAAGATGTCGCGAGGTGCCGCATGACAGCTAAAGAGGTAGAAATCCTGCTCGTCGAAGACAACCCAGCCGATGTAGAGCTGACCCTGCATGCGCTCCGCCAGAACAAGCTGGCCAACCGCATTCTCGTGGTGCGCGACGGAGAGGAAGCCCTCGACTATGTTTCTTGCCGGGGGGCCTACAGCTCCCGCACCTTGGGCCGCCCGCCCAGATTAATTCTGCTGGACTTGAAGTTGCCCAAGGTGAATGGGCTCGAAGTATTGCGACAGATCAAGAACGACCCACGCACCAAAGCCATCCCCGTGGTCATCCTCACCTCCTCGAAGGAAGAACGGGACTTGATGGAGAGTTATCGGGGCGGGGTGAACAGTTATATCCAGAAGCCGGTGGACTTCGACCAGTTCCGGGCGATCGTCAAGCAATTGGGATTGTATTGGCTATTGGTCAACGAGGCCCCTCCCTCGTCGGCATTCTCCCCGCAGTAGCCGAGAAAGAATCGATGGGTCAAACTTCATTCATACCGGCCTCGTCCGCGGAAGGGCTGCGACCCGGTGTCCGGACCACGGCCGGCCGGAGTATGCGTTCGCTGGTGTGGCGGACTTCGCCGCCAGGGTGGCCGTGATGAGCCAATCCGCGTCGAATACTCCGGGGGTTGCCCCCCGGGACTCCGCCAGGCCCCTGCGGGTGTTGCTAGTAGAAGACAACCCGGCCGACATAGAGCTGTGCCTGCGAGAACTGAAGATGGCGGGATACGAAGTCCACGCCGACGTGGTTGCGGCTCCGGAGGAATTCTCTCAACGTCTCTGCGGAAACGACTACGACATCGTTCTGGCCGACTACCGGCTGCCGCGTTGGACGGGGCTGGAAGCCCTCGAGCAGTTGCGGCAACTGGGGAAGGATACTCCCTTCCTGTTGGTCACCGGCGCGCTGGGCGAGGAAGTTGCGGTGGAGTGCATCAAGCAAGGGGTCACCGACTACGTTCTCAAGGATCGCTTGGCGCGCCTGGGTGTCGCGGTGCAGCGCGCACTCGAGGAAAAAGCCCTGCGCGAGGAAAAAACCCGCACGGTCCACGCGTTGCGCGAAAGCGAAGCCAGCTTCCGCCTATTGTTCGCGCACAACCCCGTGCCGATGTGGGTCTTTGACCTCGAATCACTGGTTTTCCTCCAGGTCAACGGCGCCGCTGTGGCGCATTACGGTTACTCCCGGGAAGAATTCATGAGGATGCGTCTCACCGACATTCGGCCGCCGGAGGACATCCCTCGGTTTTTGCAGGAGCTTGCGGCCCACCAGGAACCGCTGTGGTTTTCCGGGCCGTGGCGTCACTGCGTCAAGGACGGACGGGTCATCGACGTGGAAGAGACACACCATACGCTGGAGTTCGCCGGGCGCCCCGCGCGGGTAGTCGTCGTACACGACATCACTGAGCGTTTGCGGTCGCAGCGGGAGCTTGAGGTCCGAGCCCGGCAGCAGACCGGCGTCGCTGAACTGGGGCAGCGCGCCCTGCACGGTACGGGACTTTCGACGCTGATGACGGATGCGGTTCGGATCGTGGCGCAGACCCTGGGCGTGGAGTACAGCAAGGTCCTGGAGTTGCTTCCCGACGGCAGCGCCTTGCTCCTGCGTGCCGGCGTGGGCTGGCAGGAAGGCCTGGTCGGGCGAGCCACGGTCGGGGCGGGGATGGACTCCCAGGCAGGCTACACCCTGGCCTCCAACGAGCCTGTGATTGTCGAGGATCTTCGCACCGAGTCGCGCTTCAGCGGGCTGCAGCTACTGCATGAGCACGGCGTGGTGAGCGGAATGAGCGTCATTATCGCGGGCCCCGAGCGGCCGTTCGGTGTTCTCGGTGCCCATGCCCGGCACAGGCGGACCTTCACCCCGCAGGATGCGGATTTTCTGCAGGCGGTGGCTAACGTCCTGGCCGCCGCGACCGAGCGCATCGGTGCCGAAGAGGCCTTGCTGCAGTCGGAAGCCCGTTATCGCGAGTTGGTCGAGAACGCCACCTACGGCATTTACCGCTCCACGATGGTCGGCCGATTCCTCGAGGTCAATCCCGCGCTGGTGCAGATGCTGGGCTACGCGTCCAAGGCCGAACTGATTTCCAAGTACCTGCCGACCGAGATCTATCGCGACGCCGCCGATCGCGACAGGCTCATGGAGCAGTGTCGCCGGTTGGGGCGCATGGATGGCGCCGAGGTCCAGTGGAAGCGGAAA
>JBGPZW010000064.1:0-18345 GCA_041493955.1 Terriglobia bacterium
GGACAGCAAGGGCCTCGCACTGATCGCCATCCCCAAGACCATGGACAACGACGTCCCCGGCACCGAGTACTGCATCGGTTTTTCCACCGCCATCACTCGCGCCAAGGAGCTGATCACGCGCCAGCGCACCACGCTCGGCTCACATGAGCGCATCGGCGTGTTCCGCATCTTCGGGCGCGACTCCGGCTTCACTGCGCTCTACACCGCTTACGTCACCTCGGCTCGCTGCGTGCTGCCGGAAGTAGAGTTCGATCTGGGACGGCTCTGCGAGTTGCTGGTCGAAGACAAGCGCAACAATCCCAGCCGGTATTCCTTCGTGATCGCCTCTGAGGGCGCCGTCTGGAAGGGGCAGAAGGTGGGCGAATTCGGCGAAGCCGACGCCTATGGCCACAAGAAGAAAATCGACATCGGGCACGCCCTGGCCGAGGAGATCAAGGCGCGCACCGGCGAGGACACCATGTCAAGCGATCTGACCTACGACCTGCGCAGCGGCGAGGCCGATGCCCTCGACCAGATGGTGGCCATCACCTTCGCCAACGTGGCCATGGACCTGGTGCGCGACGCCGTGCACGGCCGGCTCGTGGCCATCCAGGACGGCAAGTACACGCACGCGCCGCTGCCCGACCCCAGCCGCGGCCCGCGCACGGTGGACGTGGCACGCTTGTACAACCTCGAGCGCTTCCGCCCGCACTATTCGGACAAGCTGGGCGTGCCCCTGCTCCTCAGCGCCGTGCGCAGTTAGCCTCCGCGCCTTGCGGCCGAGCGCCCCTATTGCCGGACAAGCCGGTCTGGAATACAATCTGGCTCATGCCATGGGGCAAGTTCATCTCAACCTGGCCAATGGGGAGGGGGACAAATGAGACGACTCTTTCTGCTGGCGCTCGCGCTCTGTTTGGTCGCGGGCGTCGCGCTGGCGCAGTACGGCAAGCCCGCCGAAAGCAAGCCGGCGGGACAAGCCGCGGCGAAACCCGATTTTGAAATCACTGCCTCGTACATCGAGGCCTGTAGTTGTGACATGTTCTGCCCCTGCTACTTTAACACCCGCTCGACCATTCATGGCATGGACCAGTATTGCAGAGCAAATCTTGTTCTGCACGTGGATAAGGGTTACTACAAGGACGTCAAACTGGACGGCGCCAAAGTGTGGATTGCCACCGACTTGGGCAGCAACTGGAGCACCGGAAAAGACTCCTGGGTGGTGGTGAATTTCGACCCGAGTGTCACGCCAGCGCAGAAGGCAGCGCTAAACGACATCATCGGCCAACTCTATCCGTTCAAGTGGGAAAAGATGGCTGGCGATACGGTTGCCTTTAGCTGGAATGTGGATACCAAAGCCGGGATAGCGCACGCCAAGATGGCCAATGGTAAAGGAGAGGTCGTTCTGGAGCGATCTAATGGAGACAATGCCACCAAGGAAATCGTGATCCAAAACTTGAAGTACTGGATGGCCCAATCCAACAGCGGCTTCCGCATGTGGAAGACCAAGCACGAAGCCTTCGAGGGGCAGGGCCATAAGTTTTCCTACGATGGTACCAACGGCTTCCTGATTACCATCCACTTCTCCGGTCAGGCCAAGCCCGCCGCCGCCGACTAGATACCCGCCTTCGGTTCTCTGGTAGGGGCGTATGGCCATACGCCCCTACCGAAACACTCCTCTCGTTCGGTAACTCCCGCGGCTTGTCGGTCGGATTCAGCTTAGGATTCTGCCTGTTCGCCGGGCCGATTCTTTCGTTCTCCACGCGGCTGACGCCAAAAGGGAAGACCTGTGTGTACAGACAAATCCGCACAGTCTCCGACCTCTACCTGGTCGAAGGCCTGCAGTGACCTCCTAAGGCTCCTCTTCTTCCGTTTTCTTCAGCCGCGTGACCTTCAGCGTGATGTGGAAGTCGCGCGAGCGCACGTCGGCCAGAATGGCCTGGCGCGTCTCGCCGGGCAGCGCTTCGGGGGGATAAACGCCGGGCAGTTTTTTCGGGAAATGTTTGACGAACAGCGCGGCCAGGTGGGCTGTGGCGTAAGCAATGGGCGTGGTGGGCATGCCGCGTCGGCGAATCTGGTAGAGCGTGGGAAACGCGCAATCCCAGCGGAGGAGCAAGGGCTGCTCGTCTTTCACGCCGCGCACCAACACCGCCGCGGCGAATCGCGCGTTCTGCAATACGCCGCGGCGGATCAGCCTGGCCACGAGCCACGGCGTCGGCGTCTTCGGGAAGCGTTTTCCCACCAACCCGCGCGAGCGTTGCAGCTTGCCCTGGCGGTACCAGCGCCGCAGTCGGTCGACTTCGTTCCCGCCGATCTTCACGTCCATCTCGCGCATGGGCACGAAGTGCGGCAGCGTGCCCACCTCGTCCTGCGCCGCCAGCACGGCTCCGGTTTCACCGATGGGCGCGGCGAAGCGGAAACGCTCACGCTCGCTGAAACGCTTGCCCAGGCGGAAGCGGCCGTCGCGATAGATCCGCGGGCGCGAAACCGCCACATCGAACGATCCTTCCGCGGACCATTGCGAGAGTGGGTCTTCGCTTTCGGTGCTCTCGTAGAGCCGGATGTGCACCGCTTCGATCCTGCCTCGGCCCCCGGGCGTCGCGTCCAGCATCTCTGCAGCGCGGCGCACGAGCAGGTTGGTCAGCCCCGGCGCCACGCCTGCGGTGATCACTGCGGTCCGGTTCTTCTTCAGAAAACGCTTGTGAAAGCGAAGCTGCTCAGCCTTGAAGGGGTTCCGCGTCAGATGCGCGCCCAGGTCCAAGTAATGCGCGCGCAGCCGCAGCGCCGCCCGCAGCACGATTTCGTTGAAAACCGCCGGGGAGGCATTCACGAGCAGATGACAGCCGCGCGCCGCGCGCACGATGCCCCAGAGGTTCCGCGCGTTGACCTCGTGGACGGGGATGGGGCTTTTCTTGCCCAAAAAGCGCCGGGCGCGCTCCGGGTCGCGATCCCCGCAGGTGACGCTATGCCCCTGGCGCGCAAGGAGTTGGGCCAGCAGCGAGCCGGCCGCGCCGGCTCCGAGGACGAAGATGCGCATCGGCCCGTCACTCTAGCACAACTCGCGGTGGTGATGCGCTTTCCCGCAGGCAGCAGCGCGGGTGACGCCGGCCTGGCCAGAGACATCCAATCCGTGGGGCCGGTGGCTGCTGCAACACCCGCGGCTGCGGCACTGGAAATGAGCCGATAGAAAGTGGAGAATAGAGAAACAGGCCTTCGGCAAGAGGTGGGGTTTCGATGGGACCGCTGATAGAAATTGCGAAGACGTCCACGCTGGCCGGGGCGGAGCAGCCGGCCACCATCCGCGCGCCCGAAATCGAACCGGGCGTGGGCTGCGATTTCGATAGCTACCTGCTGACCCCGGACACCACGCTGGACGATCGCATCGCCCGCGCCAAGGCCTCCCTCGGCAACGACGTGGTCATCCTCGGCCACCACTACCAGCGCGACGAGGTCATCAGGTTCGCCGACTTTCGCGGCGACTCCCTCAAGCTGGCCCAGCAGGCCGCCTCGACCGACGCGCGCTACATCATCTTTTGCGGCGTCCACTTCATGGCCGAAAGCGCCGACATCCTCCGGCAACCGCACCAGCAGGTGATTCTTCCTGACCTGGCGGCCGGCTGCTCGATGGCCGACATGGCCGAAATTGGGCAGGTGGAGACGTGTTGGGAGGAACTGGAATCGGTGGGCAGCCTCCAGGTCGTGCCGATCACTTACATGAACTCCACCGCAGCGATCAAAGCCTTCACCGGCGAGCACCGCGGTTCGGTTTGCACCAGTTCCAACGCTGCGGCGGTGATGCGCTGGGCCTTCGAGCGTGGCGACCGCGTGCTCTTCCTCCCAGATGAGCATCTGGGCCGCAATACCGCCTACCGGATGGGAATTGCGCTCGATCAGATGATTGTCTGGGACCCGCACCGTGAGCTGGGCGGTAACACCGCAGAAGCGATTCGCCAGGCCCGCGTGCTGCTGTGGAAGGGCTATTGTTCCGTGCATCAGCGCTTCCTCCCTGAGCACGTCGAACGCGTGCGTCGCGCCCACCCCGGTATCCGCGTCATCGTGCACCCGGAGTGCCGTTTTGAAGTGGCGCAGCAGTCCGACCACGTCGGCTCGACCGAGCAGATCATTCACACCGTCACCGGCGGCGAGTCGGGTTCCGCCTGGGCGGTAGGCACGGAGATTCACCTCGTCAATCGTCTCGCCAGGGAGCTGACCGACCGGGTGGTCATGTCGCTCGATCCCAGCGTGTGCGTGTGCACGACGATGTTCCGCATTTCGCCGCAGCACCTGTTGTGGGTGCTGGAGAATCTGGTGGCTGGCCGCGTGGTCAACCGCATTGCCGTGGACGACCGGACACGTCACTGGGCCAAAGTGGCGCTGGAGCGTATGCTGAGCCTGCGCTGAGCGAGTCTTGAGCTGGCCATGAGCGAAGAGGAACACGAGCCGAGGCTGTTCACCCTGAGGGAAGCCGAGCGCACGCGGCGCGAGGTCGAGCCGATTCTCCTCGAAGTTATGGACTGCCGGAAAAAGGTCGCCGAGCTCGATGCCAACCTTGCCGCGGTGGCCCAGCGCATCATGCTGTTGGGCGGGATGGTCGTTCCTTACGAGAAGACGGCCCGGCAGCGCATGGAGCGCGAGCATCTGGCCGAAGGAATCAAAGCCGCGCTTCAGCGCATCGAGGCGACCGGCTGCGTGGTCAAGGACCTTGACGTCGGGTTGCTCGATTTTCCCGCGCTGCTCGATAATGAGGAAGTCTATCTCTGCTGGCGCCTGGGCGAAGACCGCATCCGCTTCTGGCATCGTCAGGACGAAGGATTCGCCGGCCGCAAACCGCTCGATCTCCGCGGCGCCGGTCCTGAGCCGCCCGTTCAGTAACACGTTCTGAAAACGCGATTCGCGCGCGAACGAAAAAAAGACTCTCGAAGCTCCGGAGCCCGCACCCGTTCGCCGGACAGGCTCCGCCGCACCCGGCGCAGTCTCAGCTGGCACGCTGCGAGAAAGAGGGTTTTCTGTGACCGATCAAAACGAAAGCCGCTTGAAAGACTCCGCCAGCCCCTACTTGCGCTCGGCCGCGCACCAGCCGGTGGACTGGTACGAGTGGGGCGAGGAGGCCTTTGCCCGCGCCCGTGCTGAGGACAAGCCCATCTTGCTGGACATCGGCGCGGTGTGGTGCCACTGGTGCCACGTTATCGACCGCGAGAGTTACGAGAACCCTGAAACCGCCGCGCTCATCAACCAGCTGTTCGTCCCGGTGAAGGTGGACCGCGACGAGCGCCCTGACGTGGATTCTCGCTATCAGGCCGCCATCAGCGCCATCTCCGGCCAGGGCGGCTGGCCGCTGACCGGTTTTCTCACCTCCGATGGGAAACCCTTTTTCGGCGGCACCTATTTCCCGCCGGAAGACGCCATGGGCCGTCCCGGATTCAAGCGCATCCTCGCCACCATCGCCGAGGCCTACAAGAACCGTCGGCCCGAGGTGGACAAGGCTGCCAACGCCTTGGCCGAGGCGGTGGCCCAGGCGGAGACCTTTGCCGGGGCGCAGGCGAGCTTTGATGCGCGCGTTATAGAGCAGATGGTTGATGCGATTGTGGGCCTGTTCGACCGGCGCAACGGCGGCTTCGGCCAGGCGCCCAAGTTCCCTCATCCCTCGGCGCTGGACCTCTTACTTGAGCGCTACCAGGCCACCCACGACAACCACCTGCTCGTGGCAGTGGAAACCACGCTCGAGCGCATGGGCCGCGGCGGCGTCTGTGACCAACTCGCCGGCGGCTTCCATCGCTACTCGGTGGATGAGCGCTGGCTCGTGCCGCACTTTGAGAAGATGTCCTACGACAACTCCGAACTGCTGAAGAATTTCCTCCATGGCTATCAGGCCGCTGGGAAACCGTTTTTCCGCGAGGTGGCCGAAGGAATCATTGGCTGGGTGAACGCAGTTCTGTCCGACCGGCAGCGCGGCGGCTTCTACGCCAGCCAGGACGCCGACTACTCGCTAGAGGACGACGGCGACTACTTCACCTGGACTCTCGACGAGCTACGCGCTGCGCTCGCGCCCGAAGAGGCGCGCGTGATGGAGCTGTATTACGATGTTGAAGCCCGCGGCGAGATGCACCACAACCCGACGAAGAACGTCCTGTGGATCGCGCGCGACCCCGGTGAGATTGCCGCGAGCCTGGGCATGACCGAAGCGGACGTGCGCCTGATCGTGGCCTGCGCCAGGGGCAAGCTGCTCGCGGCGCGGCTGACGCGGCCCACGCCCTATGTGGATACGACGCTTTATGTCGCCTGGAACGCTATGTTCGCCTCGGCGTATCTCGAGGCCAATCGTGTCCTCGGCGGTCCCACCGGGGAGAGTTGCCGCGACTTCGCCCTGCGCACGCTCGACCGCATCCTCGCCGAAGCCTGGCAGGACGGTAAGGGTTTTGCGCACCGCATCGGCGGCGCGTGGCTCGACGGCGTGCTCGACGACCAAGTATTCACCGCCGGGGCACTGCTGGATGCCTACGAGGTCACGCTCGATCTCCACTATTTCGAGGCCGCCGAGCGCGCCATGCAGCACGCCATCGCCAAGTTTGGCGACGCCGCGGGCGGTTTCTTCGACCGCTCTAACGGCGCCGCGCCGATGGGCGGTCTCGACGTCCGCCGCAAACCCCTGCAGGATTCGCCCACGCCGGGCGCGAACAGCTTCGCGGCGATGGTGCTCGACCGCCTCTATGGTTTCACGGGCAACCCCGTGTACCGCCAGTGCGCCCAGCAAACCCTCGAAGCCTTCGCCGGCATTGCTCCGCAGTATGGTTTATTCGGCGCGACCTACGGCCTGGCGGTGTTGCTCCACGCCCGCCATCCGCTCCAGGTGGTCATCACCGGCAAGGCCGGCGAGCCAGCGGCCGACGAACTCGAGCGGGCCGCGGCGAGCGTCTATCGCTTCGGCAAGGCAGTGCTGCGCGTCACGCCCGAGCGCATTGCCGCCAACGCTCTGGCCCCCGCGCTCCGGCAAACTATCCCGCATCTCCGCGCCGATGTCGCTCAGGCACTCGTCTGCGTGGACACCACCTGTCAGCCGCCAGTCAGCGATCCGGAGAAACTGACCGCATTGTTGCTGGAAATCGTGACAAGTAGTGCCGCCGCGGACTAACTGCGTTTTGAACTGCTGAATTTTCGGCGTTGACCGCCGAAAGACGTGTCGCGTAGCCATGGCTTCCAGCCGGCTGGTTTGGTGAGCCGTCGGCAAATCACCCACGGGCCTCAACGGGAGCCTGCCGCGGGTTTCCGGCGCGCAAGCGTGGTCTCGTACGAAAAGGCTTCTTCGTCTGCCGCAAATTTCCGCGCGAACTCCTGCAGTTCGTCGGTGGTCGCCGTGACCAGAATCCCGTACTGCCCGACTTTTTCGTAGCGCAGATTAACGCGGCCGTCCTCAAGGGCCCGCTTCAGCCATCCTTCTTCGAGCAGCCGCATTTCCAGCTTGTCGTTCACCACCTCAATCCGCCCGAACAGGTGCACAGGGAACCAGAAAACATCCGCATCCACCGACTCGCCTTTGACGGTCATCTGCTCGAGTTGCGCGTCCATGAACAGGTAGCCGCCCAGCTTCACCAGTTGTACGTCGAAGACTGCCGAACCATTCGAGCCGTTGTCCTGAGGATCGACCATGGTCAGCTTGTAGCCGCGACCCTCGGCTTTTTCAAATCTAAACGTGGACGTGCCGTCGCCCGTTTGGCTCCATTCGCCGAGCACCGCAGGCTCGGCGACGGCCTCGTCCTCGTGAAGCAGCGAGTGCAGCACGCCGATCGGCGCCTCACAGCTTGCTATGGGCGCGAGCAGCGCCAGCGTCAAGAGCGTCTTGGGAAGCATCATGGCAGCCTCCTAAAAAGTAAGCTGCGCCGGTTTGATTCGCCGGCCGCATCAGCGGTCTTTGGAGCGCCGTTCCGCGGGACGCCGATCCGCGCAGCGGCGGCAATCCCTTGTGCCGGCGTTTTTCTGCCCGCCTGGTTCATGATTGCTTCCGGCGAACCGGGATCCTGCCGGACGGGGTCACCAGCGAGAACACGAACAAGCCCACCACCAGCGCCAGAGTCAGGTTGACGGCCATCACGATTTCCATGTTTTCCTCCCGCGCATTCGCTCGCGCTGTGGCGAAGGTAGGCGGGGTGTTCGGCGCCTGCAAGCGACAAGGAGCGATAGACCCCGGCAGGGCCTCGCTGCCGCACTTTGTCGTGCCGCCGCTGCATGTTCAGTAATTGATATTGAATGACTTAGCGGGGAGGCGTAGAATCCGCCACATCCCGCTCCGAAGAGGAATCAAGCGATGCCGGATGGCCCTGCACCATCTCCGCCGGAGCCTCGCGAGCCCTCGTCCAGCGAACGTCTGGACTCCTGGAAGGAGATTGCTGCCTATTTGCGCCGAGACGTGCGCACTGTCCAGCGCTGGGAGAAGAAGGCTGGCATGCCGGTTCACCGCCACCTCTACGACAAGCTCGGTGCGGTTTATGCCTACAGGCCGGAGCTGGACACCTGGTGGCGTGACCGGCGCCCTCCCGACGAGGACGAGCCGGAGCAGGAAGTAAAGCTCGAGCCCGAAGAGAAGCCCGAACCGGAAGCCGAACCCGAGCAGAGCATCGAGCCGCAGCGAAACAAGCCAGAGGAGGAAATCGTTTCCCCTGCGCCCGCAAAGCAAGCGATCTCTCCCTGGCTGCTCCTGGTCCTGGGCGGGGTCGTTTTCCTCGCCATCTACCTGCTCCGGCCAAAGATCTGGCCGGAGGTCAAGCCGCCCTCAGGCAAGGTCATGCTGGCCGTGCTTCCGTTCGACAATCTCAGCGGCGACCCACAGCAGGACTACTTCAGCGACGGCCTGACCGAGGAGATGATCGCGCAGCTCGGGCGCATGCACCCCGACCGCCTGGGCGTCATCGCGCGCACCACCATCATGCAGTACAAGGGCACCCATAAGAGTGCCGAGGAGATTGGCGCTGAACTACGGGTGGACTACATCCTGGAAGGCAGTGTGCGCCGCGACGGCAACAAGGCCCGCATCACCGCTCAGCTCATCCAGGTCAGCGACCAGACCCACCGCTGGGCCGAGGACTACGACCGCGACCTCCGCGACATCCTCGCCCTGCAGAGCGACGTCGCCAAGGCCATTGCCCGCCAGATCCAGCTACAGCTGACTCCGCAACAGCAACAGCGCCTCACCCAGACCCGCGCGGTCAACCCGGAAGCCTATGAAGCCTATCTCCGCGGCCGCTTCTTCTGGAACAAGCGCACCGACGATGCGCTGCAGAGAAGCATCGATTATTTCAACGAGGCCATCCAGAAGGACCCCAGCTACGCCCTGGCCCATGCGGGCCTGGCGGACACCTACGGCGTGCTGGCGTTTTTCAGCGTACGCCCACCCAACGAAGCCTATCCGAGAGCTAAGGCGGCTGCCTTGCGGGCGCTTCAGCTTGACGACTCGCTCGGCGAGGCGCACGCCCTGCTTGCCGACGTGATGTATCACTACGACTGGGACTGGCCGGCGGCGGAGGCTCGCTTCAAACGCGCCATTGAGCTCAACCCCAACTATGCCACCGCCCACCAGTGGTATGCCGTCTTCCTGGACTTATCCGGGCGGACCGAGGAGGCCGGCGTGGAGATCGAGCACGCCCACGCCCTCGACCCGCTCTCCTTGGCCATCAACACCGATGCGGCCGGCCATTACTACTACGCGCGCCAGTACGACCAGGCAGTCGCCCAGTGTCGCAAAGCCCTCGACATGGATCCGAATTTTCCCCTGGCACACATCTGGCTGGGGATGGCTTACGTACAGAAGAAAATGTATCCTGAGGCCATCGAGGAGTTCCGCAAGGTGCAGTCCGTCTCGCCGACCGCCCTGGCTCTGCTGGGTCACACCTATGGGTTATCCGGCCGGCAGAGCGAAGCCCTGGGGGTTCTCCAGGATTTGAGGAATCTTTCCCGCCGGCGCTACGTCTCCCCGGCCTTTTTCGCTTCGGTCTATATCGGCCTGGGCGACGCGAACCAGGCTTTCCGATGGCTTGACCAGGCCGCCCAGGTTCATTCGCCGATGCTGGTTCGGTTGAAGATGGAGCCCGTCGTGGACAGCCTGCGTTCTGACCCGCGCTTCGCCGCTATGCTCCAGAAAGTCAGGTTTCCGGCGCCGAACGCTTCCTCCACTCCAGCGGCGAAGCCTGCGCAGTAGAAGTGCCGCTCCCGTGCCGGGCCGCGGCGCCGCATGCTGCACCACGGCGGGGGTTTACCTCAGGCCTTGCGCCGGGCGCCGCTACTTCCGCGGCCGTGACTCCGGCGGCACCAGCCCGTTGATCCGGTAATAGACCACCAGTTGGCCGTAGTGTTCGCTGGCGTGATCCGTCAGGTCCCGGGCCAGCGTGGAGACGTGCGTCATCCAGTTGCCGAAGGGATGCTTCACGATTCCTGCCATGCCCGCGTCGCCCTTCCCCTGGATCACGGCCGCGCCGTCGGCAAAGGATTTCTTCACTGCCGCCACCACGTCCGCCTTGGTCTTGTACTTGTCTCGTGGCAGGTCCTCCTGCCCGGGCTTCTGGCCCTTGACTGTGTCGGTGAAAAAGTAGTTCGCCCCGGCCACGTGCAGCAGTTGCTCGGCGAACGTGCGCACTTCGGGCTTGGGCTTGAAGTCGTACTTGTCCTCCGGGAAATCCTCCGCCATGGCGATCAATTTCCGGCCAATATCGTTCCATGCGGCTAATGCCTCATCGGCGGGGCTGCCTGCTGGCCGCGGCGCCTTGGCTGGCGGCTGGGCCTGCGCCAGTGCCGGTCCGGCAGCGAACGCCAGCACGGCCGCGAGTGTCATCAACACCAGAGTTTTGCGCACTGGTTGCTCCTTTAGGGTGATTTGTGCCTAGGACACTATCACGCTGCCCGGCTGGCGTCCACGCCTGGGCACGAGCAGCTTGGACGAGGCAGCGGTGCGGTAGTGAGCACTCTGGTAACTCCTTCCGGGCGGATCCCGGGCGCCGGCATGATAGAATTTCGCCTCGTTTGCAGGGGGGAGTCCTGTTGGAGGCGAACTGGGGTTTCATCCTTTTCCGGGCTGCGCTGCTTTCCGTCATCCTGTTTCTGGTTTATCTCTCGCAGCGCTTCTGGTTTGTCCGGGCCTGGCGGCTGGCGGGCCGCGTCGGGAGGCCGGCGTGGCGCCGAGGTCTGCATAGTGCCTGCGTAGCCGGCGCGCTGCTCGTATTCCTTCCCATTCTCCGCGGAGTGACCGCGCCGCATGGCCACATGTTCTCCCGCGGCTCCTGGCTCTCGGCTTTGCTCGGTCTATGGGTGTCGAGCGCCTTTGTTGCCCTCCTGGCGATCAAACTGGTGCGCGGCGTGGAGTGGTGCTGGTTGCGCCTCAAGAGCCGCAAGGGCGGCTCGCGACCCCACCCGCAGCTCGTGCCTGCGCTTGAGACTGGCGTGGACACTCCGCCGGATCCCTCCCGGCGCTATTTCTTCCAGACCGCGAGCTACTTTGCCGGCGCCGTGCCGTTTATCGGCGCGCTCTACGGCTTCGCCGCCGAGCGACTGCGCTACCAGATTGAACGCGTTGAGGTGCCCATCGGCAATCTGCCGCCCGCGCTCGACGGCATGCGCATCGTCCAGTTGAGCGACATCCATATCGGCGGCTACATGCCTCGCGAGCAGGTGCGTCGCGCCGTCGAGATGGCCAATGACCTGGGGGCCGAGCTGGCCGTGGTCACCGGCGACTTCATCACCGGCGCAAACGATCCGCTCGAAGAGTGCATTGCGGAGCTGGCGCGCCTCCGCGCCCCCCTCGGTGTCTGGGGTTGTAATGGCAACCACGAGATCTACGCCGACGCGGAAGACTCCGCCGCCGAGCTGTTCCGCCACAGCGGCATGCGCCTGCTGCGCGGTGAGAACGCGCAACTGCGCTGGCGCGGCCAGCCGCTCAACCTGATTGGAGTGGACTACCAGCGTGAGCGCTCGCCCTCGGGCCGCCGCATCCCCATGCTCCTCGGCGTCGAGCGGCTGGTGCGCCGTGACGCGCCCAATATCCTGCTCTCGCACAACCCCAATTCATTCCTCCGTGCCGCGGAACTCGGCATCGAGCTCACTCTCGCCGGACATACCCACGGCGGCCAGGTGCAAGTGGAAATCCTCGACCGCAAGTGGAGCCCCGCGCGGTTCATCACCGATTTCGTCGCCGGCCTCTACAACCGGCCCCAGGGCCTGGCGCTCGCTTCCGCTGCGGCCGGCGAGTCGCTAACCGGCGGCGGAAACGGCGACGGAAACGGAAGCCGCAACGATAACGGCAACGGGACTGGCTCACAGCACGACCCACCAGTCACGAATCACAAGTCACTCGCCCCATCCTTGCTCTACGTCAACCGCGGCCTCGGCACCATCGGCGCCCCCGTCCGCATCGGCGTCCCCCCGGAGATCACGCTCCTCACCCTCCGCCGCGCCTGACGCGCAACTTGTGCCCGCGCGGTCAGCCAATGTAGCGCCGGCATCTTGCCGGTGTCTGGGAGGGATGTCAGGGACACGCCGGTTGCTGCGCCGGGGTGGCGGTGCCATAATGTTCTGTAATCACAAGCGTCCGTGCAGGGCGGCGTGTGAGCGGGGGAAATCATGGGCCTGAGAGACGCGTGGATCGAAAAGCGGCTTGGTCGCGCGGCAAGCGAAGGGCCTGCGGCTGGCGCGAACGGCGACCCCGCAAAGAAGGACGGGGCAGGCCGCAACGTGTCGCAGATGCACTATGCCCGCAAGGGCATCATCACCGAGGAGATGGAATATGTCGCCCGGCGCGAGAAGCTCGAACCCGAGCTGGTGCGCAGCGAAGTGGCCCGCGGCCGCGCCATCATTCCCGCCAATATCCATCACCGCAGCCTCGAGCCGATGGGCATCGGCATCGCCTTCAACTGCAAGATCAACGCCAATATTGGCAACTCCGCGGTCAGTTCGGATGCAAACGAGGAGCTGAAGAAGCTGCACCACGCCGTGCATTACGGCTCCGACACGGTCATGGACCTCTCGACCGGCGGCGACATCCCCGCCATTCGCAAGGCCATCATTGACGCTTCGCCCGTGCCCATCGGCACAGTGCCCATCTACGAGGCTATCTCCCGCGTCAGGCGCACCGAGGACCTGACCCCGGAAATCATGCTCGAGGTCATCGAGGAGCAAGCCGAGCAGGGCGTGGACTACATGACCATTCATGCCGGCGTGCTGCGCGAATTTGTGCCCCTGGTGCGCAACCGCATCACCGGCATCGTCAGCCGCGGCGGCGCGCTGCTGGCCCAGTGGATGAACGCCCACAAGAAGCAGAATTTCCTCTACGAGCGCTTCGAGGACATTTGCAAAATCTTCAAAAAACACGACGTCAGCTTTTCGCTGGGCGACGGCCTGCGCCCCGGCTGCCTGGCCGACGCCAGCGATGCCGCGCAGTTTGCCGAGTTGAAAGTCCTGGGCGAGCTGACCAAGGCGGCTTGGGAGTACGACGTCCAGGTAATGATCGAGGGCCCGGGACACATCCCCATGGACCAGATCGAGCTCCAGGTGAAGAAGGAAATGGAGCTGTGCCACGAGGCGCCGTTCTACACCCTCGGGCCGCTCGTGATTGACATTGCCCCGGGCTACGATCACATCACCAGTGCCATCGGCGCAGCGATGATCGGCTGGCACGGGGCTTCCATGCTGTGTTACGTCACCCCGAAGGAGCACCTGGGCCTGCCCAATGCCGAGGACGTCAAGCAGGGCGTGATCGCCTACAAGATCGCCGCGCACGCCGCCGACGTGGCCCGCCGCCGCCCCGGCGCGCGCGACCGCGACGACGCGCTGAGCTATGCGCGCTTCCTGTTTGACTGGAACAAACAGTTCGACCTTTCCTTGGACCCGGACACCGCCCGCGCCATGCACGATGAAACCCTGCCCGACGACTTCTACAAGGATGCGAAGTTCTGCTCCATGTGCGGGCCGAAGTTCTGCTCGATGAACGTCACCCAGCTCGCCGAGGCCTACGGCGGCCAGGACCAGTCCGAGCGCCAGCAGAAATTCGCCGAGCTCCTGGCCAAGGTCGAGAAGTAGGAGCGCTGCTTGCCGCGCCCGCGGGGATGGGTGGAGCACCGGGCCTTGTTATTCCGAGCGCAGCGATCGAGGATTCCGGCCTTGCCGGAAGGAATCCCTCAGAGAGATCCCTCGCTTCTCTCGGGATGACGCCACACTTGGGCTCCCTGGACTGGACCTGTTGATCTGTGTTCCTCGAGAGTCCCACCTTTTTGCTGATGCCTGAAACGGTCAAGGACGACCATCTCCGCGAGGAATTCAACCGCTGGGCCGAGGCCGGCCGTGGCGCAGGCATGGAGCACGACCACCTGCCTATCGTTTTGCCCGCGCTGGCCCTGATGGACCTCCAGCCCGACGAGAATGTGCTCGACGTGGGCTGCGGCTCTGGCTGGCTCGCGCGACTCGTAGCGCAGCGCGTGACCTCAGGCCGCGTCGTGGGCATGGACATCTCCGACGAAATGGTGCGGCAGGCGCGCAAAGCCAGCGCCGAGCTCTCGCACGTAATGTTTGTGGTGGGCAGCGTGGATCAAATCCCCTGGGACGTCCAGTTCTTCACCCGCGTGATTTCCGTGGAATCCGCCTACTACTGGCCCGAATCGGCCAAGGGCCTGCGCGAAATCTTCCGCGTGCTGCGCGAGGGCGGCTCGGCGTGGATCTTGATCAACTACTACCGCGACAACCCGCACTGCCACCAGTGGGGGGAGAAGCTGGCTGTCCCCACGCACTTGCTATCGGCCGAAGAGTGGGCCGGGCTGTTCCGCGAGGCTGGCTTTGCCGAGGTGGCCCACCGGCGTATCCCCGACCCCACGCCCGCGCCGGAGGTTTACACCGGGAAATGGTTCCGCGACGCCGAACAGTTGCGCGCCTTCCGCGCCGAAGGGGCCCTGCTGGTCCGCGGGACCAAACCCGCGGGCTCGCAGCCGCAAATGCCGCCGCTGCGCACCCTGTAGCGGCCCTTTGACTCGCCCGCGAGCAGGCGCTATACTGCGATGTTTCAAGGTGTTCCAGGGCGTGGTGAGGAGCGTATGGGAATCCTCGACAACCGTTTCGAGAAGAACTTCATGATCTCGTCGGTGGACTACGTCTTCAATTGGGCGCGCAAGAGCGCCATCTGGCCGCTGACGTTCGGCCTGGCCTGCTGCGCCATCGAGATGATCGCCTCCACGACGTCGCGGTTCGATATTGCGCGGTTCGGAGCCGAGGTTTTTCGGCCGTCGCCGCGCCAGGCCGACCTGATGATCGTGGCGGGCACGGTAACCCTGAAAATGGCGCCGGTACTGAAGCGCGTCTGGGACCAGATGCCGGACCCGAAGTGGTGCATCTCGATGGGGGCGTGCTCCAGCGTGGGCGGGCCTTTCAACGTCTATTCCGTACTGCAGGGCGTGGACAAGATCGTTCCGGTGGACGTGTACGTGATCGGCTGCCCGCCGCGGCCTGAGGGTCTGTTTTATGCGCTGTTGAAGCTGCAGGACAAGATTGATGAGATGTCGCTGGCCAAGCGACCCACCGAGGTGCGCCTGCGCCCCGGAATGGTCGAGGATTTTAAGCGCGACGTGATGGTGGCGCAGACGCCCACTCCCCGCTAGTAGCCCGTGTCGAGCGGGGCGGAGGAGCCGGCCTGCTTCGCAGAGTTTCCCGGGCGGGTTCATTCCCCGAAGGAGTTAAGCTATGGCTTTCCTGCGTGCCGCGAAGAAAGACGAAATCCCTGCCGGGACGATTCGGGAGTTCCAGGTGAACGGCACGACCGTGGCGCTAGCCAACGTCGAGGGCAGCTTCCATGCCATCAATAATACCTGCCTGCACCGCGGCGGGCCGCTTGGCCAGGGTGAGCTTGAGGGCAAGGTGGTCACCTGCCCCTGGCACGGCTGGCAGTACGACGTGACCTCCGGCAAGGTCACCATGAACCCCTCGGTCGGGGTCAACTGCTACGTGGTCGAGGTTCGCGGGGAAGACATCTTCGTGGACTGCGGTTAATCACCCCGGAAGCTATCCTTACCGTAAGTGTAAGAAAATAGATAGCTTATTTTGTGACCGACCCGGCCTTAAGACGGCCGGACAGGCGGCGGTGTTTGCTTTTTGTACGCCTGGCGTCAACTTGGCCGAGGAATTTCTCCCCTTGCGTAAGACTCGCGTGTATAGTGCGGCCTGCCCCCAGGGCAGCGGGGCAAGATCATCGGACCTATGACGCGTCCCGTTTCCCAGCGCCACCAGTGGCTCTTCTGCGTGGACCCGCACAATTATCACTGGGATACGCTGTTCGTGAAGGGCAAGGAGATGTGGCGCGGGGCCGGGTCGAGGCCCGCCGCGCTCCGGCAACTCAAGCTGGTTCGCCGGGGAGACCGCGTCCTGTGCTACCACGCTGCACCGGAGCGTTCCGTTTACGCGCTGGCGGAGGTCACCCGCGATCCTTATCTCGATCCCTACGACCCCAAAGTCAAGAATCTGGTGGCGGACTTGCGCGCCATAGAACGGCTGCCGCGCCAGGTCTCGCTGGCTGAGCTGCGCGCGAACCACGCCCTGCGCAAGGTTAAGTTCCTGAAAAATGTCCGCCTACTCATCTCCTTGATAAGTGATGAGGAGTATCAGGAAATCCTGCGCATGGCCGGCATCGTGGCCTCACCCGGCTTGCCTCTGCCCTGAGCTGTGATTTGTAGTCCGTGACTCGCAGCCGGAAAATCGCCTAAGATACCGCCCCATGAAACCAAGAATCGTTTGCGCACTCGTCTTCAGTGTGGTTGTTTGCATGATCGCTGCGCCCCCTGCCGCCGCGCAGCAGAAGAAGTCGGCTGAAACCTACGACGTGGTCATCCGGAACGGGAGGATTTACGACGGGAGCGGCGGCCCGCCCGTGCTCGGCGATGTGGCCATCCGGGGCGACAAGGTCGCCGCCGTCGGCCTGCTGCACAAGGCGCGCGGCCGGACGGAGATCGACGCCAAAGGTATGGCGGTTGCACCCGGCTTCATCAACATGCTCAGTTGGGCCACCGACTCGTTGCTCTACGACGGGCGCTCGCAGAGCGACATCCGGCAGGGCGTCACGCTCGAAGTGATGGGCGAGGGCTGGTCGATGGGACCGTTGAACGACGCGATGAAGAATGAGCTTGTCGCGCGGCAGGGCGACATCAAGTACGAGATCAAGTGGACCACGCTGGGCCAGTACCTTGATTACCTGGTTCGGCGTGGAATCTCGCCGAACGTGGCCTCGTTTGTCGGGGCCACGACGGTGCGCATCCACGAGATCGGCTACGCGGACCGCCCTCCTACCCCGGCGGAGCTCGATCGGATGCGCGCCCTGGTGAAGCACGCGATGAATGAAGGCGCGCTCGGCGTGGGTTCCTCGCTGATCTACGCCCCAGCTTTCTACGCGAAGACCGACGAGCTGATCGCGCTGTGCAAAGTGGCCGCGCAGTCCGGCGGCATGTATATCTCGCACATGCGCAGCGAAGGAAGCCGCCTGCTCGAGGCCATCGATGAGCTGGTGACCATCTCGCGCGAGGCGCACATCCCCGCGGAGATTTATCACCTGAAGGCCGCAGGTAAGCCGAACTGGTCCAAGATGGATGCGGCCATCGCCAGAATTAACCAGGCACGCGCGCAGAAGCTGCACATCACCGCGGACATGTACACCTACCCGGCGGGTGCCACCGGCCTCGACGCGGCCATGCCGCCGTGGGTCCAGGAAGGCGGCTTGCAAGCCTGGATCGCGCGGCTGAAGGACCCGGCCATCCGCGAACGCGTTAAGCAGGAGATGTCCACGCCCACCGACAAATGGGAAAACCTGTACCTCGGCGCCGGCGCTCAAGGCACGCTGCTGGCCGGCTTCAAGAACGACGCGCTCAAGCCGCTGACCGGCAAGACGCTGGCGGAAGTGGCCGCGATGCGGGGAAAGTCGCCGGAGGAGACGGCGATGGACCTGGTCATCGAAGACGGCAGCCGCGTGGACACGATCTACTTCCTGATGTCCGAGGAAAACATCCGCAAGCAGATCCAACAGCCCTGGGTGAGCTTCGGCTCCGACGCGGGCTCGGTCGCCCCCGAGGGCGCCTTCCTGAAATCGAATCCGCACCCACGCGCCTACGGGAATGTGGCGCGGCTGCTGGGCCAATATGTGCGCGACGAGAAATTGATCTCGCTGCAGGAAGCCATCCGGCGGCTGACCTCGCTGCCCGCGATCAATCTCAAGATCAAGCAGCGTGGTCGGCTCAAGCCGGGCTATTTCGCTGATGTGGTGGTGTTCGATCCGGCCCGCATCCAGGATCACGCCACCTTTGAGAAGCCTCACCAGTATTCCACCGGTGTCGTCCACGTCTTCGTCAACGGCGCGCAGGTGCTCAAGGA
>JBGPZW010000135.1:0-9097 GCA_041493955.1 Terriglobia bacterium
CCTCGATGGGCCGCCGCACTGCAAGGGTGTCTCTGAGAATTTGTTTGGACATAACCGTTAGAATTTCAACCCCGCTTCCCGTGCTGCATCGGCCAGCGCCTTGACGCGGCCGTGGTACTTGTACCCGCCGCGGTCAAAGACGACCAACTCGATGCCGGCGGCCCTGGCCCGCTCGGCGAGCGCCTTGCCCACGACCTTTGCCGCGGCGATGTTGCCTCCGCCCTTCATCTGTTGCCGCATGGCCTTGTCGAGCGAGCTGGCAAAGACCAATGTGCGGCTGGTGCGGTCGTCAATCACCTGCGCGTAGATATGTTGGAGCGAGCGATAGACGCACAAGCGCGGGCGCTCCGGCGTCCCGGTGACGCGGGTGCGCACCCGCAGGTGCACCCGCTGGCGGTGCGCGTTGCGCGATAGCTTTTGTACCCTGGCAGTGGCCACGTCAACTCTCCTTACGCGGCGGTCTTGGCCGCGCCGGCCTTGCCGGCCTTCTTCTTCAGCCGTTCACCGGTCAGCCGGACACCCTTCTGTTTATACGGGTCCGGCGGGCGCAGGCTGCGAATGTCGGCAGCCACCTGACCGACCAGGCCCTTGTCGGCGCCTGTGACGGTCACGTGCGTCTGCTTCTCCACTGTGATCTGGATGCCCTCGGGCACCGGAAACTCGATCGGGTGCGAATAGCCCAGGCTGAAGTTCACGGTCTTGCCCTTGACTTCAGCGCGGTAGCCGACGCCCACGATGTCGAGGTCCTTCTTAAATCCCTGCGTGACGCCCAGAACGGCGTTGGCCACCAGCGCGCGCGCCAAACCGTGCAGCGCCCGGTGCTCCTCGCTCTGCCGAAGCGCCGCGAGCACACCATCTTTCTGCTCGAAGCGGATGCCGACCGGCAGCGGAACCGCCAGCTTGCCCTTCGGGCCTTGCACTTCGACCGCACTGGCGGAGATTTGCACCTTCACGCCGGCCGGCAATGGAATGGGCTTGCGTCCAATTCGCGACATGGCTCTCTCTCGCTCTTCTCCCTCGTTCCGCCGGTCTACCAGACCTCGCAGAGCACTTCCCCGCCGACGCGCGCCTTGCGCGCGGCGCGCCCGGTCATCACGCCCCGCGGCGTGGTCAGGATGCTGATCCCCAGGCCGCCCACCACTGCGCGAATCTGAGAAGCGCCGACGTAGGCCCGGCTGCCCGGTTTGGAAATGCGGCGCAGGCCGGTGATGACGTTGTGCTTGTCCGGGGTGTACTTCAAAAACACGCGCAGGGTCTTGCGCGCCTTGCTCTCCTCCACCAGCTTGTAGGTGGAGATGTAGCCCTCTTCCTTGAGAATGCGCGCGATCTCAGTTTTCAGTTTCGACGCGGGCATGTCCACGCGCGCGTGCTTGGCGCGGGCGGCGTTGCGGATGCGTGTGAGCAAATCGGAAATCGGGTCAGTCTGCATCGGTTCTCTCGGTTCTCCCTTACCAGCTCGCCTTGGTGACGCCGGGGATCTCGCCCTTGAGCGCGAGGCCGCGGAAACAGATGCGACACATCTCGAATTTGCTCAGGTAGCCGCGCGGGCGGCCGCAGATGCGGCAGCGGTTGCGCACGCGGATTTTGAACTTCGGCTTCCTGCGCATCTTGGCGAATTGACAGGTTCGCGCCATCGGTTCTCCTCTAGCCGCGGAACGGCACGCCCAACAGCTTGAGCAGTTCGCGGCCTTCCTCGTCGCTGTGGGCGGTGGTGGTCACGCTGATGTTCATGCCCCTGATCTTGTCCACGCGCGTGTAATCAATCTCCGGGAACACGAGCTGGTCCTTCAGGCCCAGGGTATAGTTGCCGCGGCCGTCGAAGGCGTTTGCCGGCAGGCCCTTGAAGTCGCGCACGCGTGGTAGCACGACGTTGCATAGGCGGTCCATGAACTCATACATGCGGTCGCCGCGCAGCGTCACGCAGCAGCCGATGGGCATGCCCTTGCGGATCTTGAAATTCGCAATCGATTTCTTGGCCCGGGTGATGATCGGCTTCTGCCCGGTGATCTGGCCCAGCTCGATGGCCGCGACGTCCAGCAGCTTGATGTTCTGGCTGGCCTCGCCCAAACCGATGTTGACAACCACTTTGGAAAGCTTAGGCACGGCCATGGCATTCTTGTACCCAAAGCGCTTCATCAGCCCCGGGATGACGTCGTTGCGGTAGCGTTCGCGCATTCGGCTGATCATGTTCTCTTTCTCCGCGCCTACTTCTCCAGCGTGGTGCCGCAGCGGTGGCAGGTGCGCACCTTGGTGCCGTCGGTCAGCGTGGCATGGGCCACGCGCGTGTGCTTGTTGCACCCCGGGCAGACCAGCAGCACGTTGGAGATGGCGATGGCGCCCTCGCGCTCCACAATCCCGCCCTTGATGTTCTTCGACGGGTTGGGGCGCGTGTGGCGCTTGATCATGCTGGCGTGTTCGACAGTCACCGTGCGCTTGTACGCGTCCACCGAGAGCACGCGGCCGACCTTACCTCGGTCGCGCCCGGTCATCACGCGCACCTGGTCGCCCTTGCGAATGCTCATGGTGTGCCGCACCGAATCTTCTGTGTTCTTCCTCATCGCTACCACACTTCCGGCGCGAGCGAGACGATCTTGGCGAACTTCTTCTCGCGCAGCTCCCGGGCCACCGGCCCGAACACGCGCGTGCCCACGGGCTCGTTGGCCTCGTCGATCAGCACCGCGGCGTTGTCGTCAAAACGAATATAGGTGCCGTCCTTCCGCCGGTGCTCCTTACGCATCCGCACCACCACCGCCCGCACCACTTTGCCTTTCTTGATCTGGCTGTCCGGGGTGGCCTCCTTCACCGATGCGGTGATGATATCGCCCAGGCCCGCCTTCAACCCGACATCGCCGCCCAGCGGCAGGATGCACATCAACCGGCGCGCGCCGGAGTTGTCGGCGACGGTCAGCCATGTCCGCATCTGAATCATTGCTGTGCTCCGTGCCCCATAGTTTCCGCCGCCGCGCTAATCCACGCTGGTGCGCCGCGCGACCACTTCGGCCAGCCGCCAGCGCTTGAGTTTCGACAGCGGCCGGGTCTCGACGATCCGCACGGTATCGCCCGTGCGCGCCTCGCCTTGCTCGTCGTGCGCGTAGAATTTCTTGGTGACGCGCAGGACCCGCTGATAGAGCCGGTGCTGCATCAGACGCGTCACTTTGACCACGATGGTCTTCTGCATCCTGGCGCTGGTGACCACCCCGACCAGCTTTTGCCGCGGCCGGCGCGCCGTGCCACCCGCGCCCGGCTTTTCCGCTTCAGTTGCCATGTTCTTTCCTCACGGTGCGTTCGCCCAGCAGGGTCTTGATGCGCGCCAGATCCTTGCGAGCCTCGCGCAGGCGCTTGAGCGCCTCGGCCTGCCCGGTGGAGAGCTGGAAGCGCAGCCGGAAAATCTGTTCGGCGAGTTCCCGCTGCTGGACTTCGAGTTCCTTGGTGTCCACTTCGCGCAGCTTTTCGATTCGGCGCGGCATCAGAGGCTCCCCGCGCGGGTCACAAACTTGGTCGGGATCGGCAGCTTGTGCGCCGCCAGGTTCATGGCCTCTTTGGCCGTGGCCAGGTCCACGCCCGCCATTTCAAACATCATCCGGCCCGGCTTGACCACCGCCACCCAGTGCTCCGGCGCGCCCTTGCCCTTGCCCATGCGCGTTTCCGCCGGCTTCTTGGTGAAGGGCTTGTCCGGGAAGATCCGGATCCAGAGCTTGCCGCCGCGCTTGATGAACCGCGTGATGGCCACACGCGAGGCCTCGATCTGCCGGTCGGTGATCCAGGCGGCTTCAAGCGCCTTCAGACCGTACTCGCCGAAGGAGAGCTCACCGCCGCGCCAAGCTTTGCCCCGGCGCCGCCCGCGCTGTTGCTTGCGGTATTTGACTTTTTTCGGCATCAACATCGTCGTTTACCCGCTCACCCGCCCCGGCTCCTGGGCAGCCTTCGGGCCGCCGCGGTCGGGGATCTTTTCGCCCTGATAGACCCAGCACTTCACACCGATCACGCCGTAGGTGGTGTAGGCCTGCGCGAAGCCAAAATCGATGTCGGCGCGCAGGGTCTGCAGCGGCAACCGGCCCTGCAGGTACCACTCCTTGCGCGCGATTTCCGCGCCGTTGAGCCGGCCGGCCACCCGCACCTTGATGCCCTTGCAGCCGAAACGCAGCGCCGAGTCCACCGCCTTGCGCATCGCCCGGCGGAAGGCCACGCGCTTTTCGAGTTGCAGCGCAATGGATTCGGCCACGAGTTGCGCGTCCAGCTCCGGCCGGTGCACCTCCTGGATATCGATGTGCACCTCGCGCTTGGTGCGTTTCTGCACCTCGTTCTTCAGCTTGTCGATCTCCGAGCCCTTGCGCCCGATGATGATCCCCGGGCGCGCCGTGTAGATGCGGATGACCAGCTTGTTGGCGGCGCGCTCGATGTCGATCGAGCTGACGCCGGCCGAGCGCAGCCGGTCCTTGAGCTCCCGCCGCAGCACGACGTCTTCGTGCAGCAGGTCGGCATAGTCGCGGTGCGCAAACCAGCGCGACTTCCAAGGCTTGTTGTAGCCCAGCCGAAACCCGTACGGGTGTGTCTTCTGACCCAAGGTTTCCTCCCTATTTCTTCGGCTTGCCCGCCGGACGCTTCTTCCCCGCCAGCGCTTTCCGCGCCTTCTTCATCGCGCCCTTGACGCCCTTATGCGCTTCCGCCTCGGCCGCCGCGGCCGCCACGCGCTCCTGCGCGGCGACGTGATGCTCGGTCACGCTCACGACAATGTGGCTGGTGCGCTTCTGGTAGCGGAACGCGCGGCCCATCGGCGCCGGTCGCAACCGCTTCCACCGCGGCCCTTCGTTCACAAAGCAGCGCGAAACATACAGCCGATCGACGTCCAACGATTCACCGGCGTCTTCGGCCTTGTGCTCCGCGTTGGCGATCGCGCTACGCAGAACTTTTTCAATGTCTCGCGCCACGCGTTTCTTCGTGTAGCGCAGGATCTGCAGCGCCTTCTCGGCACGCTGGCCGCGGATGAGGTCGATGACCAGCCGCGCCTTTTGCGGCGACATCCGCGCATGCCGCGCCATGGCCACGGCTTCGATTGTCGGTGCTGCCGGAGTTTGCGTAGCCATCGTCTATGCCTTGGGTGCTGCCGGCGCGCTGCCGCCCGCGGGAGGCGCCGCGCCTGCGCCCGGAGCTCCGGGAACGCCTGCCAGGCCCGCCGCCTTCTCCAGCGCGGCCCTCACGGCGTGGCCCTTGAAGGTCCGCGTGGGCGAGAACTCGCCCAGCTTGTGCCCGACCATCTGCTCGGTGACGTACACCGGGATGAATTTCTTGCCGTTATGCACGGCGATTGTGTGCCCGACCATCTCGGGCAGAATCGTCGAACGCCGCGACCACGTCTTGATCACCTTCTTTTCATTGCGCGCGTTCAGCCCTTCGACCTTCTCTCGCAGGTGATCATCGATGAACGGCCCCTTCTTGAGCGATCGCGCCATCGGTTCCCCTCACTCCTCGACCCGGCGCAGCTTGATCCACTGCGCGCGGCGCAGCTTGCGGAAGCCCCGTACCGGCCCCGGAACCCGATGCGACAGCGGGCAGAACGGGCAAACAAACCGCGTGCCCTGGGCATTGGGCGTCTTCTCCACGGTGACCGCCCAGCCCGGCTTGCACAGCCGGTGGAGAACCTGCACCGGACCGGCCGGCAGGATCTTGGGCGCGGGCTTGGCCGTTTTTCCGGCGCGCGGTGACGCCGCGGACTTGCGGGCCCGGCTCGAGCGCCGAGCAGAGGCTCGTGCTGTTCTGGATGCTCTCATGGTTTCACTCTCAAAAACCCGCCGCGCCGGGTTCATATTTTGTTGCTCCTTTTTACCGCTCCAGCAAGAACGCTGCTTTCCGAAAAACTAGGGCTTGCGCCGCTGGACAATCTGCTTGTCCGAGCGATGGTTCTTGCGCGTCTTGGCGCCCAGCGTTGGGAAACCCCAGGGCGTCTGCGGGTGGTTGCCCTTGACGCGCCCTTCCCCGCCGCCGTGCGGGTGATCCACCGGGTTCATGGCCACGCCGCGCACGGTCGGACGCCGCCCGTGCCAGCGCGTGCGTCCCGCTTTGCCGTAGGTTACGTTCTCGTGCTCGAGGTTGCCGACCTGTCCGATAGTGGCCATGCAGTCGAGCGCAAACTTCCGCACTTCGCCCGAGGGCAGCTTCACCAGCGCGATTCCGCCTTCCTTGCTCAGCAATTGCGCCGCGCCTCCGGCAGAACGCACCACCTGCGCACCCTTGCCCGGGTGGAGCTCCAGGTTGTGCACCTGCGTGCCGGGTGGAATGAACCGGATGGGCAGCGCGTTGCCGGGAAGAATATCCGCCCCGGCACCGGTCTGCACGGTCATGCCAACCTCGAGGCCGTGCGGGTGCAGAATGTAGCGCTTCTCGCCATCAGCGTAGTGCAAAAGCGCCAGCCGCGCCGAGCGGTTCGGGTCGTACTCGATGGCCGCGACGCGCGCCGGAATGCCGGCCTTATCGCGGCGAAAATCGATGGCCCGGTACTGACGCTTATGGCCGCCCCCGCGGTGCCACGCGGTAATCTCGCCGTGCGCGTTGCGCCCGCCCGAGCGTTTTCGGGGCTCGGTGAGTGATTTTTCCGGGCGGTCCTTGGTCACCTCACTCTTGTCGAGCATGGTGATGAACCGCCGCGACGCTGTGTACGGGTTGAAGCTTTTCAGTGCCATGGTTCCCTCCAACCTTTCGGTTGGCGCATGCCGCAGGTTCCCGCCCCGGTCCGCCGGAGCCGGTTCCCCGGGTTAGAGATTCTCTGCGTACTCGATCATTTTTTCGCCCGGCGCCAGCTTGACGTAAGCCTTCTTCCAGTCGCGCCGGTAACCTTCCGCGCGGCCCCGGCGGCGAAACTTGCCGTAGAAATTCGCCGTGCGCACGGCAACAACCTTCACCTTGAAAATCTTCTGCACCGCTTCCTTGATCTGCGTTTTCGTGGCCGCCGCAGCCACCTCAAACACCACCGTGTGCTGCGTCTCTTTCACCCCGAGACCCTTCTCGGTAATGATCGGCCGGCGAATAATCTGATAGGTGGTGATGGCCATGGCCTAGTCTTAGTCCTTGCCCTTTCCCTTCCGGGCGGGCTTGCGCGCCGCGCGCGGCTTCTTTGCCCTCTTGCCCCGCGCCGCTTCCGCGCCGGCCGCTGCTTGTTTTTTCGCCGCCGGTTTGGCTGGCTGGATCGTGATTGGAGCGGCGTCCTGCTGCAACGTGCCGGTAGCGCCCCGCTTCACCGGACCCAGCGACGTGCCCAATCTCACCGCGGCGTCCTTGGAGAGGACCAGGCGGTCGTGGCGCAGCAGGTCGTATGGCTGCAGCGTTGACGGCCGCACCAGCTTCACGCCCTCGAGGTTGCGGCTGGCTCGCTCCAGGTTGTGGTTGGCTTCCTGCTCGACCAGCAACATCGTCCGCGTTTCGCCGTCCAGCCGGTCGAGCACCTGGCGGAATGCCTTGGTCTTGTGCGTTTCCAGTGTCCAGGCATCCACCACGGTCAGCTTCTGCTCGGCCAGCTTGGACGAAAGCGCCGAGCGCAGGGCGCCGAGCAGCATCTTCTTCGGCAGGCGATACGCGTAGCTGCGCGGCTGCGGGCCGTGCACCGTGCCGCCCTTGCGCCAAATCGACGACCGAATGGAGCCCACGCGGGCGCGGCCCGTGCCTTTCTGTCGCCAGAGCTTGCGACCTGAGCCGGCCACCTCGCCGCGACCCTTGGTCTTGTGCGTGCCCGCGCGCTGGCTGTTCAAATACCACCGCACCGTCTCATGCAGCAGGTGCGGGTTCACCTTCGCCGCAAACACAGCGTCGGCCAGGTCGAGCTGGCCGACCTTCTTGCCTTCCAGATTGATGACGTCCACGACGGCCATGGTCTTCGTATCCTTCGTCTAGCGCTACTTGCCGTACTTGGCCTTGCGGATCAAGATGTAGCTGCCGTTCGGGCCGGGAACGGTGCCGCGCACCAGCAGCAGATTCTCTTCGGCATCCACTTTCACCACACGCAGGTTTTTGGCCGTGACCCGCTGGTTGCCCATGTGCCCGGGGAAATGCTGCCCCGGCCAGACGCGCGAGGGAAATGAGCTGGCGCCGATGCCGCCCGGCGCGCGGTGGAACATCGAGCCGTGCGTGGCGTCGCCGCCGCGAAAGTGCCAGCGCTTGACGCCGCCCTGGAAGCCCTTGCCCTTGCTCACGCCCGTGACGTCCACGTACTCGCCGGGCTCGAAGCGGTCCACCAGGACGCGGTCACCGACCTTGGTCTCCTCGGCGGATTCCTCCACGCGCACTTCGCGCAGCAGCCGCATGGGCGCCGCGTTGGCCTTCTTGAGGTGGCCGGTCATGGGCTTGTTCACGCGCTGCGGCTTGATGAACTCCACCAGGCCCAACTGCACGGCGTCGTAGCCGTCTTTCTGCTTGGTGCGGCGCTGGACCACCACGCAGGGGCCCGCCTGCAGCACCGTGCAGCCCACCGCGGTGCCGTCCTCGGCGAACACCTGCGCCATACCCAGCTTGATTCCCAGGATCCCGTTCACAGCCATTGGTGTCGCTCAGCTCCCATCTCTACTTCGCAGCGTGCTGCGGCCCGAAGGCCTTGATTTCGACGTCCACGCCGGGCGGCAGATCGAGCTTCATCAGCGCGTCCACGGTATCGGGCGTGGGATCGAGGATGTCGATCAGCCGCTTGTGCGTGCGCATCTCGAACTGCTCGCGCGATTTCTTGTCCACGTGCGGCGAGCGCAACACCGTCCAGCGGTTGATCGTCGTGGGCAGCGGAATCGGCCCGGCCACTTCGGCGCCGGTGCGTTTGGCAGTCTCGACGATCTCCCGCGTGGACTGGTCGAGGATGCGGTGGTCATAAGCCTTCAGGCGAATGCGAATTTTTTCTCCGGCTGGCATGGGTTACTCGATGATCTCGGTGCAGGCGCCGGCGCCGACGGTGTGGCCGCCCTCGCGGATGGCAAACCGCAGTCCCTTCTCCAGCGCCACCGGGGTGATCAGCGCGATCTCCATCGACACGTTGTCCCCCGGCATGACCATCTCCACCCCCGCCCCCAGCTTCACGTCCCCGGTCACGTCGGTGGTCCGGAAGTAAAACTGCGGCCGGTAACCG
>JBGPZW010000089.1:0-13734 GCA_041493955.1 Terriglobia bacterium
AGCCGCTGCGCGGCGTAGGCTTTGCCATCGGTCTTGAGTTCCTTGAGCCCGACGGGAGATGGGTGATCAGTCCCCCGCAGGCTCGGGAGTACCGCTGAACGGAGAGGAGGAACAGGGAAGGTTCAAAAAACTGGCGCAACAACTGATGTAGCGTAAGCGCTCCGACAGCGAAACCTGTTGCCGGAGCGTTTGCGTTTTCCGGCTCCCCAAATGGGTGTAGGATAACCCCAGCGAGCTTGCCCTCAGCCGAATCAAAGGAGCCTGCCATGCAAGTCAGAAAGCGTCCGGTACGCGCCTACGTGCTCATCCATGTCCGTGCTGGCCACGCCAAGAGCGTGGCCCAAGCTCTGACCCAAATCCCCGCGGTGCTCTCGGCTCATGCCTGCTGGGGCGTTCCGGATGTGTTCGCCTACGTCGAGGTGGAGAGCCAGCGCGAGCTCGACAATCTGGTGATGGATACGATCCAGAAGATGGACGGGGTCGAGCGCACGGATACCCATATTGCGTTGGAATGAGCAGCGCGTTCACGCCTTCCGCCGTCGGTGGTTCAGTCTGCCCGCAGCGCCGCAATCCCGGCGGCGTAGTTGCCATGCGGTCTCGCGCGGGGCCCGCGACGGAAAAACCTTCCGGCAAGATGCCGGCGCTACGAACTGCGCTACCCGTTTAGGCGCGCTCTCACGCCGAACAGACCCTTTCGTAAACGCGGAGCGTGTTTTCGACCATGTGCTCGGCGGCGAAGCGCTGCTTGATGGTCTCGCGTGCCGCGCTGCCCAGGCGGCGCGCCTGCTCCGGGTCCCGCAGCAACCGCAAGACCGCCGCCGCGAGCGCGCCGGGCTCGGCGGCCGGGGCCAGCAATCCCGTCTCTCCATCGGTGACGTACTCGGGCACACCACCGCTCTTGACCGCCGCCACCGGCAAGCCATAGGCCATTGCCGCAACCAGTGAGGTGCCCAACGGCTCGGCTAGCGACGGAAACACGAACAGGTCGAGCGCAGCATAGACTTGCGGGATGTCCTCGACAAAGCCGGCGAATAGAACCGCGGATTGCAATCGGAGGTCGTGCACGAGGTCCTGCAGTTGCGTGCGGCACGGGCCGTCGCCCGCCAGCAGCAGGCGGCACGCGGGGAAATGTTCGCGAACAGCGGGCAGCGCGCGAATCAGGACGTGCTGGCCTTTTTCCGGCAACAGATAGCCGACGCATCCGATCAGCGTCTCGTGCTCACCCACGCCCCAGCGGCGCCGCGCGGCGCAACGCGCCTCCTTGGAAGGCAGCGGCGGCACTTCGACGCCTTCGTAAACGATTTCTACCCGCTCGTCCGGCAGGCCGGAGGCGAGCACGCTTTCGGCCACGAAGCGCGAGATCGCCAGGATGCGCCGCGCGGCCCGATAGCGGGCCAGCGCCAGCGAGTTGCGCTGCAAGGGGTAGGCCACGCGCCGCGAGGCCACCACCGGCACCCGGCGATGCACGCGTGCCAGCCAGGCCGCGGTCAGAGCGTGCGGCTCGTTGGCATGTAGAAGATCAAACCGGCGGCGGGCCAGAAGCTGGCGCAGCAGAAGCACAGCTTGAAACCGCCGCGCGTGCGGCCCCACCGTATGGACGAGGACCCCTTCGGCCTGCGCACGGCGGGCCAGGGGGCACCCGCCGACAGCCATCAGCTCTGCGGCATGCCCGCGAGCGCGCAGCCCTCGCAGGGTCAGCAGCGCCTGATTCTGGCCGCCGCGCCACTCCTGTTCGAGATCCACGTAAAGGGGAATCAAGGCCACGCGCCCTTCTCTAGCGGCTCAGGTTCGTCTGTGCAGCAGTGGGTCCAGGTTGTCCCGAGCTTGCCCGAGGGAGCCCACCATCGGGCTCTTCCAACGAGCCGCCGCGAACCAGCACGCCCAGCTTGCGGTATTTGAGGAACGTGTAGCGAGCACTCATCCGGGCAATCTTCCATCCCCGTGTGCCGTCGAGGAAACCCCTGCGGAGGACGAACTTCTGCAGTAGCGTCCAGGGCGGGGCCAACAGCAGGGCCGCTCGCCAGTGCCGGCGGCCCGCGGCGAACATCTCCCGGGCAGCGGCGGTGCTGTAGGAATCCACCTTGGCGGTGTGCTCGGCGAAAGTGCGGAAGGCGTGATGCAGCAGGTCGCCAGCAAGACGCGCCACCGGGCCGCCGGTTTCGAGCGAGTCGTGGGCCACGCCGGCAAAGCGCGCGCGATCGCGGTGATAGAGTCGCGCCTTGCGGTCCGGGTACCAGCCCGAATGCCGGATCCAGCGCCCGAGGTAGCTGGCGCAGCGCGCAAACTCGTAAGCCGCGGCCGCAGGCGGCTGAGCTTTCCATGCGCGCAGAGACTCGCGCAGCTCCGCGCTCAACTCCTCATCGGCGTCGAGGGCAAGGATCCAGTCATGGGCAGCCTGCGCGGCGGCGAAGTTCCTCTGCTCGCCGAACCCGCTCCAGGGGTGGTACACCACGCGTGCGCCGCACTGCCGGGCGATCTCGCCAGTGCGGTCGGTGCTGCCCGAATCGACCAGCACGATCTCGTCGGCGAGGCCCTGCACCGACGCCAGCACGCGCGGCAGGTTCTGCTCTTCATTGCAGGCAATCAGGGTCACAGTCAGGTGGTTCATCGCAGGTGCGCGCGGCGAGCGCGAGCTACGTTATCACGAAATCTGGGAGAGGAGAGCCGCCCCGGCCGGTGGCGGCTAGCCGGCGAGCCTGGGGATGACGGTGACCAGCACCACGGTCGAGCCGATGCGAAACTCGCAGAGGTGCTTGAGTTCGGCGGCGCGCACCCGCTCTTCGCCGTAATAGGTGCCGTTCGTGGAATCGAGGTCCCGCAGGCGGATCACGTCGCCCTTCACCTCGACCGCGCAGTGCCAGCGTGAGACTTCCGGATCGTTGATCTCCAGGTCCGCTCCGGTTCGGCCGATCACCACCCGGGGTTTGGTGATGGGGTAAACCAGCCCTTTGGCCGGCCCGGCGATGACCGAGAGCGTAATGGCCTTGCCCACCGGTAACGCGAGTCCCTGGTATTCGCTGGCCATGGTATCGCCCAGCCCCGCCGAGCCCCCGCGGCGGGCAAAAGACGGCATCGGCGTGATCACCTGGGTGCGGTCGGGCCGTCGCTCGACCTCAACCACGGTGGTCTCCCCGCACTTCGAGCAGCGGAATTGCACCTTGGCTTGGTCGCCGATCTGGGCGTCCTTGAGCAGGTGCTGCGTCCCGCACTTGGAGCAGGCAGCTTGCATCAGAACTACTTTAGCATGATGAACTTGGGCGGGAACGCGCGCAGCCGGGGCTGGTGTCCAAACGGTCTAATTGCTGCCCGTGCCCCCTCACGGGTTTGGATTCTTTGGACGGCGCTTGAGTCGCGGGCGGTCGGGGTCCGCCGGGGAACCGTCCGGGTTACGCCGAGGGTCGTCGCGGTCGGCGCCGCCGGCAGTGGCGCCGATGGGCCCGGAGACGGAAGAATGCTCGCGAGCATAGTTCTGCTGGGCGTCCCAAACGCCCTTGCCCGGCAATTCGACGGGCCGGTCCAGGACGATCTGGAAGGGCATGCCCGGTTCGAGGTAAAGGTCCTGGCCGCGGTGGGCCATCATGATGATCAGCGCCACGGCAGCCCCTGCGCCCGCGCCGACCGCCGCGCCCTTGCCACCATGGATCCGCGCTCCCAGCAGGGTGCCCTCGAGCGTGTATATGGTCAGGCTGTAAAGATCGGTGGTGTGCTGCTTATCGGTGGTCAGCCGGCTGTTGCCCTTCATGTCCGGCGAGTCGAGCCGCGCCAGCACCTCCGAAGTGGCCCCGGTGGAGAGGTTGATGCGATCCACGTGGACGCGCAGCGAGCCCGCCTTGCCGAAACCCCCGGGGCGCCGCACCTCGACAACGGTACCCGTGAAAGCCGTCTCCGGCGGGATTTCCAGTTGGTCGCTCACGCGCAAAGGATTGGAGGTGCGGAAGGTGACCACCTGGCCCTTGCGCGCAATTCGTGTGCTCAGCGGCGTGTCCAGCACCACCGAGAAACGCGTGCCGGAAGGGACGGCCACACTGGCAGGCAGGTCAAGAGGCGGCGCGGCGAGCTTCAGCTCGCCTTCTGCGGCTTTCGGCAGCGCTAATTTGTCCGGGGGCTTTGGTGCCGGCTGCTCAGGCGGCGGAGGTGGGGGAGGAAGCCTCGGGTCGATGCCTCCTTGCTGCGCGGCCACAGGCAACGCGGTCAGCGTCAGCACAGCAATCATCAAAAAGAAAAAACCTGGAAAACGACGAGCCGTACCCATCCGCCGCATGGTGCACCTCGCCATTACTAGGATTAGGTGCACGGCGGGGCGGAAGGTTGCCTGTGGGGGATTCTGGGCGGGGGCTGTTTCGTCCGCGCGCCCGTCATTGCACGAAGCCGACGGTGGGGATCGGGCCGGCCTCGGGGACCTCGCGGATGGTGCCGAACTGCGCCTCGTACCGGCTGATGTTTTCACCGAGCGCGCGCCACAACCGCTTGGCATGGCCCGGGCTGAGGATGTTGCTCGAGATCAGCTTGCCCTGGGCCACGTTTGGGAAGACGTAAATGAAGTGCAGGGTGAACTCCTCGGCGTTGTGGTGGATCATCACCAGGTTGCTGTACTGCCCCAGCATCTCTTTCTCGTCGGCTTTGATCTGCACCTGTTGCTGCTTGGCAGCTTCTTCCATGGTCTCCCCCGCTGGCGTCTTCGGATGGCGCCTCAAACGACCGAGCGACACTACCACAAAGCCGCCTTGTCCGGCAGCGCCTCCCTCGTTCATCGGGAGTAGGCCGGCGGAAATGCTCCCCGGCGAGGCAGGGAACTCCTGGCTGAGGGGTTGGCAGCTAGTGCTTTCTCCAGCGCCGCCGGGCGGGAGATCTTTCTCGCCACAGCAGAAGGTGCGACGGCTCGCTAAGGCAGGGCGGTTTACTGTTTATGAAAAAAGACGTGCGGGGGTCTTGACGCGGGTGTTTATTAAGTGTAGTTTATCTGGGGAGTTTATTCTGTTTAACTATTGATCGCGCCGCAGAGTGCCCCCTGCGTCCCGGGAAACCATGGCGAGCCCAGACAGCTCGGCAGAGCTGAAATCAGGCCAAGGATGGCGTTTCGTCAACGGGCGGCCTTCACTCCCCGAGGCCTACCGCACGATTCCGGTCTATTCCGGCGCGTCGGTGTGGCGAAAGCTGCTGGCTTTTGCCGGGCCGGGCTACCTCGTGGCAGTCGGCTACATGGACCCCGGCAACTGGGCCACGGACCTGGGCGGCGGCTCGAAGTTCGGTTACACATTACTGAGCGTCGTGCTGCTGAGCAGCCTGATGGCCATGTTCCTGCAAGCGCTCTCCGCGAAACTGGGCATCGCCACCGGCCGCGACCTCGCACAGGCCTGCCGCGACCATTACTCGCGGCGCACTTCGCTCGCGCTGTGGGTCATGTGCGAAATCGCCATCGCCGCCTGCGACCTGGCCGAGGTGCTGGGCTCGGCGGTGGCGTTGAAGCTGCTGTTCGGCCTGCCGCTGCTGGCTGGAGTGCTGCTCACCGCTCTGGACGTGCTCCTGGTGTTGGCGCTGCAGGGGCGTGGCTTCCGGCTGGTCGAGGCGCTGGTGATCACGCTGATCGCCACCATCGCCGGCTGCTTTGCTTACGAGATTTTCTTTGCCCGGCCGCTCTGGCTCGAAGCGGCGCGCGGGTACATCCCCAACGCGGAAATCCTCCGCAACCGCGAGATGCTCTACCTCGCCATCGGCATCCTGGGCGCAACGGTGATGCCGCACAATCTCTACCTGCACTCGAGCATCGTGCAGACGCGCGCCTTCCAGCATCAGCCCGAGCACAAGCGCGAAGCGGTCAAGTACGCAATCATCGATTCGACCGTGGCGCTGTCCTTTGCGCTGTTCATCAATGCCTCCATTCTGGTGCTGGGCGCCGCGGCCTTCCACCAGCGCGGGATGGCCGACGTCGCCGACATCTCGCAGGCCTACCAACTCCTCACGCCGGTACTGGGCGCTAGCCTGGCCAGCACACTCTTTGCCGCGGCGCTGCTCTGCTCCGGACAGAACTCCACGCTGACGGGCACCCTGGCGGGGCAGATTGTCATGGAGGGTTTTCTGAACTTGCGTCTGGCGCCCTGGCTGCGCCGGCTGATCACCCGCCTGCTGGCCATCGTACCGGCGGCGATCGTCATTGGCGTAATGGGCGAAGGCCAGGTGACCAACCTGCTCATCCTGAGCCAGGTGATCTTGAGCTTCCAGTTGCCGTTCGCGGTGGTGCCGCTGGTGAAGTTCACCAGCGAGCGGGCCAAGATGGGCGAGTTCGTCAACCGCCGCTGGGTGATCCTGCTCGCTTGGGTCGTCACCGCTGCGATCATCGCTTTGAACGCGCTCCTGCTCGTGCTGATCTTTCGCGATCTGCATAAGGCTTAGGCTGTGTAGCGGCTCCCTTCAGGGCGCCACCGGTTTCGTGCTCACATGGCGGGTTGAAGCTCGCCGCTACACAGACTGAGAAACCCACTTCTTTTTCCGCAGGAAACCCCCGGTGAGGAATTGCGAATCTTATGCGATGATTGGCAGAGGAACTTCGCGCGGAAACACAATTCGCGGCCGATTCGTTGGGCCCGGGCAGACTCGGAGGGATTGAAGAGAGCATGGAGAAACATTCAGCGATTCTGCGCAGCCTGGCACTGCTGACCCTGAGCCTGGCACTGGTGGCGTGGGTCGCGGCGCACGGCGACAAGAATTGGCCGGTTCCGGAAGAAGCAAGGAAGCTGGCGAATCCTGTGCCACCCACCGAAGCCTCCCTGGCCGCCGCCAAGGCCATTTTTCTGGAGAGTTGCGCGCAGTGCCACGGCGAGGGCGGCAAGGGCGACGGTTCCGAAGCGCCGATGTATGACGTGAAGCCCGCCGACTTCACCGACGCTCACATGATGGGGGAGATGACTGACGGCGAGATCTTCTACAAGATCAGCGAGGGCCGCCGGCCCATGCCGAGCTTCAAAAAGCGGCTCACCGATGAGCAGCGCTGGCAAATGGTGAACTTCCTGCGCACGTTTGCGCCTAAGCCCGCCCCGGCGCCCAAGCCGTCCGATGCGCCGGCCAAGAAAGCTGCCCCGCACAAGCACTAAGGAAGCTGCCAGTCGTCAACTATCAGCCGTCAGAAATCGCTGACGACCGGGCTGCCGCTCCTGCGCTTGTTTCGCGAGGCTCGGCATTTCCGGGTCAACACGGATTCTTAGCGGCTAAGAACCAATATCTGAAAACTGGCCACTGCGAGCTGACGGCTGAAAGCTCCGCGCGGTCTTACTTCACCTGGGCCAGCGCCGCGGCCACTTCCTTCATGTCAGGCACGACGGGAATCTCGTACTGCTTGAACCAGGCTACATTGCCGGCCTTGTTGATGACGGCGATGGCGCGACCGGTGATGCCCCGGTCCTCGAGGTACATCCCGTACTTGCCGGCCACCGCGCCGCGCGGGTGGAAATCGGCCAGCAGCGGGTAGCGGATGCCCATTTTTTCCGCGTAGGCCTTGTGCGACCACACGCTGTCCACGCTCAGGCCCAGCACCTGCGCGTCGAGCTGCTCGAAATTTTTCATGTCGTTCACGAAGCAGGCGTGCTCGTTGGTACACACCGGGCTCCAGTCCAGCGGGTAGAAAACCAACACAACATTTTTCTTGCCGCGGAAGTCGGCGAGCTTCACTTCCTGCTGGCTCTGGTCCTTCAGGGCGAATTCGGGGGCGGGTTGTCCAACAGCGATGGGCATGACTCCTCCTTAGGTTTTATCGAGCGCGGTCTGCTGCGGCCGTTATGATAGCCAAAGCAAATCTCCCTGACAAATCGCGGGAGGAGGTCCACGGGTAGCGCCAGCGTCTGGCCGGCGATTTCTCGATCGCCATCCGGGGGCGAGCGCCGCGACACCACGCGTAATCTGGTACCATATCCTCGATCCCACTGGGAATTGGGCAGCGAGCATGCCGCGCGTCACACTCGAGCAGGCCTACCCTGGCATCGCCTTCCGCGCGCGCACGCACAATTGGTGGGCGCGGCTGACGCGCGTCCCCGCGGAGTGCGTGCACCTGGAAACCGAACAGGCCTGGATGGCCACGCTCATTCCCGACACGCTCTACTTGCGCGGCAAGGCCGCTCCGCAACGCGACATGCTGCGCCCCGAGGTTTCCCTGTGCCGCACGTGCCTGGTCGGCGTGCTGGAAGCTGAAGTGGCGGGCTACCCCGGGCGCGTGGTGGCGTTTGAGCCGGACGGGGCCAGCTTCTCGCAGTATTTCTTTGTGGCCGCACCCGACTTCACTGCGGCGGGACTCGAGGATGCTGTATCGGCCGCGCTGGCGCGCCGCCTCGCGGAACCCGGCGGCGCCTGCCGGGAATGCGCGCGCTCCGCCACCTGGCTGTGGCTGCCCCGTCAGGAGGTGCCCAGTCTCGATGACGTGGACTCGATCGCCGCGGCGCCGGGCTGGCGCTTGTGCGCGGCGCACGGCGCGGCGCAACTCTGCGACGCGCTGGCCGCGACCCGTGAGGCCAATCTCTTTTACGTGAACGTGCCTTACGGAGAGGGTGGGGCATATGTCTGGATCTGATTCTTCCGCAGCACGCCGGCAGAAAGATTGGGGAGCAGCCATGCAGCTTCGCGAGGTGGTGGAGAAGTACCTGGCGCTGGCGGGCGGATTTGGGAAGCCGGTGCCGCTGGCCGGCTTCGGCCTGAGGCGAGAAGAGACCGAGCGCGTCTTCAGCATTCTGGACGAGGACTACCACATCAGCCGCTTCTTTCATTTCAGCGAAGTCAGCGGGGAGAGCTACCAGGTCAACGGATTCCCGCACACGCATGTTTCCCTCGACGCCGAAATTCAGGATATTCTCTAACGGCGCGAGCCGAGGGCGATTCTGGCCAGGAGGCAAGCGATGCCCGTTTCTCGACTGGCCGCTGCGCGACTCACCAGGCTGGTCAACTCTTACAGCATCCGCGTCGGGCCGCCGGTCGGGGGCCGGAGAGGGGGCAGCCACGACTTCGGCGCCCGATATGCGCAGAAAACGGTACCAGTACCGTCAGCCGCCTCCACTTTTGTGCAGATTCACAGCACCGACCTGGATTTGGAATCGTTCTTAAACCGTTTCCGGCGAGCTTTGCCTTGACAAGCCGAAGGGGAGAAGCGCAGAATTTGCACCGCCACCTGTAGCGTAAGCCGACCGCTCGTTTAGAATTGCGACGTCGGCTGAGGCGAGGTTTAAACGTCCCCCCGGGGCTCCAGTCCTTCCCAAGAGCTGAGGCGTACACTCGCCTCGTTGAAGGACCTGAAGCGTACAGGCGCGATTGGGCGCCCAAATTTCTAAGGAGGATCCACCATGCGTAAACGCATGTTCGGGTTTGTGGTCGTTGCGCTTGTGCTGACGTGCACTCAGTCTTGGGCAGCGACTAATGTGTCCAGCAGCCCGGCTGTGACGACGGCTGCAGCCCCAGAAACCGGGCTCTGCACCGTGGGCGAGTCCTCGTTCCCTTGCATCACTCAAACATACACCTCCACTGTCACCAGCAACACGTACGATTTCTCAGGGGACTCGGTCCGGATTAAATTCCGCAGGGTTCTAAGGACTTTCTCTCTGACGATAATCCGCCACTCAATGACGAAAACGGAATTTGAGGCTCGACTTGATCCGGACGTGTTCCCATCGGGCAGCACATGTTACGAGTACACCAACGCCTCACCAGGCGACCCGTGTACCCCGTACGATGCCAAGAATCCTCTGCCGATAAAGGGGGTGGACTACCTTGGCCCGGTCACGTGGACGCTCGTGTATCTCACCACCGATTCGACCGGCAATCCGGCTTTGGGCCACGCGAAGGGTACGACCTTCAGATACAGGGAGGACATCCTGCAGAGCTATTCTCTCTTTCCGACTTTCGTGGACCCCACCATGCAGGGGAGCTCGGATGGGTTGTCGAGCGTCGCAACCATCAAGGAACCACTAACAGAGGAGGGCAATTTCTGCGGCTTCGAGCCTCCGCTGAACACGAATGGTCATATATTCCAGATCGGGGCGGAAATTGAGGTGGAGTTCCGGTTGGTGAAACCTCTACAATCCTGCCCCAATGGGACGCCCATCAGGGATGCGATTGCGCGGCTTTCGCTGGCTAAACTCGTCAACGGCACCAGCGGTGAGCCGACAATTGAGCCGGTTCGGAGCGAGGACAATCGCGGGAACCGCTTCCATTTCGACGCGGAGGACAAGGAATACGAATTTGATTTGAGCACCAAAGGGCTTACGCCTGGCCAGTATGCCATCACGGTGATCTCGAACAAATTCCCACCGCGAACTGTGACATTCTACTTGCAGTAAGCGGCGAGGGGCCCCAAGAGAACGAGATAACGACTGAGGCGAATGTCACTAGGCCGTAGCCCAACTCTTCAGGGTTTCTGGACGGGTTGCGCGGAAATCGGCTTGAGGTCTTCGCGCTTGAGGATGGCTTCGGTGCCTGATTCCTGGCGAATCGCCTCTAGAATTCGCCGGGCTTCCGCATAGTGGCGTGAAGCTTCAGCGCCATTAACAGTAAGATCGAGGGTTCGTCCCAGCAGATAGTGGCTTCGGGCCGCCAGCGCTTGCAGGCCGAGCTTTTCGCTGGTCCGCAGGGCTGCCTCGAGTGCCTTTCTGGCTGCGGGATATTGGTGAGTATTCAGGAGAGCCTGGGCCAAGTCGAGCGAGCTCTCCGTCGAGAGGTACTTCAACCCCAGCGCATCCGTTTCTTGCACCAACGCCTTCAGCGAACCGATGGCTGGTTGGTTGCGACCCTCCTTAACAGCACTCTTGGCCAAGTTGAGTTTCGAAAGCAGGATGACCTCGCGCTCGGTCGTCCCCGAGGTTGCCGCGAGGGCCTGCGAGAAAAGATTTGCGGCCGATTTGATGTCACCTCGATAGAAGAAAGTGTCTCCTTGAAAGTTCAGGATCTGTGCAATTAGCGTTTTATTCTGTAGTTCTCGGGCTAGTGTCAGCGCCTCGTCCAGATTCTTCCGTGCCTCGTCATAACGCCCGACCTGACTGAGCGAGTGGCCGGAACCGCTGAGGATTTCCGTCATCCAGAAGCTGCGGTCTTGCAGATCATGGAATGTCTTCAGAGCCTCATCCTTGGACTTGAGCGCCGCGCCGTATCGTCCCTGATATTCAAACAGCGTCCCCATACTGTACGATTGGATCGCGGCACCGCGCTTATCGCCGGAGCTGCGAAAGAGTTCCAGGGCACGGAGGTGGTAGTCCAAACTCTGACTGTACTCGCCGGCCTTCAAGGATGCTTCCGCGAGATTGTGGAGGGTCTCTCCGATTTGGCTGGGAACCTTACCCTTGTTCCGCAGCTCGAGCGCTCGTTCATAATAGGTGAGCGCATCGCTGGACTGCCCTTTGGCCAGATAGACGTTTCCGATGTTGTTCAGGCAAAGGGCTTGAGAATTTTCGTTCCCCACATCCCGCTGGATTTGCAGAGATTCCTTGTAGCACTTTAGCGCGTCGTCGTACTGGCCGCGTTCTGTGTAGAGCCCGCCAAGATTGATCAGCGTACTGCCGAGCCCCTTCTTGTCCCCCGTTTCGCGCTGCAGCTTCAAAGCCTCCTGATAGCTTTTGTAGGCTTCGTCCGGTTTGCCAAGACTCGCCTGGACCTGCGCGATTTCGCCGAGCGTGAGGGCTATTCCGGGTTTCTGCCCTAATCCTCGCCGGATCGCCAGCGACTCCTGGTAATAGCGGAGCGCTTCTTCGGGCTTATGCAGCCGCTTATAAGCGACGCCAATAGCATTCAGAATCGCGGATTTGCCGTCCGCATTGTCCAGCTCGACCGCAAGGCTGAGCCCCCGGTTCAGGTAGTCGAGCGAGCCTTGCGGATTGTTTCTTCTGATTTCTACCCGGCCGGCGGCCAACAGAGCATCCACATGTTTTGGATCGCTCGTCAACACCTTGGCATATTCATCCCGCGCCTTATCGTATGCGCCGGTGGATTCATAGAGCCCGCCGAGACGGAGGTGAACATCCAGATCGTCTGGGGAAACCTTGGCCAGATTTTCGTAGGAGTCGAGGGCCTTCCGATTATCGTTCGAGATTTGAGCATAGTTAGCCTGAATCAGATAGCGTTCCTGCGGAGGAAGCTTCTCGCTCAGATCCACGGCCTTCCGGGAAAATTGCTCGGCCTTATCGTCATATCTGAGATTGCTGTAAGTCTGCCCCAGCTTGGAATAGGCCAATGCGAACTCGGGGTCAGCCTGGGTAGCAGCCTCAAACCGTTTCGCGGCTTCTAGATGATTTCCCTGGCGAGCCAGCTCCAGCCCTTCGTTGTACGCTCGCAGGGCCTGGACGGAGCTGGACGACGGCCGGAACGCCTTCGCGCGCAATTCCTTGAGCACGTCGGAGGGCAAGGCCAGGTTCTCCTGGATCGATTGCGCGAGCTGCTCCACGGCTTTGAGCAACTCCTTTTCGGTGGGTGCCTCGGCCTTCACCGGAATCGTGCGCTGGTGTTTCATGTCTTGCAGCGTGGCGTCAATGCGGATCTGGTCGCCAATCTTCAGGAACTGCCCCGAGACCAACATTTCCGCACTCGTGAATTCTGCCAGGCGTTTCAGCGTGCCCGGATCGAAGTCCGCATTCGCGGGGATGCGCAGGTCTTTCAGAATCTGGTGCAAGCGGTCGGCGGGAACCGTGCGCAGCGACGCCGATTGCCCCACGTCGGTGCGCAACATCTCGGCCAGGCTGGGCCCCAGCCAGTCCATCGCCGCATCCCCCGAGGCGTTTCGGAACGGCAGGATCGCCAGTGAGACCGGTTGCGCCGCCGCGCCGGGCTGGAGGGAAAACTGGAACGGAAGGTTCTGCCGGAAAACGTAGCCCGCCGTCGCCAGCAGGAGAACGACCAGACCTGAGGCGGCCCATTTCTGATAGGCCGGCGCATAGCGCAGCCAGCGCACCACCGGATTCAGCGTTCGCCGGGCGACTCCGGTCTGCCAGGCTTCCAGGTCCTGCCGGATCTCTCGCGCCGCCTGATAGCGGTGCTGGGGATTCATCTCCAGGCACTTCGCCACCACGTCGCTCAGGAACTTCGGCACGCTCGGTTCGATCTTTGCGGGGGGCACGGCGCGCTCCTTGGTGCGCTTGAACATCGTGCCTATGGCGGTGTCCGCCTTATAGGGTATCTTGCCGGTCAGCAGTTCATAGAAGATGATGCCGAGTGTGAACAGGTCCGACCGGGTATCCGCTTTTTCGCCCTGCACCTGCTCGGGCGACATGTATTCCGGCGTGCCCACCAGCGCCCCGGTCTGCGTCATGCCCGCCATCTCGACCGAGCGGGCGATGCCGAAATCCATCACCGAAACTTTGCCCTGGTCGTCCAACATGATGTTCTGGGGTTTCAGGTCGCGGTGGACCACACCCTCGGCGTGGGCCGCTTCGAGCGCCAGGCAGACCTGCTGCATGATGGCGACGGCCTCGGCGGCCGGCAGCTTGCTCCGCTCCACGAGGAGAGTCTTCAAATCCTTCCCCTCGATGTACTCCATGGTGATGAACTTGATCCCCTCGGCTTCGCCCAGATCGAAAATGCGGATGACGTTGCGGTGGGTGACCTGGCGCGCCAGGATCAGTTCCTGTTTGAAGCGCTGCAGGATCTCGGGTTGGCCCGCCAGCTCAGGGCGGATGACCTTCAGCGCCACCCTGCGGTCGAGTTCACGGTCTTTGGCCTGATAGACCGCGCCCATGCCGCCCTGGCCGAGCTGCCGCATGATTTCGTAGCGATTGCCCA
>JBGPZW010000182.1:0-6148 GCA_041493955.1 Terriglobia bacterium
AGAAAATCGGAGAAAGGAACCGGTGCCGAAGAACAAAACAGGGATGCCCGGGGCGCCTGATTCCACTAGGTCCCGTCGTTGTTTCACTCTCGGCAGCATCCGCATCTCAAAAATCACCCGTTCTTCAGCACCCTGCTAAGGGGCCAGATGTACCGCAGAGACGTCTGCTCCATGACCGGCTCAAACGCCTAAGGCCATTCGGAGGTCCTTGCTTGACGCCAGCCGCGGATTCGCATACATATACCTACTTGCACGATGGGGGAATTCCATGGGGTGCGACGCCGAGGAAGATGCGGAGCGCTCGTGGGACGGTTGGGCCGCAGCTTTCTCAACAGTTCCTTCTCAGTCGTCCATAAGGCATAAGGAGACCACGATGAACACGTCTGTTCGAGCGATACACGTGTGGGCCGCGCGGGCCTCAGCGCTGCTGGTGTTGTTGGCGCTCGTTTGTCCACCGGGGAACGCGCAAACCTTCCGCGGAACGATTCTCGGCACCGTGACCGACAAAACCGGCGGCGTGCTGCCCGGTGCCAAGGTCACAGTTCGCAACGCGGACACTGGTCTGACGCGCGAAACACAGACAAGCGACGACGGGAGCTATACCGTACCCGAACTTCCCATCGGGAACTACACCGTGACCGTCGAGAGAGCCAGTTTCCGGACCGCGGTCGTCACCGGTGTGCGAGTAGAGGTGGCGGGCGAGCGGCGCGTCGACGTCGGCATGCAACCGGGTGACGTGGCGCAACGGATTGAGGTGTCGGGGGAGACTTTGCCGCTGGTCGAAACCACGACCAATGTGATGGGTGGAACGATTGAAGCGGCCCAGGCGGTCAACCTCCCGGTGAACGGGCGCGACTACACCAAGCTGATCTTCATGGTGCCGGGCATTACCGGCTCCCCAGATCAGATCACCGATTCGCCCGGTTCTTTCGGCGTCTTCTCCATGAACGGTGCCCGTGGCCGCTCCAACAATTTCCTGCTCGACGGCACGGACATGAACGACGGTTATCGCAATGACCCGGCTATCAACGAGGCTGGGGTGTTCGGGACGCCCGCCACGATTCTGCCCGTGGAGGCTATTGCAGAGCTCCGCGTGCTCTCCAATTACGAGGCCGAGTATGGCCGCAACGCCGGCGCGATCATCAACATCGTCACCAAATCCGGCACAAATGATTTTCACGGCAGCGCCCTGGAGTACTTCCGCAACAGTGCCCTGGACGCGCGGAACTTCTTCAACTTCAAACCCAACCCGAAAAATCAGTTTCACAATAACCAGTTTGGGGGTTCGATCGGCGGGCCCATCATTCGCACCAAGACCTTCTTTTTTGCCGACTACGAAGGCCAGCGCGAAAGCGGTGCGCTGAGCAGCGTGGCCTGCGTACCGCCGACGGGCCTGACCTCCACCAATCCGGTCATCGCCGCTATACTGGCGCGCAAGCCCTGGCCCGCCCCCAACGCGCCGCCGACCAGTTCTTGTCCGACCAACGCTTCGGTCAGCGACCCGTTCGCGAACCGCGTGGACAGCATGATTGCCAAGATCGATCACAACTTCAGCCGGGACCATCTCCTGACCGGCCGCTATTATTTCGGCGACAGCAGCCAGAGCTACCCGCTGTCCCTGGTGAACGGGGCTGCGCTGCCGGGCTTCAACACCCTGACGCCTACGCGCGTCCAACTCGTTTCGCTTTCCTACCTGATGGTCATCTCCCCCACGCAGACGAACGAAGCGCGTTTCGGCTGGAACCGTTTCGCCGAAACGTTCTTCCCCGAAGACCGCACATTCAACCCCGGCTCTATTGGCCTGAACACGGGAGTAACTTCTCAGGACTTCGGCCTGCCCCTGATTGCGATCAGCGGGTTCGCGCCCGTCGGCTCCACTACGTCAGTTCCACGCGGCCGCGTGGATACCAACTGGCAAGCCATCGACAATTTCTCGTGGAAGCTCGGCCGACACGATGTGAAGTTCGGCTACGAATGGCGCCGCACGTCGGTCGCTCAGTTCTTCGATAGCGGCTATCGCGGCAAAATCAAGTTCGCGTCCCTCAGCGATTTCCTGATGGGCATCCCCAGCGGCGGCCGCCAGACTCAGGGCAACTCCAACCGCAACACCTTCCAGAATAATCACGCCTGGTACGTGCAGGACAGCTTCCGGTGGACCTCCCGGTTCACGCTCAACCTCGGTCTCCGCTGGGACTACTACGGCGTGATCGGCGAGAAGAAGGGCCTGCTGAGCAATTTCGATTCAGTGAACAATCTGAGGCTGGTGGGTTCCTCCACGCTTCCCCAGCTCTATGACCGCGACTTGAAAAACTTCGCACCGCGCGTCAGCGTGGCCTGGGACGTGACCGGCAAGGGCAAGACTGTGGTCCGCGCCGGTTACGGTATTTTCTACGACGCGTTTTCGCAGGACTTCTTCGCCGGCCAGTTGCCCTTTAACACTTTCAACCCCGGACCGGCTTTCAACCCGGTGGGACCCTCGCCGATCCTGTTTGCGGGCAGCGTCAACCCGATCACTCCGACCACGCCCGTCTTCACCAACTTCAGCGCCATGGATGTTTTCGCGGTGGACCGCCGTCTGCGCACTCCTTACATGCACAACTACAACCTGAACCTCCAACAGCAGCTCACCCAGAAAATCGTGTTGCAGGTCGGCTACGTGGGCTCGGAGGGACACAGGCTGTTCCGCTATCGCGACATCAACCAGACCAAGAACCCGGCAACCGACTGCACTACGGCGTTTGACATGACCACTGATCCTCCCACACCCAGCCTTTCCTGCCCCCGTCCTTTCGACAGCCTTACCCCGCCCCTGGGCGGATCGTACCTCTACGTCAACCAGATTGAGACCTCGGCCAACTCCGTTTACAACTCTTTGCAGGCCAGCCTGCGCATCCGCGGCTTTAAGGGCCTCGAATCCACGATCAACTACACACACTCCCATTCGATAGACAACGCCAGCGACGGCCAGGACTTCGTGGCCAACGCCACCCAGCCCAACAACAGCTTCCGGCCCGACCTCGAGCGCGGCAACTCGAATTTCGACGTGCGCCAGCGCTTCGTGTGGCTGTGGACCTACGAGCTACCCAAGTGGAAAGGAAGCTGGTCCAAGCTCACCGACGGCTGGGGCCTCAACGGGGTTCTCACCTTGCAGACCGGCCAACCGTTCCACCTGAACCTCCAGGACAATTACGATGGCTCAGGCGAATTCTTCCCGCGGCCCGATGTGGTCGGCAACCCCTTCGCGGGCACGAGCTCGCCGGACAATTTCGTAAGCCTTGCGGCTTTCCGGGTTCCCTGCACCTTCCTACCGGGCTCAGACGCGACCAGCGCCGCCGGCACCGCCAACGCATGCGATCGGAAGAGCCTCCACTTCGGCAACATGGGGCGCAACTCTCTGCGCGGGCCGAACTTTCGCCAGTTCGACTTGTCCATCTTCAAGAACACGCCCGTCACCGAACGGGTCACGGTGCAATTCCGCGCCGAGTTCTTCAATTTGCTCAACCACCCAAACTTCGCCAGCCCGCTTTACCCGAACTTTGAAGTCTTCGCCGACAATAACGGGATCGACCCGGTTACGGGCCGCGGAAGTGGCTTCTTCCCGCTGGCGCAAACGGGTGACGTGGGTGTGGGGAACCCCTTCCTGGGCGGTGGCGGGCCGCGCGGCATCCAGTTCGGCTTGAAGGTCCTGTTCTAGCGGCAACCGGTATCGGCAACGGGAAACGGCCAGGCCCAGGGGGCCTGGCCGTTTTCGTTTCTCCGTCCGGTTCAGGCTAGAATAGATGGCGCGCCCGACGGCAAGTCCGCGCCCTGCGACTTACCACTTGCATGAGCTTGCTCGCACCGGTTCCGAAACGCTTGAAGGAGTCCCGCATGACACGACGTAATCTTCTTGTGATGAGCTTCGCCCTGCTGCTCGCGGCCACGCTCGCCCCGATGGGATCGGGGTTGGCGGCCTGGGCCGACGAAGGGATGTGGACGTTCAACAACTTCCCCAAGCAGCTCGTCCAGCAGCGTTACGGTTTCACGCCGTCCGACACCTGGCTCGACCACATCCGGCTGGCCTCGGTGCGCTTCAACAACGGAGGTTCCGGCGCGTTCGTCAGCGCCGAGGGCCTGGTGATGACCAATCATCACGTGGGCTCCGACTGCATGCACGAGCTGGGCACGCCCGGACACGATTACATGGCTGAAGGCTTCTATGCTCCCTCCCGGGAAAAGGAGGCGCGCTGCCCGAATCTCGAGCTGAACGTGCTGATGAGCATGGAAGACGTCACGGCGGCGGTGAATACCGGGATCAAGCCGGAGATGGCCGCAGCCGCGCGGAATGCTGCGCAAAAGGGGGCGATGTCGCGCCTGGAGAAGGAGTGCGCGGAACGCACCGGGCTGCGCTGCGACGTGGTGACGCTATATGAGGGCGGCGCCTTCCACCTCTACCGCTACAAGAAATACACCGACGTGCGCTTGGTGTTCGCGCCCGAGGCAGACATCGCCTTCTACGGTGGCGACCCGGACAATTTCGTATACCCCCGCTGGGATCTGGACATCTGCTTCTTCCATGTCTACGAGAACGACAAGCCGGTGCGAGTGGAACACTCCCTGACGTGGAATCCCGGCGGGGTCGCGGAGGGCGACCTCATCTTTGTCTCCGGCAATCCGGGCTCCACCAACCGGCAGGACACCCTGGCGCAGCTCGAGTTCGCGCGCGACGTCCTGCATCCCGCCATCCTGAAGACGCTGCGCGCACGCCTCGCGCTGCTGCGCGAACTTTCAGCCCGCGGCTCGGAGGAGACGCGCATCGCCCGCGACTTGATCTTCAGCTACGAAAATGGGGTCAAGGACATCGCCGGAATACAGGCGGGCCTGCTCGATCCGGCCTTCCTGGCGCGGCGCGCGGCAGTGGAGAAATCGCTCCGCGACGCCGTCGCCGCCGAACCGAAAATGCAAAAGGAATTTGGCGGCGCCTGGGATGCCATTGCCGCTGCGGAGAAGAAGTTCGCCGGCTCTTACGCCGAATACCGCGTCTTCACCTTCGCGCTGCGGCAATCCAAGCTGTACGCGATCGCGCGCGACCTTGTGCGCCTCCCCGCCGAGCTGGGGAAGCCAAACGAGCAGCGCCTGCGCGAGTTCCGCGATTCCAATCTCGATTCCCTGAAGCAAGGTCTCTTCTCCGAGGCGCCGGTCCATGACGCGCTCGACAGGATGATGCTCGCCCAGGCCTTCACCGAAATGCTCGAAATCCTGGGGCCAGACAACGCTCTGGTCAAGCAGCTCCTCGTGGGGCGCGCGCCGGCGGAGGCCGCCGAGGCCTGGGTCAAGGGCACAAAGCTACGGTCAGCGGCCGAACGCAAACGCCTGGCCGAGGGCGGGCAGAAGGCCATCGAGGATTCCTCCGACACGATGATCGCGCTGGCCCGGCTGGTGGATCCGCGGGCGCGCGAACTGCGGCGGCGCTATGAGGACGAAGTCCAGGCCGTGGAGCGCGCGAACGGCACCCTGTTGGCCAAGGCGCTGTTTGCCGTGCGCGGCACTGGCGTCTATCCGGAAGCGACCTTTACCCTGCGGCTGAGCTTCGGCGCGGCGAAGGGCTACATCGAAGACGGGCGGCCGCGGCGCTGGTACACCACCTTCCACGGGCTCTACGAAACCTCGGCCGGCATCCCGCCTTACAAGCTGCCCCAGCGATGGATCGACAAGAAAGCGGCGCTCAATCTCGACACGCCCTTCAATTTTGTCTCTACACCGGACATCACTGGCGGCAATTCCGGCAGCCCGGTGATCAATCGAAACGCGGAGCTCGTGGGAATCGTCTTCGACGGCAACCTGCAACAGATTCCGAGCGACTATCTCTACAGCGAGGCGCAGGCGCGGACGATCGCCGTGCACGCCGCGGGAATCATCGAGGCGCTCCGTAAGGTCTACGCGGCCGACGCCGTGCTGCGTGAACTACAGATAACAGCTCAGAAGTGAGCGCGACGCCCGCGGCGCCTCGCCGCTCTCCGCGCGGAGCCTTCTTTGCGCCCCTCTTGTGCTGTCGTTAGCAAGTTAAAATGTCCGGTTTTAGTAGCACGTGATCTGTCCGGTTTGAGTCATAAGTTCGCCGCCGCCGTGGCGGTGGGAAAGTGGGAATCCCGCAGGGATTTCCAAGGCC
>JBGPZW010000147.1:0-8232 GCA_041493955.1 Terriglobia bacterium
AACGCCGGCGGCGTGACGGTGAGCTACTTCGAGTGGGCGCAGGACCTCCAGGGTTACTTCTGGGAAGAGAACGAAGTGAACGCGCGGCTCGAGAAAATTATGAAGCGCGCCTTCTACGACGTGTACGAAACCATGCGCAAGTTCCACACGCACTCGCGCGCCGCCGCGTACATCCTCGCCGTCGGCCGCGTCGCCGAGGCCACCCTGGTCCGCGGCCTTTTCCCGTAGCCGCCGCACGGGCGAGAGCATTCTGCCCGGCTGAATTCGCCTGCAGGGTGGGTTCAGCCGGGCAGTTTCTTGTTTTAGTCTCGTGGCGAGCACTGAGAATGGGAAGGCATGGCGTAAGTCTTCCACAGCTGCGCAAAAATAATTCTTGCGTTGTGGTGAACATCGCGCGTACATTTTGATTTGCCGGCTCACTCGACGAGTCGAGTGCAGCCGGCCCCGCTTTCTGCGGGGTGCCTAGCGCGGAGGCCACTGAGCGTTGAGCCAGAATAACCATCACAGTCCAGCCCCCCCAATCGTTCTCACCATTGCCGGATTTGATCCCTGCGGCGGTGCGGGGATCGCCGCGGACCTGAAGACTTTCGCTGCGCACAATTGTTACGGCATCGCGGCGGTGACGGCGCTGACCGTGCAGTCCACACAGTGCGTGAGGAGCGCGCACATCACGCCGGCGGCCACACTGCGCGCGCAGCTTGACGCGCTGGCCGAAGATATCTCTATCGCGGCGGTAAAAATCGGCATGCTGGGGAACAAGGCCAACGCCGCCGTGGTGGCGGAGTTTCTCGACTACGGCAAGTTCGCGCACGTCGTGCTCGACCCGGTGGTCAAGGCGTCCTCCGGCGGCGCGGATTTGCTCGATGCCGGTGGCGTGAAGTTTCTTACGGAGGAATTGCTCAAGCGTGCGACCGTGATCACGCCGAACATCGCCGAAGCCGAGCTGATGACCGGCCTGGAAATCAAGGACCTGGCCGCGATGGAAGCTGCGGCGCGAAAACTTTTCGAGCAGGGCGCGCGCGCTGTTGTGGTCAAGGGCGGGCACATGGAGAAGGCCATCGACGTGCTCTTCGACGGCAACGAGCTGCTGGCGCTGGGCGGCGAGCACATCAAGACCGAGAACACGCACGGCTCCGGTTGCACGTTTGCCTCGGCCATCGCCGCGCAACTCGCTTCCGGACGCGGGCTGCACGAAGCCGTCCTACTGGCGAAGACCTACGTCACCAAGGCCATCGAACGAAGTTTTGTCATCGGCAAAGGCGCCGGCCCGCTCGACCATTTTTACCGCTTCCACCAGGAGCCCGCGGCGCGCGGCACGCACGAGGTGCCGCAGCACGGCCTGCATCCCGCCGCCGAACCCGCCACCCGGTGATCGGCAATTCGTTTCTGAGTTAAACCACACAACTCCCCAGGCGAATACGCGTGTTGTCATTCTGAGCGAAGCCTCGACGCAGTCGGGGCGCAGCGAAGAATCTCAAACTGAAGATGCTTGGATGAGGCACGCTGAGGAGACAGAAGTCTTACGTTGAGATCCTTCGCTGTGCTTAGGATGACAGCGCCGCGGAACGATTACCGCCGCCAGGCGACGCGCCCGGCGACGATCGTTGCCATCGGGGCGCCGCGAAAACTGCGGCCGTCAAACGGCGTGTTGCGCGAGCGGCTGGCGGACTCGGCCGCGCGAAACGTCCAAGCGTGCTCGGTGGAAAACAGCGTAAGGTCCGCCGGCTCGCCCGCGGCGATGCGGCGCGTCATGCCCAGCACGCGCGCCGGTCCGGTGGTAAACAATTCGACCAGCCGCGCCAACGGAATGCGGCCCGCGTGCACCAGTTCCAGCCCGAGCGCCAGCGCGGTCTCAAACCCGGTTACGCCGAACGGCGCGCGATCGAATTCCACGTCCTTGAGCGCCGGCTCATGCGGCGCGTGGTCGGTGGCGATGGCGTCCACAGCGCCGTCGGTCAGCCCGGCCACGAGCGCATCGCGGTCCTCGCGCGAGCCTAGCGGCGGGTTCATCTTGAAGCGCGTGTCGTACGCCACGTCTTCTTCGGTAAGCGTAAAATGGTGCGGCGTGACCTCGCAGCTCACCGGCAGGCCGCGCTGCTTGGCCGCGCGCACCAGCTCGAGCGAGGCGCGCGTCGAGACGTGCGCGATGTGCAGCCGGCAGCCGGTCAACTCCGCCACCTCGATGTCGCGCGCGACGCAGATGGATTCGGCCGCGGCGGGCATGCCGCGCAAGCCCAGGCGCACCGACTGTCGCCCCTCGCGCATCACCGCCCCGGCCGCCAGCGAAGAGTCTTCGCAGTGGTCAATCACCGGCAGATCGAGCGAGCGGCAATAGTCCATCACCTGGCGCAGCAGCCGCGCCGTGGCGATGGGCCGCCCGTCGTCGCTGACCCCGACGATACCGGCCTGCTGCATCGCCGCAATTTCCGCCAGCGCCTCGCCCTTGCTGCCCACCGAGGCCGCGCCGATGGGCCAGACGCGCACACTGCCCGCAGCCTGGGCACGTTCGAGCATCGCGCGCGTCAGCGAGGCGTTGTCATTGACCGGCTTGGTGTTCGGCATGGGACAGACAGCGGTGAAGCCACCGCGAGCCGCCGCGGCCGCGCCCGTGACGATGGTCTCTGAGGATTCGTCGCCGGGCTCGCGCAGATGGCAGTGCAGGTCGATGAAGCCAGGAGCAACGATCAGGCCCGACGCGTCAAACACCTCGGCGGCGGGCGCGCTGAGTTTACTTCCCAGCTCGGCGATGCGCTCGCCGTCGAGCAGGACGTCGAACGGTGCGTCCGTGCCGCTGCCCGGATCGAGCACGTGTCCGTTCTTAATGAGCAGCATCGGCAGCATCCTTCGAGGATACCTGCGATTCGCCGGCCGTTTCGGTCCCGGTCCCGATCAGCAGGAACAGCAGGGCCATGCGCACCGCCAAGCCGTTGGTGATCTGTTCGAGCACGCAGGATTGCGGGCCATCGGCTACCGCCGGATCGATTTCAAGCCCGCGGATCATCGGGCCCGGATGGAGCACCAGGGCGTCGGGCCTGGCGAGGCGCAGGCGCTCGGGAGTGAGCTGGTAGAGCAGGATGTACTCGTCGAGCGAGAGCGCGGGCTCATGCTGGCGCTCCTGCTGCACCCGCAGGACGATGATCACGTCGGCGCCTTCGAGCGCCTCTTCGATGCGCGCCACGCGCCGCACGGAGCTTCCCGCCGGCCCAATGCACTCCAGCTCGCGCGGCAGCCACATCGCGGGGCCGCAGAGCGCGAAGCGGCAGCCGAATTTTCCCAGCAGGTGCAGGTTGGAGCGCGCCACGCGGCTGTGCAGGATGTCGCCCAGAATGGTGACGTTCAAGCCTGCGAGCGTGCCCCTGCGGTCGCGGATGGTCAACGCGTCCAGCAGCGCCTGCGTGGGGTGCTCGTGCGTGCCGTCGCCCGCGTTGATCACCGGGATTTCCAGGCGCCGGGCGACAAAGTCGGGCGCGCCCGAGGCGCTGTGGCGCATCACCAGGCAATCCGGCTTCATTGCGTCGAGCGTCCAAACTGTGTCGAGCAGCGATTCGCCCTTGAGTAGGCTCGAGGCCTCGGCCTGCAGGTTCATCGTGTCCGCGCCTAGGCGCGCCGCGGCGGTGGCGAAGCTGATACGCGTGCGCGTCGAGGGCTCAAAGAAAGCCAGCGCCACGGTCTTGCCGCGCAGCGTGGCCAGTTTCTTGAGCGGGTGCCGCTGGATCTCCTGAAAGGGTTCGGATTGGTCGAGTAGAAAAGTGATCTGCTCGGCGGTGAGGGGCTCCGTGCCGAGCATGTGGCGGAAGCGGTGTGGCACAGCGATCCTTAGAAACGCGGCCCGGGCCGGCGCTGCTGATCCCGATGCGGCGGGCTCGCGACTACGGAACGCGTTCGACGAGCATCACGCGTTCTTCGTGGTCCACCTCGTCGAGGCGGACCTCGATGATTTCGGTGTCGCTGGTCTGTACGTGACGCCCCACGAACGAGGCCTCGATGGGCAGCTCGCGATGCCCGCGGTCGATCAGCACGCAAAGCCGGATGCTCCGCGGGCGGCCCAAGTCGAACAGGCCGTTCATCGCCGCGCGTATGGTGCGGCCGGTATAGAGCACGTCGTCAATCAGGATCAAATCTTTGTCGTCCACCGCAAAGGGAATGTCGCTCGACTGCAGGACCGGCTGCGGCGCGACTGTGGAAAGGTCGTCGCGATAGAGCGTAATGTCGAGGGTGCCCACGGGCACCTCGACCCCATCAATGCCACGCATGGCCCGGGCGATGCGCTGCGCCAGCGGCACGCCGCGCCGGCGGATGCCGATCAGCGCCAGGTTGGCCGTGCCCCCGCTGCGCTCGACGATTTCGTGCGCCAGCCGCTGCAGCGTGCGGTCAATTTCCGTGGCGGACATCAATTGGGACTTCTCAACGACGCGCATCGGCGGACATCCTAGCACAGAGCCCGCCGCTCCCGAAGTGTCAGGTCCCCGCGCGGCTTGGCTGGAAAGACCGGGTCTCCGCGCGGAGACTTTCCAGGTTCGTGCTAGACTCCCCCCGCAACGGAGGAGTTTGTGACCATGCCACGGGTGAGACGTTCTGCCTTTTGGGTTTTCTGCGTCACCCTGGTCTTTGCTGGCTCGGTTTGGGGGCAAACCAGGAAAGACAGTGGTCGGCCGAAGCTGGTCGTGGTGCTGGTGGTGGACCAGATGCGCGCCGACTACGTGGACCAGTTCCGCCACCAGTGGACCGGCGGCCTTCGCCGTCTGCTCGAGCATGGCGCGTGGTTTCGCCAGGCCGCCTATCCCTACCTGAGCACCCACACTTGCGTCGGGCATGCCACCATTGGCACGGGAACTTTTCCGGCCACGCACGGGATCGTTGATAACGCCTGGTGGGACCGCGAATCGGGGAAAGTGGTGACTTGCACCGAGGATGCAGACGCTACGGCCGTCAGCTATGGCCCGGCGGCCAGGGGAGGCGAGAGTGCCCGGCGCTTGCTGATGCCCACGCTCGCTGAGGAGCTGCGCGCGCAGACCAGCGGCGGCGCGCGCGTCGTCACGATCTCGATCAAAGCGCGCAGCGCCATCATGCTGGCGGGTCGCCGCGCCGACGCTGTCACCTGGCACGACGACCGCACCGGCGCCTGGGTAACCTCTTCGGCCTATGGCGCCGTGCCGTTCGTGGAGAAGTACGTGAAGGCACATCCCATGGAGGCCGACTACGGAAAGACTTGGTCTCCCGCGCTGCCCGAGCAGGCCTATCTATACGCGGATTCTGCGGAGGGCAAGAAGGGTCCCGAGGGCTGGGGCGCAATGTTTCCGCATGTCCTTCGCGGCTTGCCCACAAGTGACAAGCCCGACGCAGCGTTCTACCGCCAGTGGGAGACCAGCCCGTTTTCCGATGCCTATTTGGGACACCTGGGGCAGGAGGCCGTGAACGCTCTCGGCCTGGGCAAGGGGCCGGGCACGGACTTTCTCGGCATCAGTTTTTCCGCGCTCGACCTGGTGGGTCACGCCTACGGGCCGCAGAGCCACGAGGTGCAGGATGTGCTGGTCCAGTTGGATCGCACCCTTGGGGGGCTGTTCGAGTACCTGGACAAGATGGTGGGGCCGGACAACTACGTCGTGGCGTTCTCCGCCGACCACGGTGTCGTGCCGATCCCGGAGGCCCTTGCGCGGATTGGAATCGATGCTGGGCGGATCGACCGCGCCGACCTGACCGCTCGCGTGGAGAAGGCGCTCGAACCCGCCTTGGGGCCGGGCCACCATGTGGCACGCGTGAGCGACGCGGACATCTATTTTGCCGCTGGCGTGTATTCCAAGATCGCGGATTATCCCGCGGCCATGCAGGCAGTGCAGCAGGCCATCCGCAGCGTGCCCGGCGTGGCGCAGGTGTTTCGGAGCGAAGAGGTGCGCGAGCGCCCGGCGACCGGGGACCCGTTCGCGCGTGCCGCCGCACTGAGCTATTTCCCCGGCCGAAGCGGCGACCTGATCATCGTCACCAGGCCCTACTGGATCTTCGACTATGTGGGCAAGGATGGCTCGTCTCTTGTCGGCACCACGCACGGCTCTCCGTATCTCTACGACCAGCGGGTCCCGCTGTTCCTGCTCGGCGCGGGGTTCAAGGCGGGAGAATACCTGGAGGCCACGAGCCCGGCAGACATCGCTCCCACCCTGGCCTTTCTCTGCGGAATAACCTTGGCGCGCTCCGATGGTCGCGTGCTAACGGAAGTGTTGGTTCCTCCCGCTGCGGCCGTCCCGCTGACGATTAAACCTGTGCCGGCGAAGCACTGACAGGTTTTCCACAGCGCAGCCGAGCCCGGTAAATCCCTCGGCGTGCTAGACTACCCCCAGTGCGCGGAGCGGTTGCAGTTGACCTGAGCGTGAACGCCGGCGCATTGCGCCTTTCCAATCCTGTCCTTGCTGCCAGCGGCACTTTCGGCTATGGCGTCGAGTTCGCCCACCTAGTTGACCTCAATCGCCTGGGCGGGATCGTGGTCAAGGGCCTGTCCCTCGAGCCCATCAGTGGCGCGCCCGCCCCGCGGCTCTGCGAAACCCCGGCTGGGATGCTGAATGCTGTCGGCTTGCAGAACATCGGGGTGCGTGCTTTCGTCGCTGAAAAGCTTCCCGCGCTGCGCGCCTACCGCACTGCAATTATCGCCAACGTCTTCGGCCACACCCTGGAAGAGTACGTCGAGGTGATCCGTGTCTTGGAGGAGGCCGAGGGGCTGGCGGCTTATGAGCTGAACATCTCCTGTCCAAACGTGGCCAAGGGGGGGGTGCAGTATGGCAGTGACCCTCAGATGACCGCCGAGGTCGTGGCGGCCGCCCGAAAGGCCGCCCGGCGACCCCTGTGGGTCAAGCTTTCCCCAAACGTAACCGATATCGCCGCCATCGCCCGGGCTGCGGAAAGCGCGGGTGCCGATGCCTTGACTGTAGCCAATACCTATACGGCCATGAGTGTGGATTTCCGGACACGGGAATCGCGCCTCGGGAACCCCACAGGGGGGCTTTCCGGACCGGCAATCAGGCCCCTAACGGTAAGACTGGTCTACGAAGCCTCCCGGACAGTGGCGATTCCCGTTGTCGGTCTCGGTGGTATCGAGACGCCGGAGGACATCCTGGAATACCTCGTCGTCGGGGCCTCGGCCGTGCAGGTCGGGACGGCCAATTTCGTTAACCCGAAGGCTTGTGAACAACTCATTGACGGCATTGAAAGGCTTTGCATTTGCGAGAACATCAATATAATCAGCAATTTGACTGCATCTCTGAAGCAAAAGTACTATTGAGCTTGGCGGTCACGTCCGGTATCATCTCTGACCATGATGATGCGAAAAGAACACACTATGCGCAAGACTCTATTCTTCGCTTGGGCCGCTGTCAGGTGGGTTCTCCTGATGTTCCTGATAGCTCCGGCACTTGAGGCCCCCCTGGTGGCGTTCCCGAGCGAGCCGATTAGGCCGATCCGGGTCTGGGGAGGCACGGCAAGCTGGTATGGACCTGGCTTCGACGGCCGGAAGACTGCCAACGGTGAGATCTATGACATGCAAGGACTCACTGCTGCCCACCTCACCCTCCCGTTTGGGTCACTCGTGCGGCTGGTTAACCAGAGGACGGGCCGCAGCCAGCTCGTCCGCATCAACGACCGGGGCCCCTACGTGGAAGGCCGTGAGATTGACGTTTCCTATGGTGTAGCCTGCCGCCTTGGTATGCAGGATCAGGGTTTAGCTCGTGTTCGACTTGAACTCCTTGAGGTACCTCGACGCCGGTGAGAACCGATCCTCGCCGCCGGCTTATCATTGCACTGGACTTCGACAGCCTTGACCAGGCCTATCGTATGGCTAAGAAACTGGTTCGGTCGGCTGGTATGTTCAAGATCGGCAGCCAGTTATTCATGGCGGAGGGTTCCCGGGCGGTCGAAAAGCTGGCCAAGCTTGGCCCGGGCACCTTTCTCGATCTGAAATTCCACGATATCCCAAATACCGTTGCCGGGGCAGTCGCAATCGCGGCAGCTCTACCGGGGGTACGACTGATCAACATCCACGCACTGGGTGGCATCGAGATGATGCGCGCCGCCCTCCGGGCACTGCCAAACCGTGCGGGGCGGCCCCTGCTTATCGCCGTTACCATCCTGACCAGCCTGGACGCTAAGGCCATGAATCAGGTAGGGATCGGCGGGAGCCCGGGGACCCGAGCCGTCCGGCTAGCGCGACTTGCCCAGCGGGCAGGTCTCGATGGGGTGGTGGCTTCGCCG
>JBGPZW010000017.1:0-34539 GCA_041493955.1 Terriglobia bacterium
CGCGTGCATAAGGCGGACGGCGACGGAACCTGGGAGATCCACCTGGTGCAGTTGCACCCGCGCAGCAAAGCGCCTGCCTCCGCCGAGGACCAGCCGGCGCAGCCGGAAGAAGTGAAGCAATCATGAAGACTACTCCTCCCAGCGCGTCTCGATGCGACCGCCTTTCCACCTGGGAGGAGGTCTGCCTTGCCGCGATCGCCTGCCCTGAGCGGCTGGTCGAACTGCCCCACATTCATGGCTTGGCCTTCGAGAATCCAGACGCGGGGGCCGGGCCGGAAGCACTGACCGCAGAAGATCTGGAGTTACTCCTCCGCCTGGGCGAGGAACGCAAGCAGTTCCTGCATTAGCCCATTCCCAGCTTGTGCTGGATCCCTGATTTATCATGTGGAATTGTCAGCGGAGTCCGCCTTTGGCACAGGCCTCGCCCCAATTCGGAACGCATCCGGTGGAGCCCCGTCCACTCTCGGAACGCTTGTGACCGATCCCCTCTCAGCTTAAATGCCGGTGGGCCTCTGGTGCTGCTCGCTAAGTAATTCGACTGAACGCGTTTATAGGGACAACCACGAAGGTCCGACGAACAATGCAGGTGGCTGCTCAGGGCCGCGACGCACGTGGAAGAGTTCTGGCACGAGCCGTGCGCAGCACTGCGAGCATGAGTAGTGCCACGGTAAAGAATCAGGCTCTGATCACCCCGCGCGAGACCATGACGGTTTGTGTGGTGGACGACGACCCCTCCATGGTCGAGATGTTGCGCACCACCATCGAGCACCTGGGCTTTGGCGCCCTCGGCACCACCGATCCCAAGGAAGCACTCGAACACATTCGCACCGGCCGCTGCCGCGTGGTTCTCTCGGACCTCAAAATGCCCGAGATGGATGGCCTGAAGCTCCTCGAGCAGGCCCTCGAGCAAGACCCCGGTGTTCACATCATCTTGATGACCGGCTTCTACTCGCTCGATTCCGCCATCGAAGCGATCAAGCGCGGGGCCTACGACTATCTCTGCAAGCCGCTCGAGCGGCCGCGCCTGAAAAAAACGCTGGACGAACTGGCCGAACTCTACAGTCAGCGCCGGCGCATCCGCGAACTGGAAGAGCAACTGCTCGTAGACCTCGAATTCCACGGCATCGTGGGAAAAAGCCCGGCGATGCTGGAGGTGTTCGATCTGGCGCGCAAGGTGGCCAAGCATTACACCAACGTTTTACTGACCGGTCAGACGGGCACGGGCAAGGAACTGGTGGCCAAGGCCATCCACCAGATGAGCCCGCTGGGCCAGCAGCGCTTTGCCATCTGCAACTGCTCGGCCATGGTGGACACGCTGCTGGAGAGCCAGTTATTCGGCCACGTCCGCGGCTCCTTCACCGGGGCCTCCGACACGCGGCCCGGGCTGTTTGAATACGCCAGTGGCGGCACGGTGTTCCTGGATGAAGTCGGAGAAACCTCCCTGGCCATGCAGGCCAAGCTGCTGCGGGTGATCCAGAACCGCGAGATCCAGCGTGTGGGCTCGCCTGAGGTGCGCCACGTGGATGTGCGTCTGATCGCCGCCACCAACCGCGACCTCCGCGCCGCGGTGCTCGCCGGGCGCTTTCGCGAAGACCTGTTCTACCGCCTCAGCACCATCCAGATCCGCGTGCCCAGCCTGGCGGAGCGCCTGGAGGACATCCCCATCCTGGTGCAGTACTTCCTGAAGAAATACAACGAGGCCTACGGCAAGCGCATTCTGGGCCTGACGCGGCGGGCGCAGACCGTGCTGCTGCAGCATGCCTGGCCCGGCAACGTGCGTGAACTCGAAAACGTGATCTCCAGCGCCTCCATCACCTCCGTAAACGATTTCATCGATGTGGACGACCTGCCCGAGCAAGTGCAGAAGCCGCAGGGATCCGCCGGCGCGAGGGGAGAGCCCTGGCGCCCGCTGCCGCTCGAAGAAGTGCGTCGCCAGCATATTCATCGGGTGCTGGAGATGTGCGAGGGAAACCGCGTGCGCGCCTCGCAAATCCTGGGCATCGGCCGCACCAGCCTCTATCGCTATCTCAAACGCGGCGCCAAGAATCCTACCGGCGTCGGCGCTGCGTAACGCCGGCGCTCCGCGCATTCCCTCTTCCTCAAAGCGAAGCAGCGAAGAAAAAACGAGGAAGCAATAGCACTTGCTCAGATCCCTGTGTCAGGGCCGAACAGATTCCCGCGGTGTGTCATTCCCTGTCCGGGCCGCGCGGCTATCCCCTCTGTTTTCAGCCGAGCAGAATACGGTCTTTTGGCAGCGGGGTTGCCTTCATAAGCGACGCCAGACCATTGCGAGGACCGATGGAACCACTGAACGATTGGGAAGTATTGAGCCGCGAAGTGAAGGCGGACCGCCGCAGAGGCAAGCGCGTACATTTGACTTTCCCTATTGAGGTTTCCGGCTTCGACCGCACCGGAAAGATGTTTTGCGAGCGCACGGTGACGCTGGACATCAGCGAAGCGGGCTGCCGAATTCTGCTGAAGAGCGAGGTCAACCGCGGCGACGTGGTCGCCATCAAGCTGCTCGGCCGTTTCGAGACAAGCAAGCCTCCCGCCAGGCCGCTGCAGTTCCAGATTGTCTGGACTGACCGCGAGGACGGTGCCTGGCTAGCCGGCGCTTTGAAACTTCAGCCAGAGGAAATCTGGCGCGTGCATTTCCCACCGGATAACCAACCCAAAACTCCCACCGCATAGTCCCCCGGCAACGTCCCGAGCGTCGCGTGGTTCGTTCCCTGCGGATCACGCGACGCACCAGCTCTCACGCATACCGCAGTGGGCAGCCGTGGCGACTCGAGCTTGGCCCCAACGAAAAGCGCCAGCGACACTTCTGCCCGGCCGGCGCACGACCCGGCCCGGGAAGCGAGCCGCGCGCGGGGTTAGCGGCGGCTGGAGCTGTACGGCGTGGCGTTCGCGGCGACGGTCGGCAACGTGATGGAGTTGTCGAGGCGAACCACAAGCGCCGTCTGCGCGGGCAACTCCACTTCCTTGCCCTTCTTGGCCATGATGTAGACGGTGCTGCCAATCAAACCGAACGTCAGGCCGCGCATCACATGGCTGAAGACGGCGCCGACGACAGTGCCTCCAGCGGTGCCCATGCCGACCGCGGCCACTTCGCCCTTGATGTCAGTCTTGGACTGCACCACCTGGCCTTCCTGGACCTTCACGTCCTTGCGCCGCTTGCCGCCGGCTTGCGTCGAGGCTTCCTGGATCGCAAGGATGCTCATCTGTATGGGAATTTCGCGATGATCGAGCTCGATGCTGCGGAAGGTCAGATTCATCGCTGCCTGCCCGCGAAACATCGCGAAGTGTCTGGGACGGACGATGCTGCCGACCATGCCCGAGACGTGCGCGCCCGCCGGCAAGACAAGTTGCCCGCCGATGAACACCGGCTCGGCCACAACGGCCATAAACGGATCGCCGTCGCGGGCCACCGAGGTGCTCAGCCCGTTGAGCAGCACCAGGCGGACCTGCGTGCCCGCCAGAACTTGATTGGATTGAGATTGGAGCGGAGGCGCAGCGCTGAACAGCAAACAAATCGCGACGCCAAGAGATACGACACCCTTCATGTGTTCCTCCCTGCCCCGTGACGGGGGGCCGGCCCCGGATGAATTCCCGGGGCGTTCCGCTGGCGCCGCGGAGCCAGCCACGCGTTGCGAAACGCGCCGCCGGCCAGGGTGCGGAGGAAGAGCACCCGGCGAGAGGATACTCCGAGAGCGTTTTGCGCCGCAGGAAAATCAAGACCCGCTGTTCCAAAAAGCCACGGCGGGGCGGTTCGCCTCCGGACCGGCCTGAACGCGCGAAGATGACGCACGCGGCAAGAGATAAACCGCAGGCGAGGCGCCCGGGCCACGAATTCCGCTGGAGTCTCGGCCAGTCAGCAGGTGGGGGCCCCCTCCCCCCCCATGTTTTCACGTAAGTGCAGATTCCACGGGACTTAAGGCCCAAAAACCATGTAAGTGCAGATCCTAAAGGAGTTGCGGACACGTTTTCCGTAGGTGCGGATTGTTGAGGAGTTGCAAACGCGAAGATGGGCGACGCTGACTGAGCGTCCAGAGAAGACCGCCGGCCGGAGGCCAGCACCACAGTAGCAAGTGTTGCCAGCGCGGAGATGGAGGACACTGACTGAGCGTCCTGAGAACCCCGCCGGCCAGAGGCCAGCGCCACAGTAGCAAGTGTTGCCAGCGCGGAGATGGAGAACACCGAATGACCGTCCAGAGAACACCGCCGGGCAGCGGCCAGCGTTACAGTTGCACGTGTGGACATGCGCGCGACCATTTCTGCAAGAATCGAGGGTGTTGGCAAAGCTTTTGGCGGGTCCCGCAACCCCTTCCGGGACGCACAGAACGCGCTTTGCGAGACAGGATAGCTCAGTGGTTATTGTTTGTCAATCAGATAATCAGTCTGGAGCGGTGTTCGAACGCTGGGGGAACACAGAGTGCTCGGAAGCGGTCGAGGATACCGCCCGCCAGGCCGGACGCGCTACCAGGTGTTCCTAGATGGAATCGAGGCGATGCATTGAGGGGAGGTGAAACCCGAGGCCGCGTAGGCTCAGATCGGCTGCCACCGGAGTTCCCCGGTGCCCCCCAATCTTCAGCCAAATATACATCAAAGGAGACCGAACACGTCCTCTCCCGTCTCTCTCTTCCCGTCTAGACAGCTTAGCTTTCCGGCTGTAAAATTGCTCGCGACGCTAACTTATTCGTTCTGCGCTATTTGAGCTTCACCAGCGCAACCCTAGTATGCCAGTCCCCGAATCCCAGCTCGAAACATGGTCCCATCAGGGCGCCGTCGCCACAGCAAAGAGCACGCATGAGTCTATCCGGAACGCCTTGAACGCTACCGCTTCGCCAATCAGAGGAAAGAATTTTGAAGTCTATCTGCAGGGATCGTACAAGAACGACACTAACATCCGCGGGGATAGCGATGTAGACGTCGTGGTTCAACTAAACTCGGCCTGGGGCCGGGACCTTTCGGCCTTGACCGATGATCAAAAGCGCCTCTACCAGGCAACGTATCCCAATGCTACTTATCTCTGGCAGCATTTTCGGGAGGACGTGCTGAAAGCTCTTCGCGCTTACTATGGATCTGGACCGATCACGGAGGAAAACAGGTCTATAAAGCTAGCAGCAGGTTCAGGCAGGCTTGCCGCTGACATCGTGGTAGCGCTGCACTTCCGAAAGTATGTTTACTTCTACGGAGACAAGAGTCAGATGTACGTAGAGGGCATCAGGTTTCATGCCAGGAGGGACGGGCGAGAGATCATCAACTTTCCGAAGCCTCACTACGATAACGGTGTGAAAAAGAACGCCGGGAATCGCACCAATGGGCGGTACAAGCCGATCGTACGCATGTTCAAGAACGGCCGGACTTACCTAATTGACCGCCACTTGCTTTCTGCAGACGTTGCGCCATCCTATTTCTTGGAGTGTTTGTTATACAACGTCCCGGACTCGGCTTTTGGAAGCAGCTTCCAGCACAGTTTCGCGACTGTCTTCGACTGGCTTGGGAGCAAAGCATCAGTCAATCAACTTGTCTGCCAGAATGAGCAGTTGCCCTTGTTTGGCAGTGCTCCTGAGCAATGGGATTCCGCCAAGGCAAGACAAATGCTTCAGGCGCTGAGACAGTTGTGGGAGAACTGGCGATAGCATGCATCCCTACGCAACAGATTCAAACGAGCGGAAGATAATCACTTTCGGCCTTGCACTGCTGTCGGTTGGTGCAGCGTGGATTCTTTCCCGAGGGCTTGCAACTACCAATCTCTCACTGCCTTGGTGGTTCGATGCCCCGTCCACAATGGGATTCTTCGGTATTTTCTACGGGCTGTTTGACCGCATGCTGTGGAGATGCTCAGGGCTGCATCGGCTCGGCCTCGTAAAGGTTCCGGCTCTGGCGGGCAATTGGCGCGGCCATCTTGTATCTTCCTTCGATCAACATCCCAAGACGCACAGGGTGCGAGTTCGAATCAATCAAACTTGGACGCGCATTGTGATCCTGCTGCACAGCGATACTTCCAAGTCCTTCACTCATGTGGCTGCTATCCAGGTTCACGCACCTGATGGCATTGTTCTGAGCTACCAGTACGAGAACCAGCCACAGCCGAATGCCGTGAGGACAATGGAGACTCATCAGGGGTCAGCCCGCTTGACCCTGCAAGACAACGACTGCTTGGAGGGTTTCTACTACTCGGGTCGCGGTCGTCAAGAATACGGCAGCATCCATCTCGAGCGAATTCAGAGCTAGAAAGATATGCCCACCGACCTCAAAGCCCACATCGTGAATTTTCAGCACTGGCTGAAGACCGACACCGGCGACGCTGCAACCTGGCAGATGGAGCGCGAAGAGCGCCTCGCCTGGTACAGAAGCCGCCTCACCAAAGACGGCATTGAGAGACTCAACCGCGAAGATTTTGCGACCCTGGTTAAGAGCCTTTGGGCCGTCAACATTTGGCACAACAAGGATTACAAGGTGGGGAAGCTGATCGAGGATAACGGCCTCGAGAAGCTCCGAGCCTCGCTCGGTGAGCTCTTCTACGGGGACTCTCCGATTGATAGGCGGTGGGACGCGTTTCGCACCTCAATCAAAGGGTTCGGCCCATCCTCGCTCAGCGAGATCCTCACGTTTCACGACCCGCAGGAATATGCCCTTGTGAACCTCAAACCGTACCGCGTCCTGCCGCTTCTCGGTTTTTCGATAAACCCAGTGAGTGACGGAAAGAGCTACAAGAAGGCCGTTGAGGAGATCGGAAAGGTGAAACACCTTCTCGAAGTGAACGGTCTCTCGGAGGTGGACTTCATCCTCACCGATTTCTTTATAGCCTACCTCTTCTACCATGTCTTCGACCTGCAGTTTAAGCGCGAGGAGAAGTCAGGAGGGCCTACGGGGACAAAGGAAAAAACAAAGCCGGAACCAAAGAATGCCACTCGGGCGATTGTGGGTCAAGGCGTACCAAGCATTGAAACCCATGAAGCCGCGGAAGCTGTTCTTCTCAAGCTCGGGAATCTCCTCGGCTACGACACCTATACGCCCGACGCGAGCAAGATGTTCAATGGGGAGCAACTCAGTGACATTGCGACGCTTGAGGAGCTCCCCGACTTCACGAATGCCAAGATCATGGAGTCTGTGCAGAACATCGATGTGGTGTGGATGAAAGACGAGTGGCCGGAGTTCTTCTTTGAAGTCGAGCACACGACCGGCGTCACGTCCGGGCTCTTGCGCATCTACCAGGCAGAGAAAATAAACGCGAAGTTCTTCATCGTTGGCCCCCAAGACGTACTCAAACGCTTCGAGCGCGAGATCGAAAAAGCCCCCTTTAACCGGATCAAAGGAAAGTATCGCTTCCGCTCTTACGAAGAGCTCCGCGACATGTACGGCGCCGCATCTCACTACCGCGAAGTCTCCGACCGCTTCCTCGGATAGCGTAGAATCTTCGCATGGCCACAGGGACCCCATCCCGAGTCGAATGCAAGGATTGTGGCACTGCCATCGCTGAACCGTCGGATACTCCACTGGAAAAGCGGACTCCCTGTCCCTCCTGCGGCTCGATTCTCCGCCGAAGCTACGTCGAGGCCGTAGACACGCTCGAATTCCACGCGAGTCTCGGGTTCAAAGTCAAAAGGCAAGGCGGAGATAAACCATCCCTCGAGGGCAAAACAGGCGACGACCTCCACCGCAAGACCGGCAAGTGGATGAAAAAGGAGCAGGTCGTCGACCGCGAGAATGATCAATACAAGGAGGTGGTCACCGACCCCGAGTCAGGAAAAGAGGTGCACCGCTGCGAGGAGCCGCTGAGCCAACATCGAGACCACGGCAGCGCCAAGAAAAACGCCAGAGTCGGCCGCAAGAAGTAGCCCCCCCTTCCCCAAAGAGATGGCCGAACCCCACGTCCGCCCCTGGCTTGCCGCGAAATTCGGCAAGCGTTTTCATTCAGATGTATTTAGCTGGAGATGGGCGGACACCAGGGAACTCCGGTGGCAGCTGATCTTAGACTAAGCCTCTCCGGCAGGACCTGGAGAGGGTGCGGGGCTCGTGGGCTGGCTCGATGCCTGGCCGAATCGTTGGAACACGCAGGTCTTGAAACCTAGCCGAGCTGCCGACGCCAATTTCGCCTACTTCGACGCGCGTTGACTTCTGCACAGGCGCAGCGTAGTATGCGCGTTCGCACAGGACCCGCTTCTCGATGATCGGCCAGACGATTTCTCACTATCGCATCCAGGAAAAAGTAGGTGGCGGCGGCATGGGTGTGGTGTACAAGGCGGAAGACACCCGGCTCGGCCGCAGCGTGGCCCTGAAGTTCCTGCCCGAAGAGTTCAGCAAGGATCGCCAGGCGGTGGAGCGTTTCCAACGCGAAGCGCGCGCTGCTTCGGCCTTGAATCATCCCAACATCTGCACGATTTACGACATTGATGAGCACGAGGGCCGACCGTTTATCGCCATGGAGCTGCTGGAGGGGCAAACCCTCAAGCACCGGATCGCCGGCCGGCCGCTGGACACCAACGAGGTCCTGGAGCTGGGCATTCAGATCGCCGACGCACTGGACGCCGCGCACGCCAAAGGAATTGTCCACCGCGACATCAAGCCCGCAAACATCTTCATCACCCAGCGTGACCAGGCCAAGATCCTAGACTTTGGGCTGGCCAAGCTGATGTCCCAGAGGCAAAGGGTTGGAGAATCGGTGGGAGTGTCGGCGGCCACCGTCGCGGACTCTGCCGGGGAGCATTTGACCAGCTCGGGCGCCGCTTTGGGTACGGTGGCCTACATGTCGCCCGAGCAGGCGCGTGGGGATGAGGTGGACGCGCGCACAGATCTTTTCTCTACCGGCGTAGTGCTCTACGAAATGGCCACGGGGAGGCAAGCCTTCTCCGGGAACACGTCTGCGGTCATTTTTGAAGCGATTCTGAATCGGACGCCCCCCTCGGCGGTGCTTCTGAATCGCAATCTGCCGCCGGTCTTGGAGCAGATCATCCATAAGGCGCTGGAGAAAGACCGCGCGGCGCGCTACCAAAGCGCCTCCAAACTGCGGGCCGATCTTCAGCGCTTGAAACGGGACACGGATTCCGGGCGGGCCGCGGCATCGGTGCCACAGGCGGAGAGATCGATAGCCGTGCTCTACTTCGAAAACCTGAGCGCCGCCAAAGAGGATGAGTATTTCCGGGACGGCATGACGGAGGACGTCATCACCGAGTTGTCCAAAATCAGACACCTGAAGGTGTTTCCACGGGCTGCGGTGCTGGCCTTCCGCGACAAGCCGGTGACCGGCCCGCAGGTGGGCCAACAGTTGAATGCGATGTACGTGCTGGGAGGCAGCTTGCGGCGAGCCGGCAGCCGCCTGCGCATCACTGCTCAGCTGGTGGAGACGCGCACCGGCCACTCCGCCTGGGCGGAACGCTACGACCGGGAACTGAAAGACGTTTTCGAAGTGCAGGACGAGATCGCTCGCAGCATCACCCAGGCCCTGCGCATTACGCTCACCCCGCAGGAAGAAAAAGATATCGCCCGCAAGCCGACCGAAAACGCCCAGGCCTACGACGCGTATCTGCGCGGGCGCAGCTATGCCCGCCGCGAGACGCGATCCGACCTGGAATTTGCCCTGCAGATGTTTGATGTCGCCATTCTGCTCGACCCGGGCTTTGCGCTGGCGCATGCGGCGATGGCGAACGCTTGCGCCACGGTATATGAATGGCACGAACGCACTGCCCATTGGGTCGAAAAAGCGCTGGCCACCTGCGAGCACGCCTTACAACTGGAATCCCAGCTCCCCGAGGCGCTTGTGGCGCGGGCCCGCATCTTATATGCGCAGAAGAAATACGACGAGGCCATCCGATGCGCCCAACAGGCGATCGAGCGCAAACCGGATTGCCCCGGCGCCTACAATGTCTTGGGGAGGTGCTACTTTACGTCGGACCGCTGGCAGGAAGCCGCCGCACTGGTCGAGCGCGCGGTGGCAGCGAATGGCGATGACTACAATATGTACATTCCCCTGGTCAACACTCTGGAGCGTTTAGAGCAGATGGAGGCCGCCCGCAGCCTGCGCCAACGCCACAAGCGTGTCCTGGAGCAGCAACTGGAGTTGGTTCCGGAAGACGTTCGCGCCCGCATCCTGCTTGCCGCCATCCACGCATTTTTCGGAGATGAGAGCGCCGCCATTGGGGAATTACAAAAGGCGGTGGCGCTGCGTCCCAGTGATGCCAACATCCTGTACAACGCCGCGTGTGTGTACGGGATTTTTCAGAGGAAGGAAGAGGCGTTGGCGCTGCTGAAGAAGGCGAAGGCAGTCGGCTATCCCAATTTGGACTGGGCGGCCCGCGATCCCGACCTGGCTTGCCTGCGTGATGATCCTGAATTCAAACGCCTGCTTGAGGAAGGTTATCGCAAAACCTGACCTCTCCGATCCCTCGCGCGTAACGGCCGGTCCGAGAAAAAACGCGATCTTACCCCGTCAGCGTCGTTCTCGGAAAGTTCCCAGTCAGACGCTTTTTTCAACAAGCTCTCAGAGAGCCATGTGGATGCCGACAGTGCCCAAGCGCCGACCGAGAGAGTTTTTCGCGTAATCGATCATTTCCTCGCGGAGACGTTCGGGAGTGGAGCCAGGCCAAGCGACGTCCAGATGATCGCCACCGAAATAGCTCATATCGCCCCTGGGAGGCCGCATGGTCTCCCCGATTAGAGGAAGAGATTCCTGAATCGTGGTCTGGATCACGGGGCCGAAGCGGGCCGGGTCCTGCCTGAGCATGTCGCGCAGGTATCGCACGCCGAAGAGGACGTGGCGAGACTCGTCGCGCGTGGCGGCGGTGAAGCCCTGATAGTAGCCCCAAGTGCGTCCCCAGCGGCGGGCGCCCTCGAGCTGGTAGCGCATGCCGGTCAGGAACAAGGCGCCCTCGACCACCAGATGGTATAGGGTCACGAAACGCACCGTGGCTTCCTGATCCTCAGGGTGCGAGGCCATGTGCTGGGCGAGTTCGGGCAGCCAATTGTAGAAGACGTAGTTGTAAGCTTTGTTTTCCTCAGCCGTGATCCCGATCTCATCAATAAGCTCATCCAGGCTGGCAGCGGAGGTGCCCACGACCTCACGCCAATAGCGATCGAAGAAGATGGTGTGCCGAACCTCGTCGGCTAACTGCGTAGCGGCAAAGGCCTCCACCTCTTTGTTGGGCGCGGCCCAGACAAAGGGAGCCAACAGACCGGCCACGCGCTCTTCCCCGTCGAAGAACATGCGCATGCTCCACATGCGGCGCTTCTTCGTCTCAGGGGACAAGAACTCCCACTCGGCTCGGTCGCGGGAGAAGTCCAGCTCATCAGGCGACCAAGCCTGCTTCACCGACTTGCGGTACAGATCCAGGTAGGAGGGTAAGTTCTCCAGGCCTCGGTCCACGATGGACAACACGTCGTCGATGTACAGGCTACCCATGGCCCGAAGCTGGGCCGCACCAATCTGGTCTTCAACCAGGTCATCGCTGATGTGGCGGACTCCAATCATGGTGCTCCACCTCCCTGTAGATTTCTTACCTTGGACGGACACTAGCACCGCAAGGTCGAGAAGTCAACGCCCTGAGCATGAGGCGAGACGGGCGTCGGCTTTCACGCGCGAGGGGGGTGTGCTAGACTGCGGCGTGTGGTCCCGCAGAGGCGGGACTGCCGATGCGTGGAACTTCGGGCTCTGTGCAACGATTCCCCGCAAACCCCGCCAGGCCCGGAAGGGAGCAACGGTAGCGGGAACGCTTCGTGTGCTGCGGAGTACCCGAAGTTCCTCTCATCGTCTTAAGAGACGCGCGATTCCAACGCATGAGCTATCAGGTTATCGCCCGGAAGTGGCGCCCGCAGACGTTCCGCGAAGTTGTGGGCCAACAGCACGTCACCGGAACCCTGGAGAACGCTATCCGGGCCAACCGCGTGGCGCACGCCTACATTTTTTCCGGCGCGCGCGGCGTGGGCAAGACGACTACAGCGCGCATCCTGGCCAAGGCGCTCAACTGCGTCAAGGGGCCCACGCCCGAGCCGTGCAACGAGTGCGACTCCTGCCGTGAAATTGCCGCGGGCACTTCGCTCGACGTCATCGAAATTGACGCGGCGTCGAACCGCGGCATTGACCAGATCCGCGAGCTGCGGGAGATGGTGCGCTACGCGCCGGCCGCCTCGCGCTACAAGGTGGTGATCCTCGACGAAGCGCACATGCTGACCGACGAGGCTTCCAATGCGCTGCTGAAAACGCTCGAGGAGCCGCCCGAGAAAGTCGTCTTCGTGCTGGCCACGACGCAGCCGGAAGACCTGGTGGAGACGATCCGGTCGCGCTCGCAGCATTTTCATTTCCGCACGCTGGCGTTTGGCGAAATCGTGCAGGCGCTGGAAGGCATCGCGCAAAAGGAAGGGCTCACGGTGGATGCGGGCGCGCTGGCGGTGATGGCGCGCGCGGCCGAGGGCAGCCTGCGTGACGCGCTCTCGCTGCTCGAGCAGGCGCGGGCCTACTGCGGCGCGACGATCGCGGACACGCAGGTGCGCGAGTTGCTGGGCGTGGTGCCGGAAGAGTTGCTCGACGCGCTGGTGGAAGCGATCGAAGCGCGGTCGGCCGAGCGCGTGCTTGCGCTGGTGCACACCTTTCTGGCGCAGGGACGCAACCTCCAGCATTTCTGCCGCGAGGCCATCCGCCATTTTCGCAACCTGCTGATCGCGCGAGTGTGCGGCGCCGACTCCGACCTGATTGCCGCGCCCGCCGACCAGCGGCCGCGCCTGGCGAAGGCCGCCGCCGCGTTCAGCGAGGAAGACCTGACGCGCTACTTCCAGATTTTGCTTTTGACCGATGACGATTTGCGGCGCAAACCCGACCCGCGTCTGCATCTGGAGATGGGCTTGCTGCGCATGGTCAACGCCGCGCGGCTCGCCCCGCTCGAAGAGGTGCTGGCCGAACTCAACCAGGAAGCGGGAGCGAACCGCGCTTCTGGCGCGACGCGCGCCGCGCCGGCGCCGGGAGCCACGCAACCGAACGCCATGGCGCGCGCAGCAGCGGCCGCGGGGGCGGGCAGCACGACCGTCGTGCCCACCGCCGAGCCACAAGCGAAGATGAGCGCGGCGGCGGAAGAGACGCGCGCGCGCGGCCCGGTGCCGGCTTCGCCGCCGAGCATCGTGGCGAGAGCGGCGGGCGAGTTGGGCGGGCTCGAGGCGGCGCAGGTGGAAGCCATCAAGACGGCGATCCTCGCGCAGCAAAAATTCCTCGGCCAACTGATCGAGCACGTGTGCCGCTGGGAGCTTGACGGCAGCGAGATGCGGCTCTATTTCCCCACCGAGAATCGCGCTCTGGCGGAAATGTTGCAGGCGCGGGACCCGATGGAGAAATTGCGCACAATCACCAGCCAGGTGGTAGGCCAGCCGCTGCGCGTGTGTGTTAAACTGGAGGCGACGCAACCGGCAGGCAACGCGGCCCGATGGATGAGAAACTCGCCGGAGTTGCGCGCGCAATTCGAGCGGGACCCCATCGTGCGGGCGATGCTGAAACGGTTCGGCGGGCGAATCTCCGAGGTCAAGCGCCGGAGCGAGGAATAAAATGGAAGTGAAAGCTCTGCAACAGATCCTTTCCCAATTCCGGCAGATGCAGGAGACCCTACAGAAGCAGGTGGAGTCGGTGCACGTGGAGGCGTCGGCCGGGGGCGGGATGGTCTCCGTGAAGATGAACGGGCAGAAACAAGTGACTGAGGTGCGCATCGACCCGGAAGTGTTCGCAGGCAAGGACCAGGAAATGCTGCAGGACTTGATCCGCGCGGCGGTGAACGAGGCCAACCGGCGCGTGGACGAAGAACTCGCCAACCAGATGAAGAACCTCGCCGGCGGCATACCCGGGATCGCCGGGCTGAGAATCCCCGGGCTGTTCTGATTGAGACGCCGCGTGCGTTGCCACCCGCCGCTCCGCCGGCCGGAACGCCGGCCAAACCAACATGCCTGACTTCGCCGCCCCCATCGCGCGCCTGATTGACGAGCTCAGACGATTGCCCGGCATCGGGCAGAAGACGGCGCAGCGTCTAGCTTTCCATTTGCTGCGCGGCACGCCCGAGGAGGCGCTGGCCCTGGCCGACGCCATCCGCGACGCCAAGCAGAACATCCGCGAGTGCTCAGTCTGCAACAACATTACCGACGTCGTGCCGTGCTTCTACTGCTCGAGCGCGACGCGCAACCGCAAGACCATCTGCGTGGTCGAGGAGCCGCACAACATCCTGGCCATCGAAAAGACGCGGCAGTACAGCGGGCACTATCACGTGCTGGGCGGCGCGCTTTCGCCGCTGCAGGGCATCGGGCCGGAACAACTCAAAATCAAAAGCCTGATCGAGCGGTTGAAAGGCGGCGCGGTGGAGGAGATCATCATCTGCACGAACCCCACCGCCGAAGGCGAAGCCACTGCGGTGTATCTCTCCAAGTTGATCAAGCCGCTGGGCGTGCGCGTCACGCGCATCGGCATGGGCATCCCAGTTGGGTCGGACCTCGAGTACGCCGACGAAGTGACCATGCTCAAGGCCATGGAAGGCCGGCGCGAACTCTAGGCGTCGCCCCGAAACAGATTCCACAGATTTCTTGCTTCCGCCGCTGGTCTGCGGCCACCTAGTTGTGCCACAATTGCGGCGAGCGCTCGAAACCCAGCCGGGCGTTTGTGGATCGCGCGCATGTGTCCTGCCAGCGCAAGGATGATTGCTTCCGCGCTGCACATTGATCACACACGCAGAACGATCGCGCTCGAGCGCGGCTCCGGGCAGCGCTCCACGTCACAGGACCTCCCGTGCTGAGACGAGGCCCGGTGGAAGTGCAAGCGGCCCTGCAGCAAAATTGTCCATGCGGATTAAGTTACTCGGCCGAAAGGAAGGTTTCCGATGCCGACCTTCGATGAGTGTATGTCGCGGTACGACCACGAACACACCACGGTGTGGAACCGGGTGCTGCACGGGGTGGGAATCCCGGTCATTTTCGCGGGAATCGTCCTGCTGGTGCTGACCTGGTGGCGGCTGGGTGCCGCTTTGTTTGTGGTGGGCTGGGCGCTGCTGTTCTTGGGTCATCGGATCGAAGGAAACAAGCCGGCATTTTTCCAGGGAGCGATCTACTTTCTGGTGGGGCCGGTCTGGGTGGCCCGGGAGATCTTGGGTATTCTGCTGGGCCGCAGCGGTCGCGCGGAGGCTTCGCGGCCGCGCTAGGCAGCTTTTGAAGTTGCATTAACTGTTTGGCACGCCGCGCCGGACGCCCTCGACGCGCTCCGGTGTAGGTGTTAGTCTTGCAAATTGTCGGGGTGTCAGCGATGGGGGAGTTCGCAGCCAATTCCGATCTCGAACCGAAGAAGCGGCGGAGCACGCGCATCGTCCAGGCCGTGCCGCTGACGGTCACCGGCGTGGACGCGCTGGGCCGGCCATTCCAGGAACGCACCTCGACCCTGTTCATCAACTGCCACGGCTCCCGGTATCAGTCCAAGCATTACGTCCTGAAAAACATGTGGGTGACGCTCGAAGTGCCCCACCCGGAAACCGGCCGGGAGCCGCGCAGCGTGCGCGCCCGAGTGACCTGGATCCAGAGGCCGCGCACGGTCCGCGAACTCTTCCAGATCGGCGTCGAACTCGAAATCCCCGGAAACATTTGGGGCATCGCCTTCCCACCGGAAGATTGGTTCCCCTTCCCGGAGGGCGCCTTGCCGGAGATTCCCTCCCCGGCCGCAGAAGCGCAGCCGCAATCGGAAAGCGCGCCCGAGGAATGGGCGCTCCCGACCGTTGGGACTCCCGCCCAGCGTGAGGAGGGTCCGGCTCGGCCCGAGGACAATCTGCGAGTGCTGCCGGCACCGGGGAGCGCGGAAACCGCCTCGATTACTCTAGCGCGTCAGGTGGCGCGGCTGGTTGTGGAAGCCAAGCAGCAGGTGCAGAACGCGGTCCGCGAAGCCACTTCCATCACGGTGGCCTCGGAAACCCGGCCGATGCTCGCCGCGGTCCAGAACCAGTTGAAGGAGGCCGCGGAGAAGGCGGTGCAGGCCGCTGTCGCCGCCCACGCCGAAGAGGCGGTGCGGCAGACAATTGCCAAGATCGAGCAGAGCCGCGAGGTCAGCGCGGAGTCTCTGCACGCGGGTTGGCAGGCTGAGCTCCCGCGCCAGTTGCAAGAAGCGGGCACCCGGCTGAGCGAGCACCTGGCGGAGATCACCAAGGCGCAGGAGACCAAGCTCGAGAAGCAACTCGAGGATCACGCGCAGGCCGCCTTCCAGAGACTGCATACGCTCGGCGGCGAGGTCAGCGCGCGGGTCGAGGGCGCCGAGACCAGCGTGCAACGCTTCCGTCAGGAAATCGAGGCGGCCACGGAAGCCGCCAGCCGCCGCTGGAAGGAAATGGTGGAGAACCGGGCCGAAGAGGCCCGGGGCCGTTTGGAAGAACTGGCCAAAGCGGCGCGGCACCTCAACGACGAAATTGCCGCGGCCACGTCCTCGGCACAAGCCGGGTGGCGCGGGCGCTTAGACGCAGACCTGGCTGCCGCCAGCACGCGCTGGAACGAAAAGATTGAGAGCGCGCTCGAGAGCGCGGCGCGACAGGCCGCCGAACGGCTGGCTCGGAACTCACTGGTTACCGCAACCAAGTTGGAACAGGAGCTCACGCTGCGCGCGGCGGCGCTTCGCCAGTCAGTCGAGCAGGGCACCTCGGAGGCGGAACAAACGCTGGACACCCTGCGCTCGGCCCTGAACAAGGAGACGGCGCGGGCGCGGGCCTCGCTGGCCGAAATCCAGCAGGCCGCCGGGCGCATGGAGGATTTCTCCACCCGCCTGGAGGCGATGGGCCAGGCCACCGCCGAGAAACTCCAGCGCCACTTCGAGGAAGTCCTGGCCGCGGAGAGCACCGAGCTGAACCGTCGCGCCGAGGGTGCCGTCGCGGCCATGGCCGCGCGACTCCAGCCGGTGCTGGAAACCGCGGGAAACGAGACGCTAACGCGACTGGCCGCCCAGGTGGAGCAGCAGTTCGCCCCGCATGTGGACCGCGCCAACGAACTGCTGAAGAAATTGGCCACCGGTGAGGGTTTGGCCGAAGAAACCGTGCGCGCGCACCAGCAGCGCCTGCAGGAAACCTCCGAGCGAGCCGTGCAAGATTCGCTCGGCCGCTTGCAGGATTCCATGCGGCGCTTCGAGCACGGTTTCCAGGAGGCCGGGCGTGCCGCGACCGCCAAGTGGCTCGCCGAACTCGACGCCAAGGCCACCGAAACAACGCACACGACTTTCGAGGCGCTCTACAAGTCCGCCGACTGGTACGAGAAGAAAGTCCAGACGCACATGCAGTCGGCGCTCGACAAGGGTCTCGAGCAGGCCTCCAATAACCTACGCGAAAAGGCCGGCGAGATTTCCGGCCTGTTCGCCTCGGAGTTGGACCACTACAGCCGCAGCTACGTCGAGCACGCCCAGGACCAGATGGAAGAGTCCGTGAAGGACGCGGTCGGGCGCGGGCGGGTCCAGATCGCTCAGGTCGCGGAGACCGCCACGGCGGCGTTCAGCGATGATGCCCACCGTGCCGCTCAGCGGGAGTTCGAGCGCTTCACCGGCTCGCTGACCGGCGCCATCCAGCAGACCACGGCGCGTCTGGAAACCCACATGGCGCAGGTGCGCGCGAGAATCGACGCCGACGCCCGGCAATTTTTTGTGGACTTCCACAAGGGCATGACCCAGGAGGTCCAGCAGGGCGTGGGCGCCGCGCGGAAGGAGATCGAGGCCGCCGCGGCGCCGGTCAAGGAATCCCTGCGCACGGAACGAGAGGCCCAGGAGCGGCAGTTGCAGGAGGCCGCGACGCGCCTGAGCAACGAGTCCATCGACGCCTACAAGAGGCGGCTGGAAAACGTGTCGAATTCCTGGCTGGTCACGACGGTCACCAAGCTCGGCCAGAAGTCGCAGGACATGATTGGGACCCTGGCGCAGAACGCCGAGGAGCGGCTGCGCGAGACCTGCGCAAACGTGTTCGCCAACGTCGGCGAAACCCTGCGCCAGCGCCTCCTCGACCTCTCCAAGAACGTCTCCGGGACCACTCCGCCGCCCGAGAAGAAATAGACTTCCCGCCGCCCGCGGCGCCTTCGAGCACTTGGAACCCCCACGGGCATCCCGGAATCTGCGCTCGAGCCTGTATAATGTCCCGGTGGCCAATCGCGCTTACGCCAGCGTCTGGACCCGGAACTTTTCCGAAGCGACGATGCTCGACCAGTTCGAGCGCCTGCTCGCCACGGTGCCCTTCTCCGCTGAGCGGCCCGGATTCACCGAACTCGTGATTCGCCCGCTCGATCCCGCCGAGACGTCGGTGATCGCATGCGACCTGCGCGGCCAGGTGTTTGACGCCCCAGCACTGGTGGAGATGGCCCGCGAGCATCTGCACGGCGATTCGGGCTACGAGGTCGGAACGCGCTGGGATCTGTGGGAATACGATGCGGGCCAGGTGCGCTGGCAACTGCGGCCTCAGCCGCTCGAGATCCTCTGCCACGGCGAGGAATACGACGGGGGCCTTTTCGTTGAAGCCGGGCACTTCCAGGCCGACATCGGCCTTGAGCACCTGTTCACCGGCCACGCAGGATTGCTCGCGGCCCGCGGCGGCAGCGCGGCGGCCCCGCAACATCCGGCCGAGGCCGAGTTCCTGCACCGCATGGCGCAGCCGGAAAGCCTGCGCGAATATCACCAGAGGACCCGGGAAAACATCCAAAAGTTAATGGATTGGATGCGGGCAATCGAGGAAACCTTGCCCGTCGAGCGCTATCGGCTCTGGTCAGAAGGAGAGGAAAACTTTGAGGCACGGCTGGATGAGATCCTGGCTGTTCGCTAGCGGCCTGGTTACGTGGCTGGCCCTAGCCGGCGCCGCGCAAAGCAACCCGGCGCAGACGCTCGTGTCCTCCCATCCGGCCAACGAGCTGATGCTCGCCGGCTTGCGGCCCGGCCGCGATACTCTGGCAAGGGCGGATTCGCTTTACAAGAGCAAGCACCGCGTGCTTTCGTCGGGCAGCCATTCCTCGCCGGTCTGGGTGGATTCCTGCGCTCATCGCTCCTTGAGTCTTGAATCGGACGAGAAGGGCACAGTCCAGAGCGTGACCCTTTCCTCGCTCAGCCTGGAGGCGGTGATGGGCGATTGCAGCAAGAAGGCCTACAACCCCGCCGCCAGAGAGCTGTGGAAGACCGGGCGAGGGCTGAAATTGGGCGATCCGCGTGACCGAATCATCGAGATGTACGGCGAGCCAAATTCGAGCGGGCCTTCCACGAAAAACGGCCGCGAGTTAGAATTACTCTTCTACGCATTTGACTGGGCGGGGTCTGAAGTGCCCCAGGTCCTGGAAGTCTCCTGTGATCGAGCGACCGGACGCGTGGTGGAAATCACGCTGGCGTACCCCAGTCTGTAGAAACCTCGGGAGAACCCATGCGTCTGATCGGCGTGACGATGCTCTTCTGCGCCCTGCTGATGCAGGCTGCGTGCAGCGAGCCTTCGCCGCGACCCAAGCCGGCCGAGGCGCCGCCAAAGCCGGCCGTGCCGCCGGAAATAACCGGCGTGGCGCAGGGCGTGCTGGGCACCGAGGCTGAGGTGCTGGTCTTCGGCGACCTGGCGAAAACCGGGCGGCAGCAGGTGCTGGTGGTCAACCGGCTGGCCAAGACGCCGACCGGGACCGTTCCGGGCATCCTGGTCACGCGCGCGGTGGTGGCGGAAAACGACGGCGGGAAATGGAAGGAAGTCTTCCGCTGCGACGAGCATCTGAAAAACCCGGAGGGTTTCTTGGGCGCGACGCCCCTTGCGCCGGTGACGGGCTGGCGTCTGCAGTACGAGCAGAACGCAGAGAAGGGCTTGCTGCTCTACTTCACGCCGCTGGAGATGGTCGGGGCCGGCGGCGGGCACATCCCCACAATCGGCGTGCGCTGGAACCCGAAGGTGAAGCGCTACCAGTCGCTCGACCGAAATTATGAGAATTTCCTGGGCGAGGTGCCCACGCTCGAAAGGATCAACTCGCACCTGAAATGAGCGCCTCTGCACAAACCGTGACCGTCAAGCAAGTACCGCCGCGCGCCTCGGCGTGGAAAAGCCTCCTCGGCCTGTTGCCCTACCTCGGCCGGTACAAAGGCCGCACCACCCTCGGGCTGATCGTGCTGGCTGGGATGGGCGCGGTGGGGAACTTGGTTCCTCTGGTGATCGGGGCGATCGTCGATTCGCTCTCCGGCAATCCTCTGCCCATTGTGTTTTCGAGCGGGATCGTGAGGCCGTTGCTGGGGCCCTTGATTCCCTTCTACCAACCGAGCAGCGCGCGGACGCTCGCGGTTTTCTGTTTGGCGCTGCTAGTCATCATGGTGCTCAAGGGTGTGCTCTCCTTCTGGACGCGATGGACGCTCATCGGGGTGTCACGCGACATCGAGTACGACCTGCGCAACGACTTACTGGAGAAACTGATCCAGATGGAACCGGAATTCTACGTTCGCAACCGCACCGGCGAACTGATGTCGCGGTGCACGAACGATCTGAACAATGTGCGCATGGTGCTGGGACCTGGGATCATGTACAGCGCCACCACCATAGTGACCATGGTGCTGGCCATCGCCCTGATGCTCAAGCTTTCGCCGGTGCTGACCCTTTGGGTCCTTCTGCCGGTGCCCGTGGTCGCCATCGCCGTCGGCCGCTTCGCAAGAATCATTCACGGCCTCTACGAAAGGATCCAGGCGTCCCTGGCCGCGCTTTCGGCGCGCGCGCAGGAAAACCTGGCCGGGGTGCGCGTGGTCCGCGCCTACCGGCAGGAGGAAGCCGAGATGCGCGGGTTCGACGCGCCGAACCGCGAGTACGTGGCCAGAAACATGAAGGTGATCGCCACGTTGAGCATGTTCATACCCTCGCTCACCGCGCTGATCGGCACCACCTTCTTGATCGTGCTCTGGCAGGGCGGAAGCCAGGTCATGCGGGGCAGCATCTCCCTGGGTACGCTCATGGCGTTCTATGCCTACCTCGGCCTGTTGATCTGGCCGATGATCGCCCTGGGCTGGGTCACCAACATGTTTCAGCGCGGCGCGGCCTCCATGGGGCGGATGAACTACGTTTTGAAGGCGCAACCGACCATCAACGACGCGCACGCGCAGGTGACCGATGGCGCAGAAATCCGAGGCGAGATCCAGTTCCGCCACCTCACCTTCGCTTATCCCACCACGCGGAGCGCCAATGGCACGGGTCCGGAATGCGAGCCAGGCGGGCCCGTGTTGCGCGACATCGATCTCGAGGTGCCCGCCGGTTCGACGCTCGCCATCGTGGGCCCGACAGGTAGCGGCAAGACGACGCTTGCCGCGCTGGTTGCCCGGCTCTGGGAGGCGCCGGCAGGCACGCTGCTGCTCGACGGACGTGCGATCCGCGAGTGGCCTTTGGCCGAACTGCGCCGCGCGATCGGGTTTGTGCCGCAGGACACGTTTCTGTTCAGCGAAACGGTGAAGGAGAACATCGCCTTGGGCGTCGAGGACGCCCCGGCGGAAGCAGTCGCTGAAGCGGCGCAGATGGCCAGCATCTACGGGGACATCAGTGGATTCCCCGCACAATTTGAGACCCTGGTGGGCGAACGCGGGATCACGCTCTCCGGCGGGCAGAAGCAACGCACGGCCCTGGCGCGGGCGGTGATTCGCGAGCCGCGCATCCTTATTCTCGACGACGCGCTCTCCAGCGTGGATACCGACACCGAGGAAAAGATCCTGCGGCACCTGAAGGAAGTGATGCGGGAGCGCACCACGATCCTGATCTCACACCGCTGCTCGACCGTGCGCCACGCCGACCAGATCGTGGTGTTGCGCGACGGCCGCATCGTCGAGCGCGGCACGCACGACGAGCTGCTGGCGCTCGGCGGCTACTACAACGATCTTTACCAGAAGCAGTTGCTCGAAGAAGAGCTCGAACGCGCATGAGCGACCTCCGCGAAGAAGAGGCCTTAGGCAAAGCGTACGACGCGCGGCTGACCCGGCGACTGCTGGAGTACCTGCGGCCCTACAAGTGGCAGGTGCTGTTCGCACTGGCGCTCACGCTCGCCGTGACGCCGCTCGAGGCCGTCAGTCCCTACCTGTTTAAGATCGCAGTGGACACCTACCTGGTGCCGGCCACGCGCGGGCAGATCGCCTACGCGGCCGGGATCCGTGGAATCGAATGGATCACCGGCGCGTTCCTCGGCGCCCTGGTGCTGGGGTTCGTCCTGCAGTACGTTCAGGTGCGCGTGATGCAGCGCGTGGGCCAGCAGACCATGTATGACCTGCGGCGCGAGATCTTCGGCCACCTGCAGCGGTTGCCGATGAGCTTCTACGACCGCTCGCCGGTTGGACGGCTGGTGACGCGGGTGACCACGGACGTGGACGCCCTCAACGACCTGTTTGCCTCGGGTGTGGTCGCCATGCTGAACGATCTTTTCTTACTGATCTTCTTCGTCGTGCTGCTGCTGCGGTTGAACTGGCGGCTGACCCTGGCCACCCTCTCGGTGCTGCCCTTCCTGCTGGTGGTCACCTTGCTCTTCCGGACGCGAGTGCGCGATGCCAACCGGCGCATCCGCACGGCCATCGCGCGCATTAACGCCTTCTTGCAGGAGCACATCAGCGGCATGGCCGTGGTGCAACTGTTCAACCGCGAGCGCAAGGCGCGCGCGGAGTTTGCCAAGCTGAACCGCACGCATATGGTGGCATACAAAGACGCCATCCTAGCCTTCGCGCTGTTTTATCCCGTGGTAGAACTTCTCGGCGTTGCGGCGGTGGCCGTGCTGTTCTGGTTCGGCGGCCTCAAGGTGCTCGCCGCCGGTGGCCTTGGCTTGGGCGTGCTCATCGCTTTTATGCAGTATGCGCAGCGCTTCTTCCGGCCCATCCAAGACCTGAGCGAGAAATTCAACATCCTACAAACGGCCATGGCCGCCTCCGAACGCATCTTCAAGTTGCTCGACGAGCCGGCGCCCGCCGTCTTGACTGACGGAGCACAGATTCTGGACCGGCCGCGCGGCGAAATCGAGTTCCGCAACGTCTGGTTCGCCTACACCGGCGGCGCCAACCCTGGAGACGACGATTGGGTGCTGCGCGACGTCTCCTTCCGCGTGGCGCCGGGGCAGACCGCTGCGCTGGTCGGTCACACCGGCGCCGGGAAGACCACCGTCATCCAGTTGCTGCTGCGTTTCTACGAGATCCAGCGCGGGCAGATCCTGCTCGATGGGAGGGACATCCGTTCGCTAGACGTGCAGGAGCTGCGACGCCACTTCGGCATCGTATTGCAGGATCCGTTCCTGTTCAGTGGCACGCTTGAATCCAACGTCCGCCTGGGCAGCGCGGGGATCGAGCGCGTCGAGGTCGAGCGCGCGCTCGGCGAGGTCGGTCTGGGCGAGTTCGTACGCACGCTTCCGGACGGGGTCACCACACCGGTCACCGAGCGCGGCGCAACGTTTTCCGTGGGCCAACGGCAACTGATCAGCTTCGCGCGGGCGCTGGCGCACAACCCGCGCTTCATGATCCTGGACGAAGCTACCTCGAGCGTGGACACCAAAACCGAGTTGCTGATCCGCGAAGCGCTCGACCGGCTGCTTGAAGGCCGTACCGCGCTGGTAATCGCGCACCGGCTGAGCACCATCCAGCATGCCGACCGCATCCTAGTCTTCCACAAAGGCCGCCTGCGCGAGCAAGGCTCCCATCAGGAGTTGCTGGGCCTGCGCGGCATCTACTACCGGCTTTACCAGCTCCAGTACAAAGACCAGGAGCTGCGCATGCCGCCTGGCGCAGCGGGCGAGCCGGCCGGCGCATCGCTGCCTGCCGATGATTAGTTGGCCGGCTTCAGGAACGAAGCCTGGTTCTCGTCGCCTCTGCTCCGGCGGCCACACGCAATGACCAAGCCGCAAGTCCTGATCTCGGCCGGCGAAGCATCCGGCGACATGTATGCCGCGCGCCTGGCCGCCGCGTTGCGGGCCCGCGCCGATGTGCACCTGTTCGGTCTGGGCGGGCCACAGATGCGCGAAGCTGGCGTGGAACTGGTGGCGGACAGCTCCGAGGTGGCTGTCTTGGGCATCACCGAAGTGCTGCATCGCCTTCCGGCGCTGCGCCGGGTGATGCGGCGGCTCGTCGCCGAAGCGGCGCGGCGCCGGCCGACGCTCGCCATCCTGACCGATTTCCCCGGATTCCATTTGCGGCTGGCGCGCCGGCTTCGACCGCAGGGTGTGCGCAATGTGTACTTCGTCGCCCCGCAGTTCTGGGCGTGGCGGCCGTGGCGCGCTCGCCTGGTTAGGCGGCGGTTCGAGCGGGCGCTCTGCATTTTTCCCTTCGAGGAGAAGTTTTACCGCGACGCGGGCGTTACGGTGGATTTCATCGGGCATCCGCTCGTGGACCAGGTGCAGCCGGTCACGTCGCTGGAGGAGTTTCGTGCGAAGCACGAGACGCTCGCCGCCAGGCACGGCTTAGACTCGTACCGGGAGATTCTGGCGCTGCTGCCCGGCAGCCGCCCGGGCGAGATCGCCTACAATCTGCCGCCGATCCTGCAGGCGTGCCAACTCCTCGACCGGGCCCATCCCGGGCGGCTTCAATTCGTCCTAGCGGTGGCGCCGGGGCTCAAGACCGGAGAAGTGGCAGACTTTGCACGCTCGGAGGTGGCCCTGCACATGGTCGAAGACGACACCTATGGGGTGCTGGCAGCGGCCGACGTCTCCATCATCGCCAGCGGCACGGCCACGGTGGAAGGGGCGCTGGCGGGCGCGCCCATGGTGGTGGTCTATCGCGTGTCCCCCGTAACGGCGTTCCTCGCGCGGCGGCTGGTGCGCGCGCCGTTTTTCGGCATGCCCAACTTAATTGCCGGCCGGCGTGTGGTGCCGGAGCTGATTCAGAACGATTTTACGCCGGAGCGGCTGGCTGCAGAGGTCACGCGCCTGCTGGACCCCCCCGAGGAGCGCGAGCAGATGAAACGCAATCTGGCGGAGGTGCGTTCCAAGCTGGGGCCCGGCGGGGCCATCGAGCGCGCCGCGGACATCATCGCGCGAATGCTGTGAAGTGCCGCGCATGCAACTCGGCAGGCGCACTCTGGTATCCTACTTAGGCGCACTCGAGCGCCAGGGCACGCCGACGACAGCCCCGAGATAGGATGACGCCACTCTTCTCATGAGGAAGCTCCGATACGCTGCACTCTTTGTCGTGCTCCTTCTGGCTTGCGGAACGTCGCGGGCGCAAGCCCCGCGCAAGCTGGCCTTCCGCGCTGTGAACTACGAGGTCAGCGCGACACTCACACCGGCCAATCAGACCCTCACGGCAAAGGCCCGGGTGGATTTTCAGGCGCTCGATGTCTCGCGCCAGGTTGAGGTGGAGCTGCACCCCAACCTCAAGGTCAACGCGATCCTGGGCGGTGACGGCAAGCCGGTAAACTTCGAGCGCGACGACGCGGCACCGCTCGCAGTTCGCGTGACCTTGCCGCAGCCGGCCACGATCGGACAAAAAATCACTCTTACGTTTGAGTACGCGGGGCCACTGGCCAACGAGGAAAACAGTCCGGTGAAAGGCTTGCGGCTGGCGTCGATCAACGCCGACGGCGCCTACCTGCTGCTGCCCGCGCGCTGGTTTCCGTTGACCGACTATCCTGCCAACCGCTACACAGCGGTCTTCAACATTGAGGTGCCTCAGGAATTCGCCGTGGTGGGCACCGGCAAGGCTGCCGCCCCAAGCATTGTGCCAGCCAAGCCTGCAGCGCCCGCCGCTCCCGGAAAACCGCAACCCGGCACGACTGCTGCGAGCGGGCGCATTCTCTACACCTTTCGCTCCGAGCGCCCCGAAGATATGGGGACGTTTGTGGCCGGCAACCTTCAGCTCACTCCGGTGAGTGTGGAGAGTTTGAACATTTCGGTGTACACGCGCCCGGCGAACCTGAGCACAGCGGCGCCTTATGCCGAGGCGCTGGCTCGCACCGTCAACTACTTTTCCGAACAGTTCGGCCCACTCCCAGAGCCAAACCTCTCCGTGGCGCAGCTCCCCGACGGCACAGTGCAGAGCTACGCGGCCCCCGGGCTGCTGCTGGTGAACCTGAGGCAGTGGGACGCCAAGCCGAACACGCGGCTGCTGGCGCAACTGGCGGCGCGGCAGTGGTGGGGCAGCGAAGTCCTGCCCGCCTCACCGTCGGACGTCTGGGTGACCGATGGGCTGGCGCGCTACTCCGAAGCGCTCTACGTCGAGCAGACCGCCGGCAAGGAGGGATTCAATCGCGCGCTCGAAGATTTCGCCATCGGCGCGCTGATGTACGAGGAGGCGGCGCCCATCTCCCAGGCTGGCCGGCTGCAGCCGTTTTCGAGCGAATATCGCTCGGTGGTACTGAATAAAGGCGCGATGGTGTTTCACATGGTCCGCGCGCAACTGGGTGACGACGCCTTTCGCGCGGTGCTGCGCGAGTTCTACTCCCGGTTCGCAGGCAAGTCGGCGCGGCTCGAGGACTTCCAGAGAATGGCCCAGCAAAAAGCCGAAGCGAAGGGGGGCAGCCCCGCGCCAAACTTGACGCCGCTGTTCGCGCAGTGGCTGAACTCGACGGGAGTGCCCGAATTCAAGACCGAATACATCATCTTCCGCACCAAAAAGGGCTTCAAGGTCGTTGGCAAAGTGAAGCAGGACCTCGAGGTCTTCCGCTCGCCGGTGGAAGTGAAAGTGCTTACCGAGGGCAATCCCGAGTTCAAGACGATCGAGGTCATCGGCACGAACTCCGATTTCACCATCGAGACATTCGGCCGGCCCAAGCCCGGCGGCATCACGCTGGACCCCAATAACAACATCCTGAAGTCGAGTTCCCGCCTGCGCGTCCGGGCTTCGATCGCGCGCGGCGAGGAACTTGCCGAACAGGGCCGTTACTACGAGGCCGTCCAGCAGTACCAGCGCGCCCTCGAGGTCCAGAAAAACAATTCGCTCGGCAGCTTCCGCATGGCGGAGGCCTTCTTCTACCAGAAGAACTATCAGGCTGCTGCCAACGCCTTCCGTGAGGCCATCGACGGCGACCTTGACCCCAGCTACAAATGGGTCGAGGTATGGTCCCACATCTACCTCGGGAAGATTTTCGACATCGCGGGGGATCGCACCCGCGCGGTGAACGAATACAGCAGGGCCAAGCAGACCAACGACGACACCGGCGGAGCCCAGGCCGATGCCGCGCGCCTGATTGCGCAACCCTTCAAGGAAGACTCCGGGATTCGCTCGAGCAATCCGTAGGTGTCGGCCCCCCCAAGTAAGTCAGTCGAAGGGCCCAAGCGAGTGCCCGGCCCTGTCAAACCAGCTTGAAGAGAAACTGCCAGCTAAAAAGATTCCAGACCGGTGAGGTGCGGGGTGGGAAGACCCTTGTGCTGGATAAGAACCTCGAACGCTTCGCCCATGCCTTCGGGAAAGATCAAGCTCTTCAGCAGAAGGCGCGCGCGGAGGCGCTCGACCTCGCTCTGGCCCTCGTCATACAGGTCAGCGAATTCGTTGCCGCGGCCCAGCGCCAGCAGAAACCGCGCCTGCGTGACAAGCTCCGTCCGCTCGAGCCCGGCGCGCCGGCCCCACAGGTCGAGCGCGGTGAAGTTGACGTGCGCGGTCAGGTCTTGCTCCCCCGGCGCTCGCAGGTAACCCTCGCTCGCGCGGTGGCAGTGGTAGGCGAGCAGCGTGCCGCGCAGGTGCCGCTCGTTGTACAGCTCGCGGGCTTCGTGGCCGTAGTCCACCGTGAGGACGAAGCCGCGGCCCAACCGACGGCCTGCGTCTTCGATCCAGCGGCACGCCTCCAGCCCCGCCTCGGCCTGCTGGCCTTCGAGCAGTTCGATTCCCTGCGCGCTGAAGTATTCCGCCAGCGCCGGAGTGGAAAGCGGGCCGCGTTGTTCACGCAGCTCCTCCCCATCGAGCGCGACATAGATCTCCCGCAGGTGGCCCTGTTCGCCAACAACGCGATGCACCGGAAGCGCGTCGAGCAGTTCATTGGACAAAATGCAGCCCACTGGGATCTCAGCCGGCAATTCGATTGCGGAGGAAGCGCGACCCGTTTCAAGATGCGGGCCGAACGAGGCCGCGTGCGCGGCGCGGCGCGCAGGCGATTGCTCCACCGCGACGTAGCGCAGTCCGGCGTAGAACTCCGGTAGCTCGCGCGCTGCGAAGTCAAGGATTTGCCGGCTGAGGCGTCCCGTGCCGGCGCCAGCTTCGATCGCCCAGAACGGCGCGGGCTTGCCGAGCAGGATCCACATCTCGGCAAGTTGCCGCGTGAGCAACCGGCCGAAGATGGGGTGAACGTCCACGCTGGTGTAATAATCGGCGAAGCGCCGCGACTCCACCCGGCTGTAATAGCCATGCTCGGGGTGGTACAGGCACTCGCGCATGTACTCAGCAAAGGGGAGGGGGCCGCGCTCACGGATGCTCGTCGCGAGCACTTGTGCCAGTGGGGTGCGCGTGGCCGGGGCTTGCATCACTTAGTCCTGCCGCTGGGGATTCCGGGTGAACATTTCAATGACGTAGTCGTGCAGGCAGTCGTAGAGCTGCTTCTGAAAGGTCCAGGGGAATTGCTTGTTCTCGATCTCGCGCGGCCGCAGGAGAAAGCGGTAGGGGTCGAGGTCAACACCGGGAGACCTGAAGCGGATTTCGACTTCGACACCTTCGGCTGCCGGCCGCGCGTCGAAGGCGAAGAGCGGATGCTCGTAACGGATGAGCTCCTGACGCACTCTCTCGACCAGCTCGCTCACGAACCGCCGGCCGCCGCGTCGGTCTTGCCCTGCGCCTTCATGCCGCTCCAGACGCGCTCAAAGACCTCGAGTGCCTCTTGATCAAATAGAACGAAATAAATCTTCTGTAGCGTGGTCGGCCCCTTCAGATGCTCGGCTGCTTCCCGAAGCATGATTTCAGCGCATTCCTCCAGCGGGAACCGGGAGATGCCCGTGCCAACCGCGGGGAAGGCGATGGTGGTGAGACCTTTTTCGGCGGCAATGCGAAGGGTATGCGCGGTGCAAGAGCGCAGATCGTGCGCCGCGGTGCGCCCGCCGAGTTGCATGCTCGCGGCGTGGATGACGTGGCGCGCTTTGAGCTTCCCGCCCGAGGTGATGGCCGCGCCGCCTACGGGAATGCTGCCGATCTCATCGCACTCGCGCTGGATGGCCTCGCCACCTTTGCGCCGGATGGCCCCGGCGACGCCGCCGCCCAGTTGCAGATCGTTATTCGCGGCATTGACGACAGCGTCCACGTCCATTTCGGTCAGATCGCCCTGGAGAATTATGATCTTGTCGGACATACCTCACCGCCACGGCAAATGATAGCAGAGGAGGCCCGTTCGGGGGCAGCGGCTACCCCTGGGCACTGGACTTGGCGTCGGGATACTCGTAGACGCCCCGCTTCGACTTGCGACCCAGGCGCCCCGCCTTTACATATTGCCGGAGCAACGGCGCCGGGCGGTACTTCTCGCCGAGTGTCTTGTGCAGATACTCCAGGATGGACAGGCGCACGTCAAGGCCAACCAGGTCCACCAGCTCGAACGGGCCCATGGGATGGTTCAGGCCGAGCTTGAGGGCTTTGTCGATGTCCTCGGCCGAAGCAATGCCCTCTTCCAACAGGTAGAAGGCTTCGTTGCCGATCAGGGCGTTGATCCGGCTGGTGATGAAGCCCGGCGATTCGCGCACCACCACCACTTCCTTGCCCATGCGGCGGCCCACCTCGCGGCAGGCCTTGATCGTTTCCTCGGAGGTCTCCAGCGCCTTCACGACCTCGAGCAGCTTCATTTTCGGCACGGGGTTGAAAAAATGCATTCCGACACATTTCTCCGGGCGGAAGGTGATCGCGGCCATTTCCGTGATCGAGAGCGAGGAGGTGTTGCTGGCGAAGATGGCCCCCGGCTTGGCGAACTTGTCGAGCAGGGTGAAGATCTCGAGCTTGAGTTCCATCTCCTCGGGAACCGCCTCGATGACCAGGTCGGCTTCGCGGCAGGCATCTTCGACCGAGCGTGCCCCGCCGAGATGCGCCAGGGCGTGTTCCTTCTGTTGCGGGCTAACCTTGCCGCGGGCCACACCTTCCTCGAGCGACTGACGGATGTACGCCTGACCCTGTTCGAGCATCGGTGCGGAAATATCTTCGAGAATCGTGCGGTAGCCGCCGAGCGCCGCGGCGTAAGCGATCCCTCTGCCCATCGTGCCCGCGCCAATCACTGCAATCGTGTTCACATCCATCGGTTGCCCCACGAGAGGAATTTGACTCCAAGACCCGGAGCTTGCCGAGAACAGCCATCGGAAGAGCGTGCGGCAGGCGAGTCATTTCTGCCGCGGGAACAGGCGCGCCGCGTTGTCGTAGAGGATCTTTCGTTGGGCCGATTCAGCAAGCGGCAGCGCCAGGAACTTCGCGATATTCCCCTTCACGTCGGGCACTCCGGGACCCGGCCAATCGGTGCCGAACAGAACTTTGTCGGCGATCTCCTCCAGCCGCGGAAAATACTCCAAAAGCTTCTGGGGTGGAATCCCCGAGATATCCATGTGCATGTTCTTGTGCCGACGGACGAGGAAGAAGGCCTCCTCCATCCAGAGCGGGCGGCCGCCGTGCGCTAGGATGACCACCAGGTCCGGATAGTCCACCGAAACGTCGTCGGTGAGCATGGGCTGGGCGTGGACGTTTCGCGCGCCGGGAAAAATCGAGGTGCCCGTGTGCACCATCACGGGCAGGCCGATGGCCTGCGCCCGCTCGTACACGGCGGCGAGCGGCCCCAAGCCGTCGCGGTAGGCGTTGGGCGAATAGACCTGATGCGAAGGATGAATTTTCAGGCCGCGGATGCCGATCTTCGCCAGGCGATCAACTTCGGCGCCGGCGTCGGGGACGAATCTCGGGTGCACGGAGCCAAAAGCGATGAGGCGCTCTGGCGCTGCGGAACAGTAGCGCGCGATCCAGTCATTCACCTCTGGCCCGAAGCCGATGACCTCTGGGCTGACGTAGTTGATCAGCCCGGCGCGCTCGATGCCCGCGTCGTCCAGAAACCTCAAGAAGGCGATCGGGTCAGAAGAGTACCTCTCGACGTCAGCATAGTCCCGCCGGCCGCGCTTGATCAACTCCAGCGCGTGCGGCTTGAACATGTGCAGCGGCTGGATATGAATGTGAATGTCGATGATCGGGAGCACGATTCCCTCGACGGTGGATGCAGGTGGCCCCGGGCCCGCCCTGCCCCAAGAGCCTTCAGGCCCTGCCGTTCTTCCAGGCTTTTTCCAGGGCGCGACGTGTGAAGACGCGAAGCATTTCGCGGCGATAGACGGGAGTCGAAGCCGACGTGGTTAGCGGCTTGCCGGTGCGGATGGCGGCCCGCGCGACGCGTTCGACCATCTCCGCCGAGTACTTCTGGCCCACCAACCACTCGCTTGCTTCCTGGATCAGCAGCGGCGCCGGATTGACAGCGGTGATCGCCACGCGCGCCTCGCGGCAGATACCGCCGCGGTCCACGTCGAGCGTGACCGCGACCCCGCCCAGGGGATAGTCAATGGACTCGCGGATGCGCAGCTTGTAGTAGAGCCCGCGGCGGTCGGCCGTGCGCGCGGGGAGGAAGACGGCGGTAACCAGTTCGTCGCGGCCCAGCGCGATGCGGTTCATCCCGTCGTTCAGATAGAACTTCGTGAGTGGAAGGCGCCGCGAACCACGCGGCCCGGCGACCTCGATCTCGGCATCGAGCGTCAGCAGCGCCGGCGCCGAGTCTCCCGACCAGACCGCCCAGCATCGCTGGCCACCGGGCGCAACGTGGCAGACTTGACCTTCTTTTTTCAGGCAGCCGCCCAACGCCTTGCGCCAGAACTGCGACTGGTTGTACCAGAGGCAGCGCGTTTCGAGACACAGATTGCCGCCGATCGTGCCCATATTGCGCTGCAACGGCCCGGCGATGGTCGCCACGGCGCTCGCGAGGACCTGGTAGCTGCTCTGTACGAGCGGCGAGTTGACGATCTCGGTCAGCGTGGTGAGTGCTCCGATGCGCAGCGCGCCGCCCCCTGCGATCGTGACGCCCGAGAGCGCGCGAATGGGCTTGATGTCCACCAGCACGCGCGGCGTAAACAGCTTCATCTGCAAGTTGGGCACAACGTCCGTGCCGCCGGCGATGATCATGGCCTCCGGGCCGTCTGCATCGAGGATGCGCACGGCCTCTTCGACGGTCTTGGGGCGAGCGACGCGCGAAGCCGGCATCGTCATCGGCGGCCTCCGTTGCTGCGTACGCCTTTAACGCCGCGCTGCGTTTCCTTTTGGCGGAGCGCCGCCAGAATTTTTTCCGGCGTGATGGGCAGCGAATTAATGCGCACGCCCACCGCATCGTAGATGGCGTTGGCGACTGCAGGAATGGTCGCGGCGAGCGAACCTTCACCGGCCTCCTTGGCGCCAAATGGGCCTTCGGGGTCGTGGCTTTCGACGATGATGGATTCGATCTCGGGCGTTTCGAGTGTGGAAGGAATGCGGTACTCGAGTAGGGACGGATTCATCAACCGGCCTTCTTTCCAGACCATCTCTTCCTGCAGCGCCTGGCCCAGGCCCATGTAAACCGAGCCTTCGATCTGGCCCTCGACCGTCAAGGGGTTCAGCGCCTTGCCGCAGTCATGCGCGGCGACGATGCGGTGGACGCGCACCTGGCCGGTTTCGGTATCCACGGATAGTTCGACCACCTGCGCGCTGTAGCTGTAGGAGGGCGACGGGCCGACCCCGGCGCCTTTGTGTTTGCCGCCGCGCGATTCTTCTGGCGGGGCGTAAGTGCCGGTAGCCACCAGGGCGCCGTGGAAATCGATCGCGGCCACTGCAGCATCGTCGAAACTCATGCGCAGGCGCTGGTCTTCAGTGGAGAAGATGAAATCATCGCGGGCGTCGAGCATCGCCGGGTCGCAGGCGAACTTCCTGGCCACCGCGGCGAAGAGCTGCGCGCGGAGGTTTTTTGCGGCTTCGAGGCACGCGTTGCCGGCCATGAAGGTGACGCGGCTCGAATAGCTGCCCAGATCCACCGGGGTGAGTCCGGTGTCGGCCGCGACCAGTTTGATCCGCTCCATCTTCACGCCCATCACTTCGGCAACGATCTGCGCCTGGATGGTGTCCGAGCCCTGACCGATTTCCGATGCGCCCGTGAACAGGGTCACGGCGGCGTCGCGATCGACTTTGATGTTTACGGTTGTGTGCGGCATGTTCGAGCGGATGATGGGATTGGCCGCGCCACTGACGTAGTGGCTGCACGCCATCCCCAGGCCGCGGCCGTAAGGCAGCTTGCCTCTCTTCTCCGCCCAGCCGGAGCGCTCGACCGCCTTCTCGATGCATTCGGGCAGCCCGTAGCTGGTGACGCGCAGGCCGTTGACGGTGATGCACGGCGCCTTCAGCAGATTGCGGCGGCGCACGTCAACCGGGTCGAGGCCGGCGTCGTGTGCGAGCTGATCAAGCAGGGACTCGAACGCGAAGCGGACGTTGACCGTGCCGTGCCCGCGCATCGCGCCGCAGGCCGGCTTGTTGGTCAACACGCGGTAGCCGTCGTAGCGCACGTTGGGGATATCGTAGATAGCGCCCAGCAATGCGCCGGAATAGAGCACGGTGACCGGACCGTAGCCGCAGTAGGCGCCACCGTCCTGCACCACGCGCGCCGCCACCGCGTTGATCCTGCCCTCCCGCGTCAACCCGACCTTTATGTCCACGATGGTGTATGGCCGGCCGCGGTGCGCGTAAAACACTTCTTCGCGCGTGTAGGTGATTTTTACCGGGCGGTGCGCTTTCTTAGCCAGCACCGGTGCGGCCACCTCGAGCGGGATCACTTCACTCTTGCCGCCAAAGCCGCCACCTACGAGCGGCTTGATCACGCGGATCTGGCTCATGGGCATCTCACACACTTCGGAGATGGTGCGGTGCAGGTAGTAAGGCACTTGGGTGGAGGAGTACACGGTGAGGCGGCCGTCGGGCTCCCAGATGGCCAGCGTCGAGTGCGGTTCCATCGCCGCGTGCGTCACCTCGCCGGTAATGTAGCGCTCCTCGCTGACAAAGGCGGACTCGGCGAAGGCCTGCTCGGCGTTGCCGAATTCGTGGTGGTATTCCTTTTCGATGTTGTTAGGCCTCTCCTCATGGATCCAGTTGGACGTCGCCTTCATCGATTCCAGCGGATCGAACCAGGCCGGCAGGGGCTCATAGTTCACCTCGATCAGTTCGAGCGCCTGTTCAGCGATTTCGGCACTGGTCGCGGCGACGGCGGCGACGTTGTCACCGATGTAGCGAGCCTTGTCGAGCGCGAAGACGCGCTCATCGTGGCCGATGGGCAGGATACCGTAGGGGTTGGGCGCATCCTTGCCGGTGGCCACGGCTTTGACGCCCGGCAGCGCCTCTGCTTTCGAGGTGTCGATCGAGCGGATGCGCGCGTGCGGATGTACCGAGTGCAGAATTCTGCCGCAGAGCATGCCAGCCACAGCGAGATCATCGGTGTATTTCGCCAGGCCAGTCACCTTGCCCGGCCCATCAGTCATCGGGAGCGGCTTGCCAATGATGGAGTGAGGGGCCATGGCCTATTTCCCCGCCGGGGCGGGCTTTGCAACTTCCCATGCGTGCGCACGCTCAAGGGCGTACTTCACCGATTCGTAGATTTGCATGTAGCCGGTGCACCGGCAGAGATTCGAGGAGAGCGCCACGCG
>JBGPZW010000199.1:0-5011 GCA_041493955.1 Terriglobia bacterium
GCTGTACGACTCGGTGTCCTGCGCCCGCTCCGTGCCATTCTCCGATTCCACCTGGTGCGCCCCGAAGTAGATTCCTCCGGCCAGCTCGCGCACGATCTCCAGGTCGATGTGCCCCGTCCGGCTGGCCTTCAGCGGTGAAATCCCGCGCAGCGGCGGGCGCAAGCAGATCGGGCGCAGGTTGACGTTGAGCCCCAGCTCCTTCCGGAGCGCCAGCAGGCCGCTCTCTGGCCGCTGCCCCAGCGGCAACGCGTCCCAGCGCGGCCCTCCGGTCGCGCCCAGCAGGATCGCATCCGCCGCGCGACACGCCTCCAGGGTCTCCGCCGGGAGCGGCGTGCCGCACGCGTCAATGGCGGCCCCGCCGACGGGAAACTCCGCCAGCTCAAAGCGGTGTCCGAACTCCGCGGCGCAGTTTTTCAGCAGGCTCGTCGCCGCAGGGATGACTTCCTGTCCGATGCCGTCGCCCGGCAGAAGGACAATCGTCTTGGAAACGCGGTTCATGACAGTCTCATTGGTGACGCCCAGTGGTGCCGCTCAGGTGACCGTGGGAACATCCTGCGCGCAGGCCGCCGCCGCGGCCCGCCGCTGGCGGAGCACTTGGTGCACGATAGTCAGCAGGTCGCGGTCGCGCACCTGCTTGGTCTGGTCGGCCAGGGCCATGGCCTGCCGGTAACACTCGGCCAGCTCCTCCTTGGTGGTGTCGTAGCCGAGTTCCCGCAAGCGCAACTGCAGCGCATTCCGCCCGGAATGTTTCCCCAGCACCAGCTGCCGCGAGGGCACCCCTACCGCCTCGGGAGAGATGATCTCGTAAGTCAGCGGGTTCTTGATGATGCCGTCCTGGTGGATCCCCGCCTCGTGTGCAAAGGCGTTCGCGCCCACCACGGCCTTGTTTGGCGGCACCGCCACGCCGGTGATGGCGCTCAGCAACCGGCTGGTGGCGTAGATCTTCTCTAGTTGCACGTTGGTGCGCACTCCGAAGCTCGCCTGCCGCACCGCCAGCGCCACGGCGATCTCTTCGAGCGAAGCGTTCCCCGCGCGTTCGCCGATCCCGTTGATGGTGCACTCCACCTGGCGAGCCCCGGCGCGGATCGCCGCCAGGGAATTGGCCACCGCCTGCCCCAGGTCGTTGTGGCAATGGGCGCTAAGCGTCACCCCTGGGGCATCCCCCAGCCGCTCGCGCACGCGGAGGAACAGGTTGGCGTACTCCTCGGGCACGGCATAGCCGACCGTGTCCGGAATGTTCAGGATGGTCGCGCCCGCCGCGGCCGCGGCCGCCAGGGCTTCACAGAGGAACTCCACGTCGCTGCGGCTGGCATCCTCGGCGGAGAACTCCACCTCCGGGCAACGCTGCCGGCCGTAGCGCACCATGCTGCGGATGGCCTCGAGCGCCTCCTCGCGGGTGCAGCGCAGCTTGTAGCGCAGGTGCAGGTCCGAGGTGGCCAGGAAGACGTGCAGGCGCGGCTGCCGCGCCGGTTCGAGCGCTTCGAGCGCGGCGTCCACGTCCTCCGGCTTGGCTCGCGCCAGCGCGGCCACTCGGCACCCGCGCATCTCCCGGGCCACGGCGCGCACCGCTTCCAGGTCACCCCGCGAGGCGATAGGGAAGCCCGCCTCGATCACGTCCACGCCGAGCTGCTCGAGCTGCCGGGCCAGACGCAGCTTCTCCTCCACGTTCATGGAAAAACCGGGTGATTGCTCGCCGTCGCGCAGGGTGGTGTCGAAGATTCGGACCGTATCCATCGCGGTTAGCCTCGGAAATGCCCTGCCAGCTAACCGCGAAGCGGCTGGCCAGTCAAATTTATATTTATTGTTGATTAGATAAGTAAAACTTATAGAATGCCTGTACCCTCAGCCCTGGAGGTTCCATGGATCTGGCCCAACTTGAGGTGTTTCTCACCGTAGCCCGCGAGCGCAGCTTCTCCCGCGCCGCCGAAAAGCTATTTCGCACCCAGCCGGCCGTCAGCATCGCTATCCGCAAGCTCGAAGAGTCGGTCGGCCAGCCGGTCTTTGTCCGCGGCGCCCGCCAGGCCAAGCTCACCGATGCCGGCGAACTCCTCCACGACTATGCCGAGCGCATGCTCAACCTGCGTGACGAAATCCGCAAGGGCATGGAAGACCTCCGCGGCCTGCGCCGCGGCCACGTCTCGCTCGGCGTCAATGAGAGCTCCATTCACGCCCTACTGCCGGCCCTCGCTCGCTTGAGGCAACTTCATCCCGACCTCCACATCGCCGTCCAGCGCACCTATTCCCGAGACGTCCCGCGGGAAGTCCTCAACTACCGCCTCGATCTTGGCGCGGTCTCGTTTGTGCCCCAGGAGGAGCAGCTTTCCGCCGTGGAAATCCTCCGCGACGAGCTCACCTTTGTCGTCTATCCCGGCCATCCCCTGGCCGGGCGGCGCTCGGTGGACATCTCCGAGGTGGGTGGGGAGGTCTTCGTCGCCCACATCGTCGAATCGCCCTTCCGCTGGCGCGTCATTCAGCTTTTCGAGAAGCATCGCGTGCCGCTACGGATGGAGGTTGAGCTGCCCACCATCGAAAGCATCAAGCGGTTCGTGCAGATGGGCATGGGTGTGGCCATCGTGCCGCGGATGTGCGTTCGCTGGGAAGTCGAGCGGGGCTTGCTGGTGGAAGTGAAAATCCAGCAATTGAAGATGCCGCGGCACCTCTACCTCATCTCGCGCCGCGATACCCGGCTCTCCCACGTGGCGCTCGCCCTAGTGCGCCTCCTCCGTTCCGCGCGCGCATCGCCGAGGGAGACGGACAGCCAAGAGCGGAACCTCGGCGCCCCTAGCGCCGGCTGTACTGATCCATGACGCGCTCGATGGCGCGGCGGCAGACGGCGCAGAAACCGACCTCATCCCGCGCAAACATGATGCAGTCGGACTGCGGGCGGTAGAGGCCTTTGGCTTCGTACCCGGCGCCCTCGAACGCACCGACCTTGCCGGAATATTTCATTCCCCCCAGCAGCTTCGTTTCTCTCGCCTGCTCCTCGCGGAAGAGTTTCTCCATCTCCGCTTCGGGAGCGCCCGAGGCGCGCAGCTTGCGCCGCTCGGCCTGAGTGGCCCGCGACTGCGTCTCGAATGCTTCCTTGTCCCACGGGGTGGGGATGGGCGTGCCTTCGACGACCAGGTCTTTCCATTTCAGCCGGGCCGGGTCGCGCAGCGCGGTGAGGTTGGGCTCCCACGGCTCGGGTTTTTCCGCCGCGCCGGTTTCGCACGCCACGTCCGAGGTGAAGTACTCGTCGCCAAGCCCGCCGAAGTTGTGCCCGAACTCGTGCACGAAGAGGTACACGGCAAAGGCGTTGCTCGCTGCGGCGGTGGTCTGGTCGTTGAAGATGCCCCCGCCGCCATAGGTACGCTCATTGACGAGGATGACCAGGAAATCGTACGGCGCGGCGGAGGCGACGTCGCGCAGCGTGCGGTTGTCGTAGGTCAGGACGTAGCGCTCGGAATCGAAGCTGCTGTAGTGCGTGGAGAGCGTCGAGCGGCGGAATATTCCGGCGTGCGGCCGGCTGACGCCGCTTTCGGCTGAGGCGACATCGATGGCGCGGACGTTGAAGTCGGACTTGCGGCTGCGGAAGGGCTCTTCGAGGAACAGCGCATCGGTCAGGCGCTTCGCGTCGGCGTGGAATTTTTCCATCTCCGCGGCGGTGTAACCGTCGGCGAGCAAGAGCAGGTCCACCTTGTCGGCTGGCGGGCCGTTCTCAAACAGCGTCCACACGCGGCCGCGCGGCGTCACATCGGCAGCCACCACGAAGCGCGAGTTGGGATCAATGGCGGTGGCCCAGATATCGCGGAAGACGTTTTCGGCGTCGCGCTTCTTGAGCGTGACTTGCACGGGGCGCTTGGGCCAGGGGAAGCGCAGCGATTCGTGATGGGTGCGCCAGATTTTCTTGGCCTCGCTAATGGTTTCCCACTCGCCATAGACCGAGGAGAAGCCGCGAGTGTAGAGCAGGCGGTTGGTGGCGCGGTCGGTGACCTGGAAGAGATACTTGCCGAGGTTGAGGTCGTCGATCAGGCGCGTGCGGCTGCCCGGCCAGGGGCCGTCGGAGACGACGCGGTCAAGCGAGATGTGCTCTTCGGTTGCGGCGCCACTATGGAAATAATCCACGCGCATCGTGCGGCCGGTGAAGTCGGCCTCGAAGCTGTCTGCCGCTGCCGCGACGGCCGCCCTAGGCGCGCCGGAGTCAAACTTGCCGGCCTCAAAGGTTCCCGTGCGCGCCGCCAGCATCCCCGCGCAAAGTAGAACCACGCCAACCATCGCCTGCCAGGATTTCAAGGATCGACTCACCGGCCCTCGCTTCATGCGCTCCTCCGCAACTTTCCTAACGGCGTTAGGATAACCTCTTGGGGCATCCGATTCCTCAGTTCTTTTCCGATATCCGGAGACTGGACGACGCTCCGGCAACCCGCCGGCGAGACGCCGGCGCTACGCTTGACGGGCTCCCCCGACTCCGCTCGCGACACGTTCAGCCCACCGCGGCGCCAGCAAATGCAGGCCGTGGGGAGGATGGCGGCCGGTCGTAGCACTTGGAGCGGAGAGGTGGTCGGTTTCTGCGGAGTCTGGACCTTACGCTCGATGCCGACTGCCCCTCGGCGTGCAACCAGCCCATGTGGCCGGTAATCGAATTCTTGCCGTCTGGTTTCGGAGTACACTCTTAAGCGCATACTCCAGGAGGTGAACGCAATGGCGCGTATCCGCGGGGCTGACCCAAGTAAGCAGGGGCTGCTGAGCGGGCTATTCACGCGAATCGTCTATGCGATGACGAGACGAAAGGTCGGCCGAGTAGTCATGCCCGTGCAACTCGTCGCTCATCATCCCAAGCTTCTTTGGGGCTACGGCCAGATGGAACAGTCTTTTGCCTCCAGCAACCTACTGGGTGCTGCCCTCAAGGACCTCGCGCAGTTGCGCGTCGCGACGCTCATCGGGTGTCCTTTTTGAATTGACATCGGTTCTGCGGTCAGCAGAAAAAGCGGCGTTTCGCCAGAGAAGATCGAAGCATTACCCAGCTACCGAA
>JBGPZW010000087.1:0-14226 GCA_041493955.1 Terriglobia bacterium
CACGATCTTTGACCTGGCTTCACTGACCAAGGTGATTGCCACCACGTCGTCAGTCATGAAACTCGTCGAGCAAGGAAAGGTGAGGCTGAACGATCCGGTGGCAAAGTACCTGCCCGAATTTGCCGCCGGCAAGCAGGAAGGCAAAGACCAGGTCACACTCCGCCATCTTCTGACGCACACCTCGGGACTCGCGCCCATCCCGCGAGGCATCGCCGCGCCGGGCGAGCCCGAGCAAGTGCTGGCTGCGATTGATGCGGACACGCTGGTTTCGCCGCCCGGCGCGCGGTTTCTCTACAGCGATGCCGGCTTCATCCTGCTCGGCGAACTGGTGCGCCGCGTCAGCGGCATCCCGCTCGAGGAATTCGTTGCGCAAGAGGTTTTCCGGCCGCTCGGGATGCGGCACACCCGCTTCCACCCGCCGGCGGAGTGGACTCCACGCATCGCCCCCACAGAAGAAATCGACCTGCCCGAAGGAGCGAAAGCCGGCTCAGGCAAAGGCCGTGTGTTGCGGGGTACCGTTCACGACCCGCGGGCGCGCTCGATGGGTGGTGTTGCCGGCAATGCGGGCCTGTTTTCCACTGCGGATGAACTGGCCGTCTATTGTCGCATGCTGCTTTCGGGCGGCCGAGCGGCAAACGGCAAGCGTATCTTTGCCGCGGCCACTGTGCGCAAGATGACTACGCCGCAGACGCCGCCCTGGAGCCCCACCGTGCGCGGCCTCGGCTGGGACATTGATTCGATCTACTCTGCGCCGCGCGGCGAGCTGTTTCCCGTGGGAACCTTCGGCCACACCGGATTCACCGGGACGGCGGTGTGGCTCGACCCTGCAAGCCAGACGTTCATCATCTTGCTGGCGAATAGTGTGCACCCCTACGGGCGCCCGCCGATTTCGAGCCTGCGGTCGCGGGTGGCTACCGCTGTGGCAACCGCCCTCCAGAAGGACGGCCGGCTCCCTCGACTCCGCTCGGGGCAAGTTCAGCCGGCCGCTGCACCGACGGAAACTTCGCTGCTGGAACGCCGCGCGGGCGCCGTGGGGCGCGAACCAGCGCGGAACGCGCACACCAAGACAGGGCTAGAGGTTCTGGCCGAGGAAAACTTCACGTCGCTGAGGGGCAAGCGCGTCGGCTTGATCACCAACCACACGGGCATGGACCGCAATGGCCGCAGCGCGATCGACCTGCTGGCCCATGCCGAGGGAGTCAAGCTGGTGGCGCTGTTCAGCCCCGAGCACGGCATCGCCGGCCGCGCCGACGACAAAGTGTCGTCTTCGGCCGACCCGACAACCGGCCTGCCCATCTACAGCCTGTACAGCGAGACGCGCCGGCCCACTGATGAAATGTTGCGCGGCATTGATGCGCTGGTCTTCGACATCCAGGACACCGGCGTGCGCTTCTACACCTACATCACGACGATGGCTTACGCCATGGAGGAGGCGGCGAAACGCAGGATCGCCTTCTATGTGCTCGATCGGCCGAATCCGCTGGGCGGGGAAGCCATCGAAGGGCCGCTGCTCGACCGCGACCGGCTGAACTTTGTCGGCTACTTCCCCATGCCGGTGCGTTACGCCATGACCATTGGGGAGCTGGCGCAGATGTTCAACGCCGAGAACAAGATTGGCTGCGACCTGCACGTCGTTGCCATGAAGGATTGGGGGCGTCGCGACTGGTACGACTCCACCGGCCTGCCCTGGCTGGCGCCATCACCGAACCTGCGCTCGCTCAGTGCCGCGCTGCTCTATCCCGGCGTGGAAATCCTGCAGAGCGCCGACGTGTCGGTCGGTCGCGGCACGGATATGCCGTTCGAGCTCCTTGGCGCGCCGTGGATTCGCGCCACCGAGCTCGCCGACTATCTCAATCGGCGCTTTGTCCCCGGCGTGCGCTTTGTGCCCACACGGTTCACGCCGCGCGCTAGCCCGCACAAAGAGCAACCCTGTGAAGGCCTCGCGTTGCTGGTCACCGATCGCGCCTCATTTCACTCCATGCTGATGGGGTTGGAGATCGCCGCGGCCCTGGCAAAGCTCTATCCCGACAAGTTTGATGTGGAGCGCCTGCTCTCGCTAGTGGGTTCCAAGGCCACGATCGCGCGACTGAAGAAAGGCGACGCGCCCAGCGTCATCGTCGCCGACTGGTCGGAGGAACTTGATACATTCAAGAAGATGCGCGCGAAGTACCTGCTCTATCCTTAGCGTGAGCATGCGCTCGAGATTCTGGTCTTACGCGATGCAGAATCGTGTCGGGCGCAACGAAGCCTTCGTTCAGACTCCAGCGAAAGCTGCCACTGCCGAACCCGGTGGAATTCATTGAATCTTCTTGCCGATTCGGGCCCTATCGGAGGACCAATAGATGTATAGAGGCTTAGCTTTGATTTGTTCAATCCGCACAAGCCCGAAGCCGGAGTGGCGGCTGTCGAAGCTGTGATACCGGTTGTCCCCCATCACAAAAAGGTGGTTCTCCGGAATCGTGAGTGGGCCAAACTTATCCGTGGGGTCAGGCGCAGCAACTTCATCGTCAGAAAGCGGCTGAATGTAAGGTTCGTTTACATGTTGCCCGTTTACGTAAACATATGAAGCCTCTCCTGTGATGACGTTACCAGGCATGGCAATCACCCTCTTGAGAGTCAGGGATCCGAACGGAGGGGTTTGTAGAACGACCACGTCCCCTCGCCGCGGGCTGTGCCGAGGGTAGTAGCGCGTATCGGCTATGATCCGCTCCCCACTCCGGATAGTGGGAAGCATCGATTCTGCAGGAATCCGATATGCATGTATGCCCAGGACTTTGTCGAGATAGAAGCCAGTGATTTCAGCGAATAGATTGAACGACAGCAGCACGGCGAGACTGCCATAAGCGGGCCAACTTTTCCGGGTCCTGTGCTCAGCATTCTTGGGCTTCCGTGCATACCATAACGCGTCTCCCAGAATGAACAATATCAGACACCACAGGACGACGAGGTGAACCAGCAAGCCCGCAAGACTGTGCGGGAGCTCCAGAGCACCCGATATAAGAAAGAAAGCAGGAAACGCTGCGCTGAAGAGAACTGCCTTTGGTAGTTGGCGGTTGTAAGCCTGGCCCAAACCCGGAAACACCAGTGACAACAACAGGGCAATGACCGGCTTTCTCAGGCTCGTTTTCCCCATTGTGGCCTCCCTCTGAGGCTACAGGCTTCGTGGAAGTGCGAAGCTTGCCGCGCACCTTCGAGACTGCCAATTGATCAACCCTAGCTTGTCGGCGCTTGTTGATCGCCAAGTGCTTCCCGCCGCCAGCGGCGGTAGAACAACAGTCCAAGGAGGATCAGCAGCAACCCGATCGACGAACGCACGGGCCGCTCGAGCCAGAGGCTCACCGTAAGCGCCAGCGCACCGAGCACAAAGAGGCCGGGCACCCACGGGTAACCCCAGGTGCGGTAGGGTCGAGGCATGTCAGGCTCGGTGCGACGCATACGAAACATTGCCACTACTGCCAGGCCGTAGAAAATCCACGCGGCGAAGATGAACAGTGAAGTGAGCTCCTCGAACGTGCCGGTCAACACCATCAGGCTGGTGAGTACCCCTTGGAAGACAAGCGCGCCGCCGGGCGTGCGGAATCTCGGGTGGATGCTGGCGGCCACGCGGAAGAAAATGCCGTCGCGCGCCATGGCATAGGGCACGCGCGCCCCGCTCAGAATGGAAGAGTTCAGCGAGCCGAGCGCGGAGATGACCATCGCGAGGGTCATCCACTGTGCCGCGTTGCGCCCCGCAAACTTCTCGACCACGTCGGAGCCCACATGCGGCGAGCCAGCCACGGCCCCAAACGAAAGCACGTAGAAACACACCGCGCTGAACAGCAGGTAGATGCCGCCCACCAGCACCACGCCTCCCACCAACGCGCGCGGGATGTTGCGCTGCGGATGTTGCACTTCGGAGCCGACCAGGTTCAGGTCTTCCCAGCCGTCGTAGGCCCAGAGCCCCGCCGCCAGCGCCGCGAGGAAGCCCCCGAGCGTGCCCAGTCCGAGGGAGGCCGGCAGCAGCGGCTCGAAATGCGTTCCGCTGCCGTGCGAGAGCGCGAATCCGAAAACGACCACGGCGAGCACCGCGGCGATCTTGATGATGGTCAGCGCCACCTGCACCTGACCGCCCAGGCGCACGCCCAGATAGTTGATGGAGGTGATCAGGACAATGGCGATGACGGCCAGCGGCTGCGCCCGGGTGAACACGAAATCGTAAGGCCGGCCCACCCAAGGCAGGGACATGTGCCAGGTGAAGATCGGCGCGGCGACGGCGGGCATCAGGAAACCCCAGAAGCGCAGCAGGCCCGCGGCGATGGAGGCTGCCGAAGCGGGCCGGCCGACAATCGAGTGCATCCAGCCGAAGAGAAAACCCCATGCGGGGCCGAAGCCGCGCCGCAGATAGGCGTACTCGCCGCCGGCCTCGGGGATCGAGGCGCCCAGCTCGCCGAACGAGAGAGCGCCAAACAGCGAGAGCACGCCGCCCACCACCCACGCGGCAAAGACAATCAGCGCGGACTTTCCCTCGCGCGCCATCTCGGCGGGCTTCAGGAAAATCCCCGTGCCGATCATCGTGCCTACGACGATGGCTGCTGCGGCCCAGGCGCCCAGACCCCGGACCAGGTCGAGCCGCCTGCCGGGCTTTGTCTCAGGCAAGGGTTCCGTCATGGCGTCCTTGTTGGAAGCGGGCCGCCGCTATCGGGTTGCGCGCTGCGGTCGAACAGGCTCGCAAGCGAACCGACCACGAACGTCGTGATCGCGCCCGCCAGCACGTACCAGGTCCACGCCACTTGCGTGCCGAATCTCAGACCGAGCAGGAACAGCAGCCCGGCGATCATTCCGGCCAGCGCTCCATTGGCCGTGGCGCGCCGGTTGAGAAACCCTAGCAGAAAAAGTCCCAACAGGCTGCCGAAAGTAATCGAGGCGATGGTCAGTGCCGCCTCGAGCACGGGACCCCAATGCAGCATCCCGAGAACGAGGAGGACCAACCCCCACGCCAGGGTCATCCAACGAGAGAGCCGCAGAACGCTGGCCGGGTCAGCCGCGCGCCCGCGCAGACCATAGAGGTCCACAACGCTCGTGGCGGCCATGGAATTGAGCGAGCCACTGGCGTTGGACATGGCCACTGCGCCGATCGCCGCCAGGACCAGACCCTTCAGCCCCGCGGGCATCTCGCGCACAATGAATTCCGGGAAGATGCGGTCGGGGTCGCCGCCCGGCCCGGTGAGCGGCGCGTGCTGGTGAAACACGTAAAGCATCACCCCCAGCACCAGGAAAAGGGTGAATTGCATGAGGACGATCCCGCCGCTCGCCAGCAGCGCCGCTTTGCCCTGCCGCTCGGACCGCGCTGCCAGGATGCGCTGCACGATGGATTGGTCGGTGCCGTGGCTGGCCATGGTGAGAAACGTGCCGCCCAGCACGCCGGACCAGAACGTGTACGTCCGCGTGAGGCTGAAGGTGAAATCAAAGATGCGGAACTTGCCGCCCGCGGCCGCCGCCACCTGCGTCACTTCGGCCCAGCCGCCCGGAATGCGGTGGAGGAGCAGGACGAACGCGACCACTGAGCCGGTGAAGTAGAGGAGAAGCTGGATCACGTCCGTCCAGATGACCGCCTTCATGCCACCCTCGAACGTGTAGAGCAGCGTCAGCCCCATTATCAGCGCCACGGAAAGCGGCGTGTCGGTGCCGAACGCCACGCTGACCACCTTGGCGATGGCGGCAATGCGGACTCCTTCGGCCAGCGCTCGCGTGATCAGAAAGGTGGCCGCGGCGACGGACTTCATGCGCGGGCCAAAGCGCTTTTCGATGAGCTGGTAGGCCGTGTAGAATTCTCCGCGGAAGTAATGGGGCAGGAACACAAGGGTGAGCACCACGCGGCCGACCAGGTAACCGAAGACGAGTTGAAGAAAGCCGAGGTTGCCGGCAAAGGCCAGCGCGGGCGTGCCGATGATCGTGAGCGTCGAGGTTTCCGTGGCCACGATGGAAAACGCCAGGGCCCACCACGGCGCCGAGCGGCCCCCCAGGAAATAGTCGCGAATGTTTTGCTGGCCCCGCCGGAATTGAACGCCGAACAGGGTGATGCCGACCAGATAGGCCGCCAGGATGGCGAGATCGAGTGGGCTGAGTCGCATTGACCCTCGGAATCGAAAAGGCCGCGCGATGATAGTGGCGGCTTCAAGGAGCCGTCAAGCGCGGCCGGTGCATGGACGCTGCGGCGTAGGGCCCGCGGCGCAACTCTTCCCCGATGAACTACTACTTGGGTTTGGATGGTGGCGGCACGAAGACCGAGTGCGTCGCACTGGACGCCCGCGGCTTCGTCGTCGCGCAGGCCGTCGCCGGCGCGTCCAATCCGCTGCGCGTGGGGTTCGAGCAGGCCTTCGCGGCCTTGCGCACTGCGGCCCAGACGGTCCTGACCCAGGGAAACATTGAACCGCGCCAAGTTCGCGCGGTCTGCGCGGGTCTGGCCGGGGCGGGCCGCCCCGGCGTGGCCAGCCGCGTGGCGCGCTTTCTTGAGAAAACCTTCCCGGATTGTCTGACCCACGTAACCACCGACCTGGAGATTGCTCTCGAAGCTGCCGCCGGAGGCGGTCCGGGCGTGGTGTTGATCGCCGGCACCGGCTCCTCCGCCTATGGGCGTAACGCCGCCGGAGAGACCGCACGCGCCGGCGGGCATGGACCAAGGGTCGGCGACGAGGGCAGCGCGTTCGATATCGGGCGCTGTGCCGTGGCGGCGGTCGCTCGCTCGCGCGACCTCGCCGGGCCGCCGCTGGACCTGGGGGAGAAAATCCTCGCCGCACTGGCAATCTCCGACTGGGACGAGCTCACCGAACGCATCGCCGCCGACGCCGACAGCATTTTCCCGCAAATCTTTCCCGTTGTCGCGGAGGCCGCCGATGCCGGCGACGTCACGGCGCACGACATCCTGTTCGCCGCCGCCACTGCGCTTGCAGATCTCGCTGGGACGGTGGTGCGACGACTGGGGATGGAAAAAGCAGAGTTTCGCCTGGGCAAAGCCGGCGGTGTATTCATCCGCTCCACGGTGCTCGAGGCCCGGCTGGATTCGCTGCTCGCTTACTCTTTTTCCCGCGCGGCGATCGGACCGCTGGAGGTCCCGGCGGTCGTGGGCGCAGCGCGTCTGGCCGCGCGACTCGCGGACGCTCGGGCCGAGGGGGCTGCGCATGACTCGAAAGCCTAGTCTCGAAGCGGAGGGCGCGCGTTCGGCTTCGCGCGACGCGATCCCTGCGTTGCTTCACGAGGGCAACGAAGGGGTCCTTGCAGCCCTGCTCGAAAACCGGAACTTCGATGAGAGTCACCTCTGCCTGTTACTGGAGCGCAAGGAGCTGAGCGAGGCGCTTCTCGGGAGTATCGCCCGGCGGAAGGAGTGGCTGCGCAGCTATCGCGTCCGGCGGCGCGTCGCGTTTCATCCACATACGCCGCGCCTTGCGGCCATGCGCCTCGCCCGGGATCTCTATCTCATGGACCTCGTGCAGCTCAGCCTCTTGCCCACGGCGCCGGCGGAGCTCCGTCGGCTGGCTGAGGAGTTGCTGCTGGCGCGTCTGCCGCACCTGCCGCTGGGGCAGAAGCTCGCGCTGGCGCGCCGCGGCTCCGCCCGCGTGGCTGGCGGCCTGCTCGCTGAGGGACATGAGCGCGTCGTGCATGTCGCGCTCGATAACGCCTTCCTAACCGAGGCGCAGGTGCTCAGAGTGCTGGCCAACGAGCGGCTACTAGGAACTGTCATAGTGGGGATCGCGCTGCATCACAAGTGGTCGCGCCTGAACACAGTGCGCGCCGCGCTGCTCCGCCATTCGCAAACCCCTCCCAACCGCGTGCACGAGTTCCTCCGTGAACTCTCCCTGGGCGACTTGAGGGCCCTTGCCGAGTCCTCGAAGTTGCCCGCCAATGTCCGCGGGGGAATTCGTAACGAAGTGGTGCGGCGGGGGACCGGCGATCCATGATCCTGCCCAATCACTCACCCAGGTGATGGGATACGCCGCGCGTCGCAGACGATATGGCACAGGTTGCAATTTTCTCGTTGCTCGGAGAAGATGGCATGCGACTGAGGGCGAATTCCAGCGCCGATTGAACAGATCGGTGGCGTCCAATCAACACCCCAGCAGACAAGAGGAGGCGGCCATGAAGCGGTCCACGTTGGTCGTGGTGCTGACGGTTATGGTTGCGGCAGCGATTGCGATCGCAGCTCCAACCGCCTGGGAAAAGGAGCTAACGAAGGTGTCGGCCCAGGGAGGCCAGCCGGTGCAATGGCCCGAAATCAAGAAATATGAGGCCATGAAGATTCCGGTCGACAACCCCATGACGGCGGTCAAAGTCGAGCTTGGCAAACAACTCTACTACGACGCTCGGCTGAGTGGCGATGGCTCGCGCTCCTGCTATTCGTGTCACCTGAAGGAGAATGGCTTGACCGATGGCAAGCCAAAGGCCATTGGCGCTTACAACGTGGCGCTGCCGCGCTCCAGCCCAACGCTCTGGAACATCGGCTATCACTCCGAGTTCTACTGGGACGGCCGCAGCAAGTCGCTCGAGGCCCAGGCGAAGGCCGCCTGGTCCGGAGGCAACATGGGCGCCTCTGGCAAAGACGGGCATCCCAGCATGGACGACATCTGCGCCAAGCTGAACAAGATTCCGGGCTACCAGAAGCAGTTCCAGACTGTGTTCGGCCAGGATGCCACGCCCGACAACGTGGTGAAGGCCCTCTCTGCCTTCGAGCGCACCATCGTCAGTACGAATTCGGCGTGGATTCGATTCCGCGAAGGCGATACCAAGGCGCTCAACAGGGCGGCGGAGCGCGGCTACAGAATCTTCACCGAGAAGACGCATTGCAATAGCTGCCACGACGGCATTCTGCTGACCGACCAGCAATTCCACAACATCGGCATCGGCATGAAGGATGCGAACCCCGACCTGGGCCGCTACAACGTGACCAAGAGCGAGGCGGACAAGGGGGCCTTCAAGACGCCGACGCTGCTCGACATCAGCAAGTCAGCGCCGTACTTCCACAGTGGCAGTGCCGCGACGCTGGAAGAGGCCGTGGATACCATGCTGGGCGGCGGGATCGACAACCCCTCTCTCGACCGCAAGAACCTGAAAGCCTACAAGCTGACCAAGCAGCAGCGCGAGGATCTACTGGCATTCCTACGCTCGCTCACCGTCGAGTACACCATCAAGGAGCCGAACCTGCCGCAGTAGTCAAATGGATCGCGGGCTGCGGAACGTTCGGATTGCAGCCATTGCGCCGATTCGCAGGCAAGGCATGCCTTGCGCATCATCGCTCGTCACAGGCACGCGCCCCTTGCCCGTCTGTTTCTGCACGCTGAGGGTCGATTACTTGCTGGCGAGGGCCCGGCATCAGCGCCGGGTGATGGCTTCCGGCACGGGCGTGCCCAGGATGCGCAGATAGGTCATCAACTGCGCCCGGTGGTGAATCTCGTGCTCGTTGATGCCGAGGAGAATGACACCCACTTTGCGCCGGTACCGCAGGGCGTCGCGGACGCGCAGCTCCTCCCAGCGCTCGAGCGGAAAATCTTTGACGCCGGCAAGAGTCTCGTTGTGCACGCGCTCGAGATCGTGTAGCTCGTCTTCGAGCGTGCCCGGCGTGCCCAGCACCGCGCGCAGGCCCTTTGGTACACGGATTTCGTAGTAGGCGAAGTTGTCCTCGAGCGCCACGCGCCGCACACCTTCCTCGGATACCCACAGGTGCCGCAGCATTTCGCCCACGGTCAGCGCGCCGGCCTCAGGCCGCCAGCCGAGGTGCTCGGCGCGGATCATGCCCACGACTTGGCGCGTGCGCGCACGTACAGTTTCCTTCTGCTTGAGGAAGAACTCTTTCATGTCCATGGCCGGCCATTATACCCCGGCCATCACACTGCACCCTGGGTGTCGCGCGATTCCTTTGCTCACCAGACGCCGAGGCGTCCTTGACACCGCCAGCAGCGCCGCTTAGCATCGGCCCAGAGGAGTGAACCGCATGCCCACGCTACGGGATCCCGCCTCGCCCACGCCGGAACGCCGCAGGTCCGAACGCTATCCGTTTCGAGCCTTATTGGAAGTGGAATGGGGCTCAGCCAGACTGCAGGGAGAGGTCCAGGACATCAGCATCCAGGGGCTGTTCCTCGAAGTGCCTGATCCGTTGTGGGTCGGCGCACGGTTTTCGGCCCGGTTGATACTCGAAGAGCCGGTGAAGCTGGATTGCGTGGTCTGCCGCGTCGTTCCGGGGAGAGGCATGGGCGTGTTGTTTGAGGTGCCCGACCAGGAGAGTCGCACGCGGCTCGCGGCGTTGTTCGAGAAACTAGTAAAGAGATGACCCGTTGTCTGGATTGCGGCGCTGAGCGCACCTCTGACCAGTGTTCGACCTGTGGGCTGACCTCGGCAGCAGCTGAGGTGATGTTGCGGCGGCGCCTCGTGTACCGGACCGCCTGGTTCCTCCTCGGTGCCGTGGCCTTTCTTCCCGCCAGCCAGGTCTTTCCCCCGCTCGAACTCGACGCGATTCTCATTTTCGTCGGCGTGCTGTTCTTCTTGGTCTTGGGACTGGGGGTATGGATCGAGCGGCGGGCGCGGAGCCACGCCGACGTCGAACTGCTCAAGCGGGTTTATTTCGGCTTCGTTCCGGTCCCCTGGCTGCTGGCGGCGATGCTGTTCGCAAATGGAAAGTTCGACAACGCGCCGCCGCGCAGACAGGAAGTCTCGGTGGTCGGCAAGTTCAGCATGCCGGGGGTGCTGCGCAACAACCGGCTGGTGGTTACCTCCTGGCGTGGCGGCCACCGCTTGGAGCGCGTGCCGGTGGACCGCAACGATTTCAATCGCTTCCAGCGCGGGGACAGCGTGATTATCCAGGTGCAGGAGGGCGTGATCGGTATCCCCTGGGTGTTCGCGGTTTACCGGCGATGAGCACTTCCGGCGGTGGATACTGCTTCCATGAGGAGAGGCGTCCAAGTGGGATTACTCTTCCACAGAGCATTTCCCCGAGGCCCTTGACGCCTGGAGGAGCGAAGTGTAATTTGCGCGGGGATACAGTTGGCTCAGACTTGATGGCCGGACTAGCACTCGCCAAGCAAGACTCGTCTTTCCAGATGGAGAAAGACGTCTCACCCTTCCTCGGTCAACGGGGAGTTTCTTGCATTCCAATCCAATTTGGAGGTACTTCGCTATGTTCAGGTGCCTCCTCGGTGTGGTGGTGCTGCTTCAGCTCTCCCTTCTGGCCGTCGAAATGCGGGCGCAGAATTTCCCCCCGAAAGTATCTCAGACCTGCAAGATCCTAGTGGTGGGTTACGTCGGCGGGCTGGACACCCCAAACAACGGCTTCTCCGGCGTGGTGAAGATTCGCAAGCAACTTCAGGCGCTCCACAATCCGGAACTTTGCGTCAAGACCTTCTCGGCCTATCACTGGATGGCTGCCTACGGTTGGATCAAGGAATCCCTTCCCCCAGACCGGGAAGAGCATTTCTCGAAGGAGGAGATCCGGAGCGGCCCGAAAATCATCATCTACGGGCACAGTTTCGGGGGATGGGCCTGTCTTTCGCTGGCGCGGTTGTTGGACACCAAGGGAATCCCTGTGGAGCTGACCGTACAGATTGACAGCGTGGGACTGGGCGATTCCGTGGTGCCCCCCAACGTCAAAGCGGCGGCCAACTATTACCATCGCGCTCCGTTGCCGTTCCTCATCCGGAGAAGCATCCGGGCCGAGGATGAAACGACAACGCAGGTACTGGGGAACTCCAGGGTCCCCCATGTGGGCCACATCATGATTACACGGAAGCCGGAGATTGCCGCGCTCATCGTGGACACGGTCCGCACTCTGATTGCTTCGACCCCAGCGACCGACAGCCGTCAGGCCGGCAGCCCGTAGTTCTTTCCTTCGCCGGCGCGCTAGATGCCCGCGTAGCTCTGTCGGCGGATGAATTGTCCCGCGCCGGGACGCCCGACGAACTTGTTGCCTTCGATCACCACGTGCCCTCGCGACAGCACCGTCTTCGCCACGCCCTTGACGCGGATGCCCTCAAACATCGAATAGTCCACGCGCATGTGATGCGTTTTCGCGCTGATCACCTGCTCCTCGTCGGGATCGAATAGCACCAGGTCCGCGTCCGAGCCCACGGCGATGGTGCCCTTGCGAGGGTAGAGGCCGAAGAGCTTCGCCGGCGCCGTGGAAACCAGTTGCACGAAGCGGTTCGCGGAGAACCGCTTTCCGTTTACGCCGCCGCTGTAGATCAGACTCAGGCGGTGCTCAATGCCGGGGCCGCCGTTGGGAATCTTGGTGAAGTCGTCCTTGCCCAGCTCCTTCTGGTCCTTGTAGCAGAACGGGCAGTGGTCGGTGGATACCGCCTGCAGCGTGTCCTTCGCCAGGCCCTGCCAGAGTTTTTCTTGGTGCCACTTTTCGCGCAGCGGGGGCGTGAAGACGTATTTGGCGCCTTCAAAGCCCGGCACGTCGAAATTCTCCAGCGACAGATAAAGGTACTGCGGGCAGGTCTCCGCATAAGCGGGCAAGCCGCGGTCGCGCGCCTCTCGGACTTTTTCCAGCGCTTCGTTGCAGGAGAGGTGCACGATATAGACCGGCGCGCCGGCCATTTCTGCCAGCGCGATCGCGCGCCCGGTGGCCTCGGCTTCGGCGGTCGTGGGCCGCGTCAGGGCGTGATACTTCGGGGCACGCTTGCCCTCGGCCAGCGCACGCTGAACAATGACATCGATCGCGCCGCCGTTTTCTGCGTGCATGCAGATCAGTCCGCCGTGCTTGGCCGCCTGAGACATGGCCCGGAAGATGCTCGCGTCATCGAGCATGAACACGCCCGGGTAGGCCATGAACAGCTTGAAACTCGAGACGCCTTCGCGCACGAGTTGCCCCATCTCCTCGAGCTGCGCGTCGCCCAATTCGGTGATGATGCAGTGGAAGGCGTAGTCGGTCGCCGCCTTGCCCTCCGCTTTCTTCATCCAGCCCTCGAAAGCCTGCCGCAGAGTCTGGCCCTTGTACTGGATGGCGAAGTCAATCAGCGTGGTGGTGCCGCCGAAGGCTGCGGCGATCGTGCCGGTCTCGAAATCATCCGAACTGGTCGTGCCGCCGAAGGGCATGTCCAGATGCGTGTGGACGTCGATGCCGCCGGGCAACACCAGCCGGCGGGCTGCGTCGATGACCTTGCCGGCGGTTTCTGCCGGCAGCCCCTTCATGATCGCCGCGATCTTTCCGTCGCTAATGCCGAGATCACTCGCGTAGGTATCCGTCGCCGTGACAATCGTGCCGTTCTTGATGATGGTATCAAATTGCATCTCCGCCTCCCGGGCAGAACTCCCGCGTCGGCATCTTAGGCCAGCCAAAAACGGGGGGCAAGCCCGCGCAGGCATCTTTTGTGCGAGCCAACCTGTGTGTTCCCCCGGTTGAACCCTTATCTCTTGTCGGCCAATAACGCTTGACGCCGCCCCGGTGCTACAATGGCGCCGTCGAGATAGGTTGAGGCCCGGTGGGATGCGAACCCCACCGGGTTGCGTGTTTCAGGGGAAAGGAAATCGAGGAAGGCCATGTCGCCTGCCCGCGCTTGAATCGCGGAAGGATGGGCCGCCATGGTGGTCCCACGGAGTCACCGAGGAGCTGGAATGGCCCTGCGCGAAACCGCACCGAAACTTGCTCCCGAGCAGTACGAGGAGAACTTCGCCGACATCGCTCCGCCGATGACGCCGCGCCAGGCGGCGGTCGAGGCGGCGCGCTGCCTCTATTGCTTCGACGCGCCGTGCACTCAGGCCTGCCCCACGCGCATCGATGTGCCCGCGTTCATCAAGAAAATCCTGACGGGCAACCTGCGCGGTTCGGCGCGCGTGATTCTCGAGGTCAATATCCTGGGCCAGAGCTGCGGGCGCGTCTGCCCCACCGAAGTGCTCTGCGAAGGCGCCTGCGTGATGCACGAGAAGGGCGAGGAGGCTATCCAGATCGGCCGCCTTCAGCGCTACTCCGTGGACTATGTGCTCAACAACAATATCCGGCTGTTCCGCGCCGGCGCGCCCAATGGCAAGCGCGTGGCCTGCATGGGGTCGGGCCCCGCGTCGCTGGCCTGCGCCGCGGAACTCGCCAAGTGGGGCTATGCGGTCGCCATCTTCGACCGCAATGAGCTCGCCGGAGGGCTGAACACCCACGGCATCGCCGCTTATAAGACGCGCGCGCCGGACTCGCTCCGCGAAGTGGAGCTGGTGCGCCAGCTCGGCGTCGAGATCCACCAGGGGACCGAGATCGGCCGCGATATCTCTTTCGCA
>JBGPZW010000088.1:0-13913 GCA_041493955.1 Terriglobia bacterium
AGCGTGTCCTGGAAGAGATCTCGAAAGACCATTGCGAGCGGGCCTCCGGCAGAGCCCGCTGGTTTTCAGCTTTCAGCGATCAGTTGCCCGTTAGAGGCAAGCACCAAACGATAAGCAAACTGGCAGAAGCTTCGCACCGCACCTGCTTTCCGCTAAGGGCTGACCGCCGACAGCTTCCTTATTGCAGGACCACTTTTTGTTTTTCGTTCAGGCCCGAGAGTAGCTCGGTTTTCACTCCGTTGGAGATGCCGAGCTTCACGGGCACCTTGTGCCGGCCCTTTTCGCCTTTCGGGTCGGGCACCTCGGCCGAGGCGTTGCGGTCCTTGTCATAGATCACCGCCGCCTCGGGAATCAGCAGGACTCCCTTTTTCTCTTCCAGAATAATCTCTGCGTTGGCGCTCATGTTGGACTTCAGTTCGCCCGAAGGGTTGTGGATCGAGGCGCGCACCTCGAAGGTGGTGACGTTGTCCTTCTCCTTGCCCAGCGGAGAAATCTTGGTGACTTTGCCCTCGAACTTCTTGTCCTTGAACGCCTCGACCACGATGCGCGCCGGCTGATCCAGATACACCTTGCCGATGTCGGCCTCGTCCACCTTGCCCAGCACATACACGTCGCTGACGTCGCCCAGCGTCAACACCAGAGTGGCTTGTGAGCCGAGCACCAGGATGGAGCTGACCGCATCGCCCACTTGGACGTCTCGCGACAGCACTAGGCCGTCAATCGGGCTGCTGATGGTGGAGTTGCGCAGGTCTTCCTCGGCGCGCTCCAGGGCCGCCTGCGCCTGCGCCACCTGGGCTTTCGCTCGGGCCATCTCGGCGCGCGAGACGGCGGTATTGCGCAGCGCGGTCATCTGCTTGTTCAGCCCCATCTGGTAAGCCTTCTCGGCGTCTTCCAGCAGCGACTTGGCGATCAAGCCATCCTTGAGAAGTTGCTGCGCGCGCTCCATGCCAGTCTTCAAGTAGGGCACGTCGGGACCTTCCGCTTCCACCAGATTCCGCTCGTAGGTGGCCTTGGCGGCCTCTTCCGCTGCCTGAGCCGCTTGCAGCGTGGCGCGGCCCTCGCGCACGTTGGCTTCGAGCTGCTCCCGATCCAGTTCCAGCAGCACTTGGCCGGTTTTCACCGTGTCGCCATAGTCGACGTAGATTTTCTTGACGATGCCGCTGGCCTTGGACTTCACCTCGACCTTCGCCAGGGGCTGCACCTTCCCCGTGGCCACCACCGAGCGGGCAATGTCCCCCTTGTCCACGCTGGCGAGCTTGGCCGGGTCAATCTGGTTGTTGGGGCGCAGCGCGGCATAGACACCAATCCCCGCGCCGATGAGCACCAGCAGGATGATCCCGCCGAGGATCAGGCGCCGGCGCCGCTTGCGGCCGTTCTTGCCGTTGATTGCCATGTTCACGCCCCCGTCCGGTTTTCAGGTTGGGTCCCTAAAGCGATATACGCATTTCGCCCAATGATTTGTTCCCGTTGCCGGCTCCAATGTGCAGTCTCCCCAGCCTGTGCCCCACCGGAGTCTTCTGATTGAGTCGTACACCCACCCAGGGTCCTCGCCTGTTCCCTTAGACGCCCAGCTGGGCAGAAAGTCGCGAAGGCCGGGTCAGCAGGGCGGCCCTTGCTGCTGTCTTGAGGGTTTTCCCTTGCCGCGGCGCAAGAAGCAAAGCGGCCGCGTCAGATTACAGGGGGAGTTTGCGGAGTCGCAGCGCGTTGGAGATCACGGAGACCGAGCTGAAACTCATCGCTGCGCTGGCGATCATGGGATTGAGCAACGCGCTGGTGCCGAACAACGGATAGAGTACGCCGGCGGCGAGCGGCACTCCCAGGGCGTTGTAGAGAAACGCAAAGAAGAGATTCTGGCGGATGTTGCGCATCGTGCTGCGGCTCAGCCGCCGCGCCCGGACGATGCCGCGCAGGTCGCCCTTGACCAGCGTGACACCAGCGCTCTCCATGGCTACGTCGGTGCCCGTGCCCATAGCGATGCCCACCTGAGCCTGCGCCAGCGCCGGGGCGTCGTTGATGCCGTCACCTGCCATCGCCACCACGCGGCCCGCGCTTTGGAGTCGCTTCACGACCTCGCCCTTCTTGTCAGGTAATACTTCGGCTTCGACCTCGTCAATGCCCAGTTTTCGCGCCACGGCCTCGGCGGTGGTGCGGCTGTCACCGGTCAACATCACGATGCGGAGTCCCTCGCGGTGGAGCACCCGGATGGCCTCCGGAGTTGTTTCCTTGATCGGGTCCGTCACGCCCAGCAGACCAGCCGCGCGGCCGTCCACGGCGACGAACACGACCGTTTGGCCATCACCGCGCAGTCTTTCGGCCTGCTCCGCCAGCGCGCCGGGATCGAGGCCCAACTCGGCGAGGAGTTTCCCGTTGCCGAGTGCGACTTCGCGCCCGGAGATTTGGCCCGTCACTCCCTTCCCGGTAACGCTGCGGAAGCCGGTGACCGGGACGAGCACCAGTCGTTTCTCCGCAGCGGCAGCAACGATGGCTGCGGCCAAGGGATGCTCGCTCGAACGCTCCAGGCTGGCCGCCAGTCGCAACAGCTCCTGCTCATCCACTGGCGCGCCCGGAGTCACACGGATACTCGCGAGCCGCGGCTTGCCTTCGGTGAGCGTGCCGGTCTTGTCCACCACCAGCGTATCCACTTTTTCCAAGACTTCCAGCACCTCAGCGTTTTTGATCAGCACGCCGGCCGTGGCGCCCCGTCCGGTGCCCACCATGATGGACATCGGCGTGGCCAGCCCCAGCGCGCAGGGGCACGCGATGATGAGCACGGCCACGGCATTCACCAGCGCGTAAGCCAGGCGCGGCTCCGGCCCGAAGAGGCCCCAGACCATGAAGGTCATCAGAGCTGCCGCGACAACGGCGGGTACGAAGTACGAAGAGACCACATCGGCCAGCCGCTGGATCGGCGCGCGGCTGCGCTGCGCTTCGGAGACCACGCGCACGATCTGCGCCAGCAGCGTCTCGCTCCCCACGCGTTCGGCGCGCATCAGGAAGCTGCCCGTGGTGTTGATGGTGCTGCCGGTCACGCGCTCGCCCGGATGCTTCTCCACCGGGATAGATTCGCCGGTGACCATGGACTCGTCCACTGCGCTTGAGCCTTCGAGCACCACGCCATCCACAGGCACTTTTTCTCCCGGCCGCACGCGCAGAAGGTCGCCGGGCCGCACCTGCTCGAGCGGCACATCGTCCTCCGCGCCGCCATCGCCCACAACGCGCGCGGTCTTCGGCGCCAGCCCCAGCAACGCGCGGATGGCGCCGCTGGTCCGGCTGCGCGCGCGCAGTTCCAGCACCTGGCCCATTGACACCAGCGTGGTGATCACCGCGGCTGCTTCAAAATAGACCGCCACCTCGCCGTGGTGGCCGCGAAACGCCGCAGGGAAAATGCCGGGCGCCAGCGCGGCCAGGACGCTGTAGAAATAGGCTGTGCCGGTGCCAATGGCGATCAGCGTGAACATGTTCAGCCGGCGACGCACGATCGAGGTCCAGCCGCGCTCAAAGAATGGCCAGCCACCCCACAGCACCACGGGCGTGGCGAGCAGCAACTCCACCCAGACCAGCAACCGCGAGGAGAAGGCGCGTTGCACCGGCTCGCCGGGAAGCATCTCCGACATGGCCAGCAAGAGTAGCGGTGCGGTCAGCACGGCGCTGGCCCAGAACCGCCGTGTCATCATTTTCAGTTCCGGATTGGCTTCTTCCGCCGCGGTAGCGGTGCGTGGCTCGAGCGCCATCCCGCAAATTGGACATGCCCCCGGGGCATCGCGGACCACTTCCGGATGCATGGGACAGACGTACTCTGTTCGCGTCACTGGTGCGGTGAGGGCCAGCGGCTCGAGCGCCATCCCGCACTCCGGACAGGGCCCCGGTCCTTGCGAAGGCGCGACCGATTCGCGCACCTCAGGATGCATCGGACACGTGTACTCGACTTTACCTGCGTCTCTTTCTTCGACGGCAGCTGGCGCGGTTTTGATCGCCACCGGGGCCGCAGATGCCGGCTGAATCGCGATGACTTTTACCGGAGCTGCCGGCATGTGGAGCGGCGCAGGGCGCTGGAGGTAATTCTCCGGGTCCATGCGGAATTTCTCCAGGCAATGCGGGCAGCAAAAGTAGTAGGTTTCCCCCGCGTGCACATAAGACGCAGCGGCCCGCTCCGGATCCACAGTCATGCCACAGACAGGATCTTTTTGCATGGCTCCTTCCCCGCTCGTTCCTTGTTTACGCGTTGCCGGTGTCGTCAGCGCGCGTGCTTGTAGATCAGCGCCAGCAGTTCGTCGTACATGGCTTCGGCCTCTTCCGGCGAGCCTTTCGTGATGGCCTGCGCGGCGCAGTGGCGCAGGTGATTGCGCATCAGCGCCCGGCCCACCGCGCGCAGCGCCTCCTGTACCGAGGAGACCTGCACAATGATGTCCGCGCAGTAGCGGTCCTCCTCGACCATCTTCTGCAAGCCACGCACCTGCCCTTCGATGCGGCGAAGGCGCTTCCGATTCGAGGACTTGATCTCGGGATCAACGGCCACGGCCTTGCGGCCGGGGGCGTGGGTTTCGCAGGCGCAGAGCGCGGGGCTGTTCTTGCGCAGAGTGGGCATCGGAGCTCCTTTCGGCCTTATACCCTCCCACCCTATGTACTATACCCCTGCCCCCTATGTCAAGCCGCGCGCTCGCGCGGCCCTTCCCCAGGCCCGGTCGGGGCCCCTGCCCGGGCCCCCCGTCCGCAGCATGCCAGATCCGCAGGGGCCTCTGCACCAGGCTTTCTAAACTTGCATGCCGGAGATGGCTGACGTATGGTTTCGCGCGGGGAAAGTTCCGCGAAACTTCTCGGTGAAGATCCGATTGACGCCCGACAAAGTCACAGACAGGCTCGTAAACCGCCGCAATTTTCTGGCCGTTGCCGTCGCCTCACTGCTGGTCCTTCTGGTCTTTGAGCTAGCCCTCTCTGTGTGGCCACAAACCCAGACGTTTGACGAGGCCGATCACATCCTGGCCGGATACCGCTATTGGCAGTGCTCGGATTTCGGCATCAACCCGGAACATCCGCCGATGGCGAAATTGCTGGCGACGCTGCCGCTGCTGTTTCACACGCCGCAGGTGCCGGTGGGACCCTGCGGGGTTTCCGACACTGGTCCTGAAGCGGACTTCGCCAATGCGCGCAAGTTCCTTTATGCCAACGACGCCGATGCCATTCTTTTTCAGGCCCGGCTCGCGGCGGCCACCCTCACCCTGCTTCTGGCCGTCCTGGTATTTGAGGCGGCCAACAAGTTATTCGGTTCTGGCCCCGCCCTGCTCGCCCTGACGCTGTTCGTCTTCGAGCCCAACGTGTTGGCTCACGGCGCGCTGGTGACCACAGATATGGCCGTGACTTGCTGCCTGTTCGCAGCAGTCTATGCCTTCTACCGGTATGCGCAGCAGCCCTCCGCTCTGCGCTTGCTAGAAGCGGGCTTTGTCACCGGCCTGGTCCTGACCGCGAAGTTCTCCGGCGGCGTGGTTGTGCCCATCCTGGCCTTACTCGCTTACGATGCGAGCCGGACAGCGCCGGCTGGCTCCGCGACGCTGGGCCCGGCTGCGGCGACATTCCGGAAAGGCTTCCACCGGGTTCGGGTGCTGTCACCGGGCTTCGCCGTCATCCTCGCTCTGGCCGTGGTTGTGATCTGGGCATCCTACGGCTTCCGATATGCCGCGCGGCCCGCTGGCCGTGCGATGCCACCTTTTACGAGTGAGCGAATCCAGTCGGAGGGGGCTCGGGACGGGAGGCGTTCGCCCTTCCTCAAAGTCATTCCGGCGATGGCTAGCCTGCGGTTACTGCCGGAATCCTATCTTCGTGGATTGGAGAAAGGGATCGGTCGCTCCGCGGCCGGGCGGCCTACTTTTCTCTTGGGCAAACGCTATCCTCGCGGGCAATGGTTCTACTTCCCCGTGGCCTTCTCCATCAAATCGACTCTGGGCTTTCTGGCCTTGCTCCTGATGGCCCTGGCCGCGCGGTGGCTTTACCGCGAGGAGTATCGCAGAGAGTTTCTGTTCATGAGCATTCCTCCTGCAGTGTTCCTGGCGGTCAGTCTGACCTCGGGAGTGAACATCGGGCTGCGTCATATCCTGCCGGTTTATCCCTTTCTAATTGTGCTTGCGGCGGCGGGCGCCTGGCGCCTTGCGCAAGGCCGACGGCTGTGGGCCTGTGCGGTGGCGCTCTTGCTGGCAGCACACTGCCTTTCCTCGTTGCGCACGTTTCCTCATTATCTGGCGTACTCGAACGAAGCCTGGGGCGGCCCGGCCAGGACATATCGTCTCCTCAGCGACTCCAACGTGGATTGGGGACAGGATCTGAAGGCCGCCATCGGCTACCTGCACCGCCAGGGAATCAGTGATTGCTGGTCGAACTACGCCGGCGCGGACCCCGATTACTACCACTTTCCCTGCAAGCATCTGCCGGGCGCCTTCGGGACCCCACCGGTCGATGAGGTTCCCGTCTCGCTGCGGAGCACGCTTCTTGTGGGGGCCACCGAGATTTCCGGTCAGTATTGGGAGCCGGGCGATTTGAACCCGTATCAAGCTTTCCAGGGGATCGAACCGGTAGCCAACATTGGAGGCAGCATGCTGGTCTTCCAGGGCGAGTTCGACCTGAAGCTGGCTTCCGGGATGAGCCATTGGGCCAGGTCCTGGGGATTCGCCGCGAATCAGCAATTCGAGCAGGCAGTCAGCGAAGCTCGAGCAGCGGTGGCTCTGGTGCCCCGCAGCGCGCGAGTCCATTACACCCTCGGCCACATGCTCGCGCAAACCGGACAGACAGCAGAGGCCCGCCGGGAGCTCCAGGCCGCGCTTTCCCTCACCCAGCTCAGCCCGCCGGGGTACTACAGTTCCCTGCTCCCCTCGATTCAGAAGGATCTCGCCGAGAATTGAAAGCCGCTGAAGAGGCCGGCCCTCGCTCATTGGGGCTCTCGGCATACTGCTATAATGCGGGTATGACCCTGGTGGAAATTACCTACGAATTGCAGTCTTCTCTGAAGCCCGAGCAATTGCGGGTTCTGGGCGAGTTTGCCAACACCTACGGACTTCGGCGGTTCCACGTGGACGAAGACAAGCGAACGATCTCGTTCGAGTACGACGCTTCGCGGTTGAAGGAGACTGAGGTAATCCACGTGCTGCGGCAGGCGCGCATCCCCATTCTGCGGCGGATCTGATCAGAGACGATCCCGAGCAACAGTCGGGCGAGAAAAAGGATGGGGCTCTTGCTTGGGAACAAGAGCCCCGGAGAGTGCGCTCCGTTTCCCGGTCTTTTTTTGACCGGGGCGTGGGGTCATCCATCCTAGCTTCCCTCTCAGAGGCAGGTGGGAACGAACTGCACCAGCCAGCGAACAAGCCCCTTCCCCCTCGTTCGCCAATTAGTGTAGGTCGTCATTCGAAGCGCACCCGGGTGGCACCTTTGCACGCAACTGACCAGTTGAACGAAAAAAGATCTCTCCTGCAATCCTTTGCATCTGCATCGTTTTGCGGCCACTAACGGTCGCAACTGTGGCTTGAAACCAAGATCGAGCAACCGATTCGGGATTCCTCCTCCCGCTTCGGGAATCATTCTTCTCCCCACAGACATTACAGGGGCTCGCGCCGCACTTTCACTTGCAAGGCTCCAAGCCCAAGTCGGAATCCCAGTTTGAAGTTTGGACAAGCCGCCACGATTTACCCTTGTTCCGGGCTAGCACATCGCTGGACACTGGTTGAAGCTTTCCTCTGTCCGTAGTTTGCTCGCATGGGCCGCGGAGTCCGACCGGCCCGCAATCTTGCGGCCGAGGCAATTTATGTCAGACAAGCCAATTGAACGAGGGGAGGGCAGGACGATTCCGTCCTCAAGTGAATCCGGCGTCTCCCGCGTAAACTTTTCGACCCCCTTGCGGAGAAGACGCGTTGAGACGGTGAGGCGAGCGGCGCAAGCTCAAGTGGGGCAGATGCAAGGGTCATCATGAGAAAAAGGAAGCTAGGGGAAATCCTGCGCGAACGGGGCCAGATTTCACCGGCTGATCTGGCCAAGGCCATTGAGGAACAGCAGGGCAAGGTCATCCATTTGGGCGAACTGCTGCTCCAACGGCGCTTGGTGAACAAATCTGATCTGATCGCGGCGCTGACGGAAATCACCCGCGTGCCCTACGTGGATTGCTCCAAAGTCCGAGTCGAATCGGAAGCGTTGCACCTGATCCCCCAGCCCGTCGCACAGCGCTGCTGCGCGTTGCCACTGGCCTGCGAAGGGACGCGGCTGGTTGTGGCCTTGGCGGAACCCCAAAACCTGCACACGATCGACGAGTTGCGCTTCACAGCCGATGCAGATATTTCACCCCGGCTGGGCTTCCGTGGCGAAATTCAGACAGCGATCTTGAAGTGGTACAGCGGCGGCGCATCCGGAGACCTGGTCGAGGAGCGCGCCGCCCCGGCCGAAGAAGAGCCCACCGCAGAGATGGAGTTCGTTTCCAGCGGCGTGCGCCAGAGCAACATCGAAGCGATCGAGGAAATGCAGGCAGAGCTCCTGCAAAAGCGAACACCGGCAGTGCGGCTGGTCTGCGAGCTGATCACGACGGCGAACGCCAAAAGGGCCAGCGACATCCACATCGAACCACAGGCCACCGACACCGCCGTGCGCATTCGCGTGGACGGGATGTTGCGGGACCTGCAACGTGTGCAGCGCAGCCTGCAGAATTCACTCGTCTCGCGGATCAAGATTCTGGCCGACATGGATATTGCCGAGCGGCGTGCGCCGCAGGATGGCCGCTTCCTGGTCAAAATGGGTGAGAGGAAGATCGACTTGCGTGTCTCCACCCTGCCCACGCAGTACGGCGAAAAGGTGGTAATGCGGCTGCTGGAATCCGAGTCCCCCCTGCTCAGCCTGGCGGAATTGGGCTTGTCCCAAGAGGTCGAGGACGCCCTCCGGCGGACGCTGGCGCAGCCCCAGGGTCTGCTCTTGGTTACTGGGCCGACCGGGTCGGGCAAGAGCACGACGCTGTACGCGTCCCTCAACCTGTTGCGCAAGTCGGCGGTCAACATCGTCACCGTCGAAGACCCGGTAGAGTACGTTTTGCAGGGTGTCAACCAGGTCCAGGTCAATTCGAAGACCGGCCTCACCTTCGCCAATGGTTTGCGCTCCATTCTGCGGCAGGACCCCAACGTCATCATGGTGGGCGAGATACGCGACAAGGAAACCGCCGAGATCGCCATGAAGGCCTCCCAGACCGGCCACCTGGTGCTCTCCACCCTGCACACCAATGACAGCATCGCCGCGTTCACGCGTCTGCTGGACCTGGGCGTTCCGGCTTATCTGATCGCGGCATCACTTAGCGGGATCATGGCCCAGCGATTGGTGCGGAAACTCTGCGCCTGCCACGACCAAATCCCCGTCACCCCGGAGTACGTATCGCAGTTGCTGGAGGTTGGGGTGATCGAACCCGTGCGCACGCAACTGGTCCCGGTAGGCTGCGCCGAGTGCGACTACACCGGCTACCGGGGTCGCGTGGGCATTTACGAGTTGCTCGTGTTTGACGAGGCCATTCGCGGGGCCTTGCGCACAGCCGGGCGCACGGATGAAATCCGAAATCTGGCGCACGGAAACGGCATGAGATTCATGCAGGAATATGCTCTTGAATACCTGCAGCGCGGCCTGACCACCCTGGATGAGCTCCTGCGCGTGGTGCCCATGGAAAACGTGGCCTCCACTCCCTGCCCCAGGTGCAGTCGGGAACTGGCGCCGACGTTTCTGTTCTGTCCCTATTGCGGCGTCGGGAGAACGCAAATCGGTCGCAGCCAACACGGCGCCCCTTCCGGTGGGGTTCCGCAAGGAGTCGTTCCGGCATGAACTCCACCAAGACCCGCAGGAAGCTCTCTCCCAGCCGCCAATGGGACCGCTATACGGTGCTGCAGGACCTCTCTCTGAGCCATGAGGGCCACAGCGAGGAGATCCCTGTCCGGCCACCCGACATCAGCCCGCGTGGCATGTTCATCAATACGCCCAATTCCTTCCCCGAAGGCACGGTCCTCAAGCTGCGCTTCCGGCTGACCCGTTCCAATTTCGAGGTGAACACCCGCTGCGAGGTGCGGTACTGCCTGCCTGGTGTAGGCATTGGCGTGGAGTTCATCGACATCTCTCCAGATGCAGCCCGCGCGATCGAACAGGAAGTTCGCTTCGCCACCAGCTCAGCTCTCCGCAAACCGTAGCTTCCGCCGCGCGCGCGAGTCAGACGCCTCCCCGGTCGTCCTTCGGCACTGCGTTTGAAAGAATCAGTTTCACTCCGGTGCTTCCAGTCCGGTTTTGGAACGGGGCCACCACTGCTTCCCTGACGGTGTCCAGAACTTACTGATTTCACTCACCTTGCCGACCAGCACAGCATCTGATTTGGCGACCGGCGTGCGCGGGACACCGGTCGAGAGAATCCATGAAACGAAAGAAGCTAGGCGAGGTGTTGCGCGAGCGCGGGCAGATTTCCTCCGCAGACCTCTCGAAAGTCATCGAAGAACAGCAGGGCAAGGTAATCCACCTGGGCGAACTGATGCTGGGACGTGGTCTGGTGGGCAAGGCGGACCTGATTTCAGCGCTGATGGAAGTGGTCCACGTGCCCTACGTGGATTGTGGAACGACCCGAGTGGAACCTGCGGCGCTGAAGCTAATTCCCCGTAGCACCGCGGAACGCTGCTGTGTGCTCCCCCTGGTTCGGGAGGGCACTCGGCTGGTAGTGGTTATGGCCGTGCCGCAAAACCTGGCCACTCTGGACGAGCTTCGCTTCACCTGTGGAAAGGAGATCTCACCCCGCCTGGGCTTCCGCAGTGAGATCATCGCGGCTATCGAAAAATACTATGGCCACGCGGAAGCCGTGCTCACCGCCGAAATACCCGAGGAAAAACCTGCCGCCCCGGAACTGAGCGCGGCTCCTGAGATGGAGTTCATTTCCACCAGTTCCCGCCAGAGCACGCTGGAAGCCTTCCAGGAAGTGCAGGCGGAGATCATGCAACGGCGCACCCCGGCCGTGCGCCTGGTCTCCGGCATCATTGCCGCCGCTGCCAACAAGGGCGCCAGCGACATCCACATCGAGCCGCAGGCCGGCGACGTCGCCGTGCGCATCCGCGTAGACGGGGTGCTGCGCGACTTGCAGCGCATCCCGCGCCCGCTCCAGAACCAGCTCGTTTCACGCATCAAAATCCTCTCCGACATGGACATTGCCGAACGGCGCTCGCCCCAGGACGGCCGCATCATGGTGCAGATGGGAGCAAAGAAGCTGGACTTGCGCGTCTCCACACTGCCCACACAGTATGGCGAAAAAGTCGTTATGCGGCTGCTCGAACCCGACGCTCCGCAGGTGAGTTTCGCCGAGCTCGGACTGATGCCGGGAATCATTGACGGGCTCCAACAGGTGCTCGGCCTGCCTCAGGGCATGCTGCTGGTCACCGGCCCGACCGGGTCGGGCAAGAGCACCACGCTGTACGCCGCGCTCAACGCGCTGCGCAAGCCCGCCGTCAACATTGTCACCGTCGAGGACCCGGTCGAATATGTGCTGCCCGGCATCAACCAGGTCCACGTCAATACCAAGGCCGGCCTGACCTTCGCCAGCGCTCTGCGCTCCATCCTGCGGCAGGATCCCAATGTCATCATGGTGGGCGAGATTCGCGACAAGGAGACGGCCGAGATCGCCATGAAAGCGGCCCAGACCGGCCACCTGGTGCTTTCCACTCTGCACACCAACGATAGCATCGCCGCGGTCACGCGCCTGCTGGACCTGGGGATCCCCGGGTACATGATCGCCGCATCGGTCAGCGGAATCATGGCCCAGCGTCTGGTACGCAAACTCTGCGCCTGCCACGATCAGGTGGAGGTCACTGCCGAATACGCCTCCCGGTTGACGGAGGTGGGCCTCACCGAGCCGTTGAAGGTGCAGTGCGTCCCGGTGGGTTGCGCCGAGTGCGACCACACGGGCTACAAGGGCCGCGTGGGCGTTTACGAGATGCTGCTGCTCGATGAGTCCGCCAAGACTGCTGTGCGCACCGGCGCCCGCGTGGACGAGATCCGTAGCCTGGCACGCAGTGCGGGGATGAAACTGATGCAGGAGGATGCCGTTGAGAAATTGAGGCTTGGCGTGACCAGCCTGGAGGAGATTCAGCGCGTGGTGCCCTTTGAAAAACTTGCCAGCCCCCGCTGCTCCGGCTGTGGACGCGAGTTGCCGCCCGCGTTCCTGTACTGCCCCTATTGCGGCTCGAAGAGAGGCGGAGCAGGCCGCCCGGCGCCTGTGGCCCGGCCCGGTCTAATCAAGGAGGGAGCTCTGCAAGCATGAACTCCTGGAAGAACGGTAAGCGTAGACCGGGGTCGCGCCAGACCTACCGCTACCCGCACCTGCGCGAACTCTCGTTGATCTACGAAGGCCGAAGCGAGTGCATCGTGGTTCGCGCGCCCGACATCAGCCCGTGCGGCATGTTCATCAACACCGCCAACCACTTCCCCGAGGGAGCCGTGCTGAAGCTGCAATTCCGATTGACCGGGTCAAACGTCGAGGTGCACACCCGCTGCGAGGTGCGCTACTGCCTGCCCGGAGTCGGCATCGGCGTGGAATTTGTGGGCATTGGCCCCGAAGCGGTTCATGCCATCGAGCAGGAGATCCGGGCCGCCACGCGCCCGGCGGCCCGGAAAGCCTAGCCGGACACTACGACAGGCGATGGTGGGTGACACCGCGGGGAGGACGTCTGTTGCTCCTGCGGCAACGCCACCGCGCTCCGGGCCCCGGCAAGGCTGTCTCCAGGATAATTGGATAATCTGAGAAGCATTCGCATGGACGCACAAGCCAAGTTCCCGGGGCCGCCAGCGGATGGACTCTCCGCGGGGGCCAGCCCGGCTCCGGCCGCGCCGGTGCCTTCCACCGCTGCCATCATCGCCTCGATGGTCAGTGTCTCCAAACAGGTCAGCGACCTGATATTCTCGCCCGGCCGTGGACCCCAGGTGGAACTCAACGGACAACTCACTGAGGTGAAGATTCCAGGTATCGCGGCGCTGGCACCTGCGGACACGGCCCGCATCGCCGGCGATCTGATCGGCCGGAATGAACATGCCATGCGAACGCTGGAACGCGACGGCGCTACTGATCTCTCCTATGGCCTGCCCGGCCTGGCGCGCTTCCGCGTCAACATCTTCCGCCAGCGAGGGAGCTACGCAATCGTGATGCGCGTGATCCCACAGAACATCCCGGATTTCACTGCCCTGAGACTTCCGGAGCATCTCGGAGAGATCGTTCATTTGCGCAACGGCATCGTGCTGGTCACCGGTCCTACTGGCTCCGGAAAATCTTCGACCCTGGCAGCCATCTTGAACAAGATCAACGAGGAGAAGGCCTACCACATTCTCACCATCGAGGACCCGATCGAGTTCCTGCACAATCACAAGAAGTCCACTGTCCACCAGCGAGAGCTCCATGGCGACACGCCGACCTTTGCCCTGGCACTCCGCGCCGCCCTGCGCCAGGCACCCAAGGCGATCCTCGTGGGAGAGATGCGCGACAGAGAGACCATCGAAATCGCCCTCGAAGCCGCCGAAACGGGTCACCTCGTCTTCTCCACCCTGCATACCATTGACGCCTCGAAAACTGTCGAGCGCATCATCGGCGTTTTTCCCTTAGGCGATCAACTGGGCATCCGGAATCGCCTCTCGAAAGCCTTCCGCTACATCATTTCCCAGCGCCTGTTGCTCCGCAAAGACGGAACCGGACGCGTGGCCGCCATCGAGATCCTGAGGTCCACCATGCGCACCCGGGAATACGTCGAGAGAGGTGAGACCGAAGGAAAGAGCCTGCTCGACGCCATGCGCGACGGCTCAAACGAGGGCATGCAGCACTTCGATGGAGAGCTGGAAAAGATGGTGCGCGCGGGCGTCATTGACCTGGAAATCTGCCTCGGCTATGCCTCCAATCCGGG
>JBGPZW010000189.1:0-5797 GCA_041493955.1 Terriglobia bacterium
CCCGGAACCTCCCGTTGAAGCTTTCGATGAACGCGTTTCGCGTCGGCTTTCCTCGCTCGATGAAGTGCAGCGCGACCTGATGGTGATGCGCCCACTGATCCCCCACGCGGATGGTGAAGTCCGTTCCTTTGTCCGTGGTCAGTCTCAGATTCGCCTCGCTGCCGCCCGTGGGGGACCGCCCGAGCACCGCCTGTTCGACCGCATGATTACCCGGTATCTCTGTGATATGCTCGGTTCGGCCGCGTCCCATTTGACTGCGGATTCGGAGTTTCCACGATGAAGATGCGCACAGAAAAGGACTCACTGGGGGAGCGGCAGGTTCCCGGCGACGCCTACTACGGCATCCAGACGCAGCGGGCAATCGACAACTTTCCGATTAGCGGCTATCGCGCTCATCCGAAGCTGATCCGGGCGATGGGGATGATCAAGAAGGCCGCGGCCTTGGCCAACCGCGAACTGAAATTGGTGGACGCCAAGCGAGCCGGGGCCATCGCTCAGGCCGCAGAAGAAGTGATGGCGGGCAAGTTCGATGACCAGTTCGTCGTGGACGTTTATCAGGCCGGCGCGGGCGTCTCTTTCCACATGAACGCGAACGAGGTGATTGCCAATCGCGCCATCGAGATCCTGGGCGGCACGCGCGGCAATTACGAGACGTGCCACCCGAACGACCACGTCAATTTCGGCCAGTCCACCAACGACGTTTTCCCGACGGCGATGCGTCTGGCAGCGCTGCTGCTGCTGGACGACGTCGTGCAGTCGCTCGGAGAGCTCGAGCGCTCCCTCGCCCGCAAGGGCAAAGCCTTCGACCACATCCTGAAGTCCGGCCGCACCCACATGATGGACGCGGTGCCAGTGCGTCTGGGACAGGAGTTCGCTGGCTACGCCACCGCGCTGCGGCGCGCAGCCGGCGTGCTCCAGCAGGCGCAGGATTTGCTGCGCGAGTTGGGCCTGGGCGGTTCGGCCGTGGGCACGGGCGTGAACACGCACCCGAGGTACCAGAAGCTCGCCGTGCAGCATCTCAGCAAGGTCTCGGGGCAGAAGCTGATTCCCACCGACGACCTGCGCTACACGATGCAGTCGAATCTCTCCATGTCGGTAGCTTCGTCGGCGCTGCGCAACCTCGCGCTCGAACTGATTCGCATCACCAACGACCTGCGATTGCTTTCCAGCGGGCCGAACACCGGCTTTGCCGAGATACTCCTGCCGGCCTTGCAGCCGGGGTCTTCGATCATGCCCGGCAAGATCAACCCGGTGATGGCTGAGCTCACTGCCATGGTCAGTTTCCAGGCCGTAGGCGCAGACCTGACCACGGCGATGGCCGTGCAGGCGGGACAGCTCGAACTGAATGTGATGATGCCGGCGATGGCCTGGAATGTGCTGCACTCGGCCGAGATTCTCAAGAACACCATGCGCGTGCTGGCCGAGAAGTGTGTGGACGGCATCACGGCCAATGAAGCGCGCTGCCGCCACTATGCCAACGCGACGATTTCCATCGCCGCCGCACTCAACCCCTATATCGGCTACGCCGCCGCCGCAGAGATCGCCAAGGAGAGTGTGAAGACCGGGCGAACGGTCACGGAGATTGCGCTGGAGCGCAAGCTGCTCGACGAGAAACTTCTCCGCGAGATTCTCGATCCCCACCGCATGACCGAGCCCGCGCCGCCGATTGAAGACGCCCGCAAGAAGGCGAAGAAAGCCGCGAATTGAGGCTTGGGCACAAGGGCAAAAGGGATAGCCAGCGGTCCATGTCGGCCGCAGCCTCGTAACGGCCGGAAGTCTAGGCGGAGCCGGGTTTCTTCGCCGGCCAAGACTCGAGCAGCTGTTCCTTGCGGTAAATCAGCGAATTGATGTCGTAGGTCGCCAGCTCAAACCCGTGGCCATGCGTGATGGCGTCCGTGGGACAAGCCTCGACACAGTAGCCGCAGAAAATGCAGCGCGAGTAGTCGATGTTGTAGACGCTCGCGAATCGTTCGCCGGCTGAGATGCGCCGGGCATCGGTATTTTCGGCCGCCTCGATGTAGATGCAGTTGGCCGGGCACGCCGCGGAACACAGAAAACACCCTACGCACTTCTCCAGGCCCTGCTCGTCTCGGTGCAACACGTGGATGCCACGATAGCGCGCCTGGAAGTGCACCGGTTCCTCCGGATAGTTCTCCGTGACCGGCTTGCGCAGCATATTGCGGAAGGTGACGCTAAATCCCTGCGCGAGCGTCAGGAACGTCTCGCCCATCTCTCTGAGAATGTTGGCCATCAGCGAGCAGTCTATCAGGGCGGGGCGCCCCGCGGCAAATCAATGCGGGAGCAGGCAGTGGTCTGGGCGCTCAGGGCCTTTTCGTCTCGGGCTGCCTTCCGGTCAGCGCCGCAATGATCTGCTTGCCGTGGAAGCGCCCGTTCTCGATGAAGATCTCGCCCGTGGCGTTCCCGCCGATCACCACGCCCGCCAGGTAGAGCCCCGGCACATTGGTCTCGTGGGTTTCCGGATTCATGGCCGGCTTGTTCGTCTGCGGGTCGAGCGCCACGCCCAACTGCCGCAGGAGGTTGAAGTCTGGATGGTATCCGGTCAACGCAAAGACCTGCGCCGTGGGAATGGCCCGCTCGCCGCCGTTGCCCTGCACCCAGACCCGCCCTGGCTCGAGGCGCGTTACGCGGGTTCCAAACAGCGCGCGGACCTGCCCCGCCTTGATGCGGTTCTCGATGTCCGGCCGCACCCAGTACTTGATGGTCGAGCCGAGTTCGGCGTGACGATGGACCAGCGTGACGCGCGCGCCCGCGCGGTAAAGATCAAGCGCCGCCTCGGCTGCCGAGTTCTTTCCGCCGACCACCACCACGTCACGGTTCCAATACGGATGCGCCTCTGTGTAGTAGTGTGAGACGTGCGGCAGATCTTCCCCCGGCACGCCCAGGCGGTTCGGCAAGTCGTAATAGCCCGTGGCGACGACAATCTTTTTCGCCGCGTACCGGTTGCCTACGCCCTTCTCCGTGCGCGTGTGCACAGTGAAGCGCCCATCACTCCCTTCCACGCTCTCGACGCGCTCGTAAAGCTGCAACTCCAACTCGTAGTGCTCGGCAGCCTTGCGGTAGTACTTCAGCGCCTCCACACGGGTGGGCTTCTCCCCCGCGCAGGTCAGCGGCAGATCGCCGATCTCCAGCAACTCGGGCGTGGTGAAAAACACCATGTTGGTGGGATAGTGGTAGAGCGAGTTACACAAACACGCCTTGTCCAGCACCAACGAACGCAGCCCCACGCGCCGGGCTTCGATGGCGCACGCCAAGCCTGTTGGCCCTGCCCCGATGCAGATCAAATCGTAGGAATGGGTCACGAAATTAGTTTGCCTTGTGGATGGCGCGATTGCAACCCGGTCGTGTCTGCGCGCCTGCTGGTGTAGCGCGCCCTTCAGCACGTTAAGAAGAGCGCCAGCGAGCCGCCGGCGGTTATTTCCTGCGCCGGCACGAACGCAAATCGCCCCTACGCGTCGGCGCGCTGCGGGCGGGGCCATCGATGGTGGGCTCCCTTGACGGGACACGGGACAAGTTTCGCCCGCTGCTAGACGGTGCAAATGCGGGCGCGTAATTCGCGGCTGATTTCGAGTACGTCAGCCGGCCAGGGCTGAAGGGACTCCAGGTGCTCGAGGGTTTGTGCCAGGCGGTTGCTCTCGGCGGCGGTCAACTCGAGAGCATAGGCGTCTTGTGCCGCCGGGCCAGAGAGGGCGGCCTGGAATTTAAGCAGCAGTTGCTCATCATCATTGAGCGCGCTCTTTCCTTCCAGGGAATCAAAGTCCACCGTAATACCCTCCGGGCCCTGCCGGAGCATGGCCGGGTTGCTGGCGCGGATCAGGCTCATCAGCGCCAGGATCAACTCATCGCTGCTGAATTCGACTTTCACTCCCTTTCCCAAGCTCATCCTTTTTGTCTATGCAGTCGCGAGAAGAAGTGCGGAGAGCTGATCTGCGAATTGCTCGAGTTCCGCCTGGCGCTCCGGCGTAGCCTCAACCTGCTTCTTCTTCCACACAAACCACTGTTTGCCGCCACGCGTGATGCGCACGCTGAGGTTGCCCTCGACCAGGTAGCACGGCTCGCCGAACAGCTTCAGCGCCCCGCCCGCCACAGGCTGCAGCAGCGCGACGCAGTGGCCTCGTCGCACCCCGACGGCGCTCGCATAGAGCGGAAACGATGTGATCTCGAACCCGAGCGCCACAAACCGCTCGAGCACAGCGATCTGCTGGGCCTTCAATTCCAGCATGGTGCGATCATCTTACATCCACGTGCAGGGCGCGTTCAGCCTGCGGACAAAATGAGGTACTGGCAGAAATTTCGGTTCGCGAAGGCAAAAGCGGCCCAGCGAAGCATACGCCGGGGGGATGCACGCGCACGCAGGATCCGGTGCTGCCTGGAAGTTGCCAACCCGGAGAATCGACGGCTCGCGGCTTTGCGCCTGCCGGCTAAGCCACCGCCGGATCAGAGTCCGCCTCGGCGTGTTCGAGCGCAGACAGGATCGAGCGCAGCGTGGCGATCAACTCCTCACGCGTCACGTGGCTCCTGCGGAACTGCAGCCGCAGGCGAAAGGCTTCGTTTTCCGGCTGGTAGTTGAAGATAAACGGCTGTGGCCGCGGCCCGGCGGTGGCTTCTTCGCGCCGCTCGCGGCGCGCCTCATCGCGCGTCAGGCCACCCTGGGCGATGCGCTGCACGGCCTCGAGCATCTTCTTCTCGGTGGGCTGGCGCGCCACCTGCAGCAGCAGCGACTTGGAGACGATGCCCTTCTCGACGCAGCGCTTGCGCAGGCTCTCGGGGATATTCCGCAGCGAGAGGGTTTCCGTCACCGACGAGCGCGCCCTGGCGATCTTCTTGGCGATGTCGTCGTGGGTATAATCGAACTGCGCCGCGAGCCGGTAGAGCCCTTCGGCTTCCTCAAACGGCGTGAGATCCTTGCGCTGGAGGTTCTCGATGAGCGCCAGCTCCAGGGTCTCGGCGTCGTCGGCGATCTTTTCGATGCAGGGCAGTTCGCGCAGGCCGGCCGCGCGAGCAGCGTGGTAGCGCCGCTCGCCGGAGATGATGTGGTAGCAGTCTTCCCGCGGCACGTATCGTACCAGCAGCGGCTCGAGCACGCCCTTCTGCTTGATCGATTCGCTCAATTCGCGCAGGTCACCCAGGGTTTTCCGAGGCTGCTCAGGGTTCGGGCGGATTTTATCCGCGGGAATCATTCGGCCGACCGCAGCACCGCTGTAACTGGCCAGGGTTTCTACGTAGTGCGCGTCATGCCGCATCTTCAGTGTGGCGGGCAATCCCATCCTCTTCGACACGTTGGATGACCTCCAGAGCAAGCTTGCGATACTCGCTGGCGCCCGGCGATTTGGGCGCAAACGTCATGATGGTTTCTTTGTAAGCCGGGCTTTCCTCCAGGCGCACGTTCTTGCCGATGCGCGTCTTGAACAGCACCGAGCCGAACACCGAACGAATCTGCTCGTGCGTGTCGCGCGAGATGTTCGTGCGTTTGTCGAAAAGGGTGATGACCACGCCCAGGACCTTGAGCGCGGGGTTAGGCCGCGCGCGGATGCGCTCGTAGGTCTCCAGCAGGTCGTCGGTGCCTTCAATGGCGAAATAGGCCGCTTGGATGGGCACCAGCAGGTGCGTGGCGGCCACCAGCGCGTTGACCGTCAGGATGCCGAGCGACGGCGGCGTATCCACGATCACGAACTCGTATTCACGCTGAACCGGCGCCAGCGCGTCCTTCAGCTTGAAGGGCGCGTCGAATTGCCCGGCGAGCTGCTGCTCGAGTTTGGCCAGCGCCAGTTTGGCCGGG
>JBGPZW010000022.1:0-31633 GCA_041493955.1 Terriglobia bacterium
GCCTCGAGGGCCTGCGCGGCAGTGGCGATGGGCGTGTCGAGATAGGCCTGCGTAGCCCGATGGTAGGGTTCGGCCAGCTTGATGATTTCAGGGTCCGCGGCGACTGCGTCGGTGACGGCAATCGTGCCCGAATGTTTTCCGGCGACGTGCCAGCGGCCTGCCGCGTCGTGTTCCATTTGCACGTCCACGCGGGCCAGCGACTGGCCCCAGTTTTTCGCCTGCACGAGCAGGACGCCGTGGATCATCTTCTCTGGCACCTCGAGATGCGTGTGGCCGAACAGGATGATGTCGATCCCGGGCACTTCTTCGGCCAGTGGCACCACCGCATTTTCGCCGGAGATTTCGTCCTGGGGAAACGCCTGTCCGGTTTCCGGGTCGCGCCCGAGGCCCGAGTGGGCGAGCACCACGACCAGGTCCGCCTGCTTGCGTACTTCGGGGATGACGCGCCGCGCGGCGTCCACGATCGGCTCAAACTCGTAGCCGCGGTAGTGGGCAGGGATCTCCCACCGCGGTACGCCCGGGGTTACAAAACCTACGATCCCCACGCGCACCCCGGCGACCTGCTTGATAACGTAGGGACGGAAGTATTCGACCCCCTTCTTGTATTTCTGGCGCAGGTTCGCGGCCAGGATGGGGAACTCCGCCTCGCGCTTCACTTTCCAGAGCACATCGAGGCCGAAGTTGAACTCGTGATTGCCCACCGCCATGGCGTCGTAGCCCAGCGCGTTCATCACCGCGATGGTGGGATTGGGTTGGCTGGTGTCCTTGCGCGCAAAGTAGTAGGCCAGCGGCGTACCCTGGATCGTGTCACCGGAGTCGAGCAGCAGGACGTGCGACTGCTCGGCGCGGATGCGGCGCACCAGCGTGGCGATCTTCGCCAGGCCGCGGTTGGCCGGCTGGTCAAGGTAGTAGTCCAACGGCTCGATGTTGCCGTGCAGGTCGGTGGTTCCCAATAGGGTGAGGCTGACCTTGTCGGACGCTTCGGCAGCCGCGCCCGTCGGAGAAGAAGTGAGGGAGACGGCCCAGAAGGCTGCCAGGCTGAGCAGGCAGACGAACAGCAGGGAAAGCCGGATGCGTTTCATTGGGGAGGCCACCGTGTTCAGGACACCTTGCAGAGCGCGATGAACCGGCCGAGCACGCCGGTGATGGAAGTTAGTTCGCGCAGGTCGCTATGGGTAAAGTCGGGACCCGCGTCGGCAGGCGTGCGCCCCTTCCGGGAGATTTGGACGACGCCCACGACTTTGTCATCCACGACGACTGGCGCGCTCATGATCTTGTGGATCAGTTCGCCATGACGCCGGCCCAGCGGGACGCCTTCAAACACACTGGCATGGCGCGTGGTGGTGAAGTTGTTGAGAAACTCGGTCCGCCGCTCCCGTGCCGTGCGCGAGGCCAGCGCGTTGGGGCTGCTCAGGGGAATGGTGCCGATCACCTGCAGCTTCTCAGGGATGATGAATTTCAGGAATCTGTCCTGGTCGCTAACCGTGAGAATCGCGACTTCGTCGGGCATTACGCCGAAGGCCTTGGCGATCTGCTCGCCCACCTGGGCGAGCATGACGGACTCCAGGGGGTCGGTTTGTTTCATCAACGCGTCCAGAATGCGTTCCAGCTTCGTGACCAGTGGCTCAGCCATCGGCACTCCCCCGTCAATATCTCCCACGCGCTCCATTATAGCCAAGCTGTGTCGCGCAGTGCTTCCTTTTCCGGCTGCGGGCCTCCTTGAAATGCACGGGGAAAATCCCTATACTCCAACGTCCGCAGGAAACCGCGCCATCCTGTGCGGATACTGGCCCTCCCGGCGGGGTGATGGGCTGCCGGCGAGGCCCGGTTGCGTCAGCACACAAGCCAATCGAGGGAGCGCCGATGTCTGCCGCCGAGGCTCCAGCCGACCACAGCTTCTTCTGGCGGAAGCTGCATTCTTTTTCCGGCATCTTCCCCGTGGGAGCATTTCTCGCCGAGCATTTCTGGTCCAACAGCTACGCCCTGGTGAGCGTCGCCAAGTACAATGAGGCTTCGCGCGAGCTGCAGCAGATTCCGTGGAAGATTTTTGTGGAGGCCGGGGTCATCTGGCTGCCCATCCTCTATCACGGCGGCTTCGGGGTCTATATGTGGTGGAAGGGGGAGTCCAACGTCTCGCAGTATCCCTGGATCGGCAACTGGATGTATCTGCTGCAGCGCTGGACGGGCTTGATCACGTTTGTCTTCGTCGGCTGGCACGTATATGTCGAGCGCTTCCTCACGCACGGGAAGTCTACGTTTGCCGATGTGGACAAGGTCCTGGCGAATCCCTGGTATTTCGGCTTCTACCTGGTAGGCGTCCTGGCCGCATCGTTCCACCTGGGCAACGGCATCTGGAATTTCCTCTGCAAGTGGGGCCTGACAGCAACCTCCCGGGGGCAACGCGCGGCCGGCTATCTCGGGGCGGTTGTGGCGGTCGTCTTCAGCGTAGTCGGCGTGGCCATCGCCCTGAGCATCCGCTTCCACTGGCGCCCGTTTGAGTTTTACGTCCAATGAGAGAGCCAAAGATCATCGTTGTGGGAGGTGGTCTGGCCGGCCTGATGGCCGCGATCCGTGTGGCCGAGGCCGGCCTGCCGGTGGATTTGTTCTCCATCGTGCCGGTCAAGCGCTCCCATTCGGTTTGCGCGCAGGGCGGCATCAACGCGGCGAAGAACACCAAGGGCGAGGGCGACTCCGCCGCCCAGCACTTCGACGATTCCGTTTTTGGCGGTGACTTCCTGGCCAATCAGCCCCCGGTCAAGGCCATGTGCGAGGCTGCGCCGGGCATCATTGACCTGCTCGACCGCATGGGCGTGATGTTCAACCGCACCCCGGAGGGCCTGCTCGATTACCGGCGCTTCGGCGGCACGCTCTTTCACCGCACCGCCTTTGCCGGCGCCACTACCGGGCAGCAGTTGCTCTACGCGCTCGACGAGCAGGTGCGGCGCTTCGAAGTCGAAGGCAAGATCCGCAAATACGAGGGCTGGACGTTTCTCTCCGCCGTGCTCGACGACGCCGGCGTGAGCCGCGGCATCTGTGCCATGGACCTGAAGTCCATGGAGGTGCGCACCTTCCCCGCCGACGCCGCTATTTTCTGCACCGGGGGCATCGGCGCGATTTTCGGCCGTTCCACCAACTCGGTGGTCTGCACAGGCTCGGCGCAGTCGGCGCTATTCCAGCAGGGCGTGGACTACGCCAACGGCGAGTTCATCCAGGTGCACCCCACCGCCATCCCCGGTGAAGACAAGCTGCGCCTGATGAGCGAATCGGCGCGCGGCGAGGGCGGGCGCGTCTGGGTGCCCAAGCGGCCCGGTGACACCCGGCCCCCGCTCCAGATTCCGGCCGCCGAGCGCTTCTACTTCCTCGAGGAATGGTATCCGAAGTACGGCAACCTGGTGCCGCGCGACATCGCTACCCGCGCGATTCACAAGGTCGTCTTCGAGATGAAGCTGGGCATCGGCGGCGATGCAGCGGTCTTTCTCGACCTGACGCACATCCCGCGTGAGGTGCTCGATCGCAAACTCGAAGGCATCCTGGAGATTTACGAGAAATTTCTGGGCGTCGATCCGCACGTCGAGCCGATGATGGTTTTCCCCGGAGTGCACTACACCATGGGTGGAATCTGGGTGGACAACGTGTATCAGGCCACCAACGTGCCGGGAATTTATGCGGCGGGAGAGTGCGAGTATCAGTATCACGGCGCGAACCGGCTGGGGGCCAACTCACTGGTCTCCTGCATCTTCGGTGGCATGGTGGCCGGCCGGGCGTCAGTTAAGTATGCGCAGGGGCTCAGCAAGGGTTGTGAGAGTGTGGAGGTGAGCCTCTTCGACCGCGAGCGCGGCCGCCAGGAAGAAATGAACCAGGCGCTGCTGCGCCAGCAGGGCGCCGAGAACCCCATCACTATCTGGAAAGAGATGGGCTCGTGGATGACCGAACACGTCACCGTGGTGCGGCACAACAAGGACCTGGAGCGCACCGACGCGAAGCTCCAGGAGCTGCTCGAGCGCTACCGGAAAGTCAATCTGTCGGACCGCACCAAGTGGTCGAACCAGACGCTGAATTTTGCGCGCGAGCTCTACAACATGCTCATCCTGGCGCGCGTCATCACGCTCGGCGCGCTGGCCCGCAACGAATCCCGCGGCGCGCACTACAAGCCGGAATTCCCCGAGCGCGATGACCCGAATTGGCTGAGGAGCACCCGGGCAAGCTGGAACAATGGCCAGATCCACCTTAGCTATGAGGCGGTGGACACGTCGCTGATTCCGCCGCGGGCGCGGCGCTACGACGCGGCCAGCTAGCCGGTGTGAGCGTGAGCCGGAGCGACTGTTTCCGCGCCCATTGAGGAGAGATGGCCGAGAGAAAGAGCGTGATCGTCCGAGTGAAGCGGCAAGCGGGTCCCGGCGAGCGGCCCTACTGGGAGGAGTTTGAGCTCGCCTGGCGTCCGCACATGAACGTCATTATCTGCTTGCGCGACATCGCCGAGCGGCCCGTCACGCGCGACAGCAAAGCCACCACGCCGGTCAGCTATGACTCCAATTGTCTTGAAGAAGTGTGCGGGTCGTGTGCCATGGTGATCAACGGCAAGGCGCGCATGGCCTGCTCTGCGTTGGTTGATTCACTCACCCAGCCCATCCGCGTCGAGCCCATGACGAAGTTTCCGGTCGTGCGCGACCTCTCCGTGGACCGCTCAGTGATGTTCGAGAACCTCAAGCGCGTGCGGGCCTGGGTGCCCATTGACGGCACTTACAACCTGGGCGAAGGCCCGCGCATGTCCTCGGATGTGCAGGCCAAGGCCTACCCGCTTTCGCGCTGTATCACCTGTGGCATGTGCCTGGAGGTCTGCCCCCAGGTCAACGACAACAACCACTTCATCGGTGCGGCCATCATCAGCCAGGTGCGGCTGTTCAATATGCATCCCACCGGTGCGATGCACGCGCGCGATCGGCTCGAGGCGGTGATGGGTCCCGGCGGGGTGGCCGATTGCGCCAACGCGCAGAACTGCGTCCAGATTTGCCCCAAGCAGATTCCGCTGACCGAATCGATCGCCCAGGTCAATCGCCAGGCCATTTGGCAGGCGCTGGGGTCGCTGTTCGGTTGAGCTGCGAGGGGCCTTGACCATCCGGGCGGCGCTCGACTATAACTGCTCGTCGCTTCGGACGCTGCGCGCCCATTCCGTCTTTTCCGTTTGCGCCCCGCGCGGGGCTTGAGGTTTCGCTGGATGCGCTTGCTCGCTTTGCTGAACACCGGCGTCGTGGTCCTCGCCGGGGGTTTGCTCGTTGCCGACATGCCCGCAGACGATATCTCCGCCCGCGCCCGCAAACTTCACTCGAGCGCCATTGTGCTCGACACGCACGTGGACACGCCCCAACGGATGTTGTTTGAGAAGTTCGACCTGGCCCGCCGCGACGCCGAAGGACACCTGGACATCCCCCGGATGCGCGAGGGCGGTCTGAACGCCGTATTCATGTCCATCTGGGCGCCGAGTTCTGTGAATGGGGCGAAGGGCGTCAAACGCTCGTTCGATCTGATCGACGCGGTGCGCGAGCAGGTCCGCCTCCATCCCCACGACCTGGCGCTCGCCACTTCCGCTGAGGAAGTGCGTCGCGCCCATGCGCAGGGCAAGATCGCCTTGCTGATGGGCCTCGAAGGCGGACACCTGATTGACGACGACCTCAGCATGTTGCGCTCCTATGCCGCCCTGGGCGTGCGCTACGTCACCCTAACCCACAGCAGCAACAACAATTGGGCCGACTCCTCCACCGACAAGCCCGCGCACGACGGCCTCACCGAATTTGGCAGGTCCGTGGTGCGGGAGATGAACCGCCTCGGCGTTCTGGTGGACATCTCGCACGTTTCCGACAAAACGTTTTATGACGCGCTGGAGACCAGCCGGGCGCCCCTGATCGCCTCGCACTCCTCCTGCCGTGCGCTGTGCAACGTGCCCCGCAACATGACCGACGACATGATCCGCGCGCTGGCCAAGAAAGGCGGCGTCATCCAGATTAACTACAACATCGGCTTCCTCAGCCAGGAATACGCTGACGCGCGACGCGGGCCCACCGCCGAGGAGTTCGCCGCCAAGTCCAAGGAGCTTGAGAAGCTCTACGGCGAGGACGAAGCGCGCCTCATCCGCGAGGGAGAACACCTCAGCCAGCAATACCGCGCGGCGGGCAAGCTTCCGCAAGTGGGCTGGGAGAAGGTCGTCGAGCACATCGACCACGCGGTGAAGCTAGTGGGCGCGGACCACGTCGGGCTGGGCTCCGATTTCGACGGCGCGGTGATGCCGCAGGGTTTGGAAGACTGCTCCAAGCTGCCGAAGCTGACCGAGGCGCTGTTGCGGAAAGGCTATTCGGAATCCGACATTCGCAAAATTCTTGGCGAAAACACGCTGCGCGTTCTGGCCGAGGCCGAACGCGTCAGCCGGGAAATGCAGAAATAGGCCCGAAGCGCGACGCGTATTGGGAGCAGAAGAGATCAACACTGGGAGAGGCAAAGATGACGGCGAAACAATCGAAGCTTGTGGTACTTATGACCCTGGCCCTGGCGCTGCCGCTCGCGGCGCAGGAGCAGAAGGCGCCCCCGCCGAAGACTCCACCGGCGAAGGCGCCCGCGACTGCGGCGAAAACCGAGGGAGCGAAACCGGCCGAAACGCGCGAACCTGGCCTGTACATGACCTTTGAAACGGAGCAGGGAAGCATCAGTTGTAAGCTCTTCGAGAACCAGGCGCCGGTGACGGTCCGCAAGATCGTCGGCCTGGCGGTGGGGAAGATCGGTGGCAAGCGCTTCTACGACGGGCTGATCTTTCACCGTGTGATCCCCGAGTTCATGATCCAGGGCGGCGACCCGTTGGGCACGGGGACGGGTTCGCCGAAGGACCCGGGATTCCCGTTCCAGGATGAATTTGTGTCCACCCTGAAGTTCGATGTCCCAGGGCGTCTGGCCATGGCTAACTCCGGCCCCAATACCAACGGCAGCCAGTTCTTCATCACCGAGGTGCCCACGCCGCATCTGAACAACCGCCACACCATTTTCGGACAGTGCGGAAATTTGGACGTGGTGAAAGCCATTGCGCGCGTGTCTGCGCGAGGGAGCCAGCCCTCGACGCCGGTGCACATGCTGCACGTGCGGGTCGAGCGCGTCGGGCCCGCGCCCGCCGATCCGCCCGAGGGCGAGCCCGCGGCCAAGGCTCCCGGCAAGGCCCCCGCGAAGGCGCCGGCGAAGAAGTCCTCCTGATATACTCGCTTCGTAAAGTAACCGTCACGGATTGAGGCGCGTCCAACACGGCGCACGCAAGCCCCTTCCAGTCCGCATTTACGGGAGCAGGTCCATGGGAACGGTCGGTCTCGAAGGGCCCCGGGGCGCCGCCACGCAGGAGCCAGTCCGAGAAAACATCAAGCCGGGCCTGCGTTCGCAGGTCGTCGCGTTTCTTGCCAGCGAGGCGGGAATAGTCCTTTCCCTCGCCGTGGCTGCCTGTGCGTTGCACTTCCTGGTCAACCTGCTCATTGCGCCGCGCTACGGGTATTTCCGGGATGAGCTGTACTACGCCGCCTGCGGCGAGCACCTGGCCTGGGGCTATGTGGATCAGGCTCCCCTGATCGCGGTGATCGCCCGGCTGACCCGCTGGCTGCTGGGCGATTCGTTGTTTGCCCTGCGCTTTTTCCCCGCGCTATCGGCCGCGGCCAAGGTGCTGTTGGCCGGCTGGATGGCGCGCGAGCTGGGCGGCCGCCGGTACGCGCAAGCCCTGGCGGCGACCGCTGTGCTGATCGCTCCGATTTATCTGACCTTCGACAATCTCTTCACCATGAACGCCTTCGAGCCGGTCTTCTGGATGCTCTGCGCGGCCCTCGGCCTGCGCATCGTCCGGCAGGAGCGGCCGCGGCTCTGGGTGCTTTTCGGCCTGGTGGCGGGCCTCGGACTGCTCAACAAGCACTCCATGCTTTTCTTCGGCTCCGGCGTTTTCGTCGGGTTGCTGCTGACCCCGGAGCGTCGCTTCCTGCGGAGCAAGTGGATCTGGCTCGGTGGGCTGCTGTCCTTCGCTGTGGCGCTGCCCAATATCGTCTGGGAGGCGCTTCACGCCTGGCCGACCCTGGAGATTCTGCAATTCGTCGGGAAGATGAAAAACGTCCCGGTGTCCCCCCTCGGTTTTATTCTCGAGCAGGCGTTGCTGGTTCATCCCCTGGCCGCGCCCATCTGCCTCGCGGGCCTCTACTTCTTCTTGCGCGCGAAGCACGGCAAACCGTATCGCTTCTTGGGCTGGGCCTATCTCATCGTGCTGCTCGAGATGTTGATCCTGAAGGGCAGGATCTATTATCTCGCGCCGATTTATCCGATGCTGCTGGCCGCCGGAGCGGTGTGGATTGAGCAGTGGATCTGCGCCCGCAACTGGGATTGGCTGAAGCCGGTCATCCTGGCGCCTCTCGCCGTCGGCGGAATCGTCGCCGCGCCGCTGGCGCTGCCTCTGCTACCGGTGGAGGCCACCATCGCCTACTCCAATTTCTGGGACGTGGACCGCGTCAAAGTCGAGAACCACGACTTGGGGCGAACGCCGCAACTGTTTTCCGACATGTTCGGCTGGGAGAATCAGGTGGCCATCGTGGCGCGTGTGTTTCACGGCCTGCCCGCGGCGGATCAGTCGCGCTGCACGATTCTCGCCTCGAATTACGGCGAGGCCGGCGCGATCGATTATTTCGGCGCGGCCTACGGACTGCCCAAGGCCATCAGCGCCCACAACAGCTACTACCTGTGGGGCCCGGGAAACTCCACGAGCGAGGTCGTTCTTACCCTCGGCCTTCCACGGGAGGATCTGGAGCCGCTGTTCGCGGAGATTCAGCAGGTGGCCACCATCAATCACCCGTACGCCATGCCGGACGAGAACAACCTCCCGGTGTTCCTCTGCCGCGCGCCGAAGATGACCCTGCAGCAGGCCTGGCCCCGACTCAAGGTGTACAACTAGACTGTCATCCCGGACCGGGCCGGTGCCTGTCTTGCCGCGATGGAAATTCCCGCCCAAGTTTCTGCGACCGCGAAACTCGGGCTGGTTATAATCCGCTCGTTCCGGCCATGCAACCCTCTCGACCATCGGATCCGGCTCCCAAATCCCAGGCAGTCGCGGCCATCGCGGTAGCCGTCTTAGTGGGCTGCGCGCTGGTGGCGGTTGCTGCGGCGCCCGTCCGGCGAGCGGTGCCTCCTGCCGAAGCGCGCGCGCCTGGGCAGGAGATCCCGGCCGCCGCGGGGCCTGTGCTATACTCCGACGATCTCCGCACGCAGCGGCGCTGGAAGGAAGGTGCCGACGGTGCCTGCAAGACGTCCTATGTGGCCGTGGGCTTCGTCGTGGAAGATATTCCGCCGCCGGGCTCCTGCGAGTTCGATCTGGTGCAGGCCGGCTATTTCACCGGCGACGTCCGCATCGAGGTTTCCGTGCGGCTCCGCCGGGGGAATGTGAATGGCACGTTCGGGCTGAAGTTCGGTCGCGTGGCAGTGGACAACCGGTTGTTCCACGCCTTCACGGTTTCCAGCGCGGGCACGTTTGACCTGGCGCTGAACGACGGCGACTGGCGCTCGCTGATCGGCCGCACGCCCGACCCGGTGGTCCAGCAGGGCTACGGTGCACTCAACCGCCTGGCGGTGGAGATCCGCGGCGGCCGCGCTATCCGCTGCTTTGTGAACGACAAGATGGTCGGCTCAGCGATCTCTCCTCGCGACGTACGCGGCAACATCGGCCTCTACCTTGACGAAGTGGGCATGGAGGTAGTGTTCACCGACCTGCATGTGATCGACCTGGCCGCCCGGGCCGCGCCGGCGGTGGCCGGGCGCGTGATCTTCGAGGACGATCTGCTGACCAAGCGCGACTGGCCCGAAGGCACGGCCACGCCCTGCAGGACCTTCTACGCCGACAACGGCTACGGTATCGAGGACGTCTCCCCGGAGGGCACCTGCGAGTTTACCCTCGCCAACATCGGGAGCCTCCCAGCCAGCGTGCGCATCGAAGTCTCCGCGGCCCTGCGCAAGGGCAGCCCGCGAAGCGCCTTTGGCCTGAAATTCGGCAAGTCCTCGCCCGACAACCGCTTCTTCTATACCTTCACGGTCAACGCCGAGGGCGCCTATCGCCTTTCGCTGTGGAACGGGGAATGGCGTTCGCCGATCGAACTCACTGTGGATCCGGTGCTGAGCAAAGGTTACGGCGCGGCCCATCGCCTGGCCGTCGAGATCCGCGGGCACACCATCCGCTGCTTCATCAACGACAAGCTCGTCGGCTCGACGGTTTCCCCCGAAGACGTGCGCGGCGAGACGGGTCTCTTTGTAGCCCGCGCGGGCATGGAAGTGATCTTCAGCAAATTGCGTGTGCTGGAGCTCACCGACCGGTAGGGAAGGCGTAGCGGCGGGCTGAACCGGGCCCGAGTCCCGCAGCGAGCCCCCAGTTGGTCTGTGTTCCTGGCGTGCCCGAGCGTGCGGCTACAGCCCCAGAACGTTGACCAGCTCGCGCACCGAGGCGGCGGATTTCTGCAGCGCCGCGTTTTCCTCCGGCGTCAGCTTGACCTCGATGATCTGCTCAATGCCTCGGGAACCCAGCTTCACCGGCACGCCCACGAAGAGGCCCTTGATGCCATACTCGCCTTCGAGGTAAGCCGCGCAGGGCAGAATTTTCTTCTTGTCCTTCAGGATGGCTTCCACCATCTCCACTGCGGCGGCTGAGGGCGCATAGTACGCCGAGCCGGTCTTGAGCAAGTTGACGATCTCCGCGCCGCCCTTGCGCGTGCGGTCCACGATGGCGTCGATGCGCTCTTTGGGCAGCAGGTCGGGCAGCGGGATGCCCGCCACGGTCGAATAGCGCGGCAGCGGCACCATGTCGTCTCCGTGGCCCCCGAGCACGAACGAGTGTACGCTTTCCACCGAGACGCCCAGCTCCGCGGCCACGAACGTGCTCATCCGCGAGGAATCGAGCACCCCGGCCATGCCTATCACACGGTTTTTCGAGAAGCCGCTCAGCTTGTACGCCGCCTGCGCCATGGCGTCGAGCGGGTTGGTGACCATGATCAGAATGGCGTTGGGAGAAAACTTGGCCACCTGCTCGACCACCGCCTTGATGACGTCGTAATTCGCCCTGAGCAGATCGTCTCGGCTCATCCCGGGCTTGCGGGGAAAACCTGCGGTGATCACCACGATGTCGCTGTTGGCTGTCTCGCGGTAGTCGCCGCTGGCGGTGGAGATGCCCACGGCCCGCGCGTCGGTCCTCTGGATGGGCCCGGATTCCAGCATGTCGAGGGCTTTGCCCGCGGGCACGCCTTCGAGAATATCGGTCAGGACCACGTCGGCCAGCTCTCTGTCCACGATGCGCTGCGCGGTCGTGGAGCCGACAAAGCCCCCGCCCACGACTGTCACTTTTTTCCGCATGATTTCGCTCCTCGAGGAAATAGGAATCTGTGTTGTCGCAAAGCAGGTATTCGGGGCCGTAGGGGCACAGAAAACTGTGCCCCTGCCGATTCAGGTTGCCGGGCGCGGGCCTTAGTCGGCGGCGACCTTGGCCTCCATATTTTCGATGATGGCCGAGGCGAACTCAGAGGTGCGCAGTTTCGTCGCTCCCTCCATCAGCCGCTCGAGGTCGTAGGTGACGCGCTTCTGCTGGATGGTGCGGGCGATGCCTTCCTCGATCAGCCGCGCGACTTCGCCCCAGCCCAGGAAGTCGAACATCATCACCCCGGCCAGAATGACCGCGCCGGGGTTGATGACGTCCTTATCCGCGTACTTGGGCGCCGTGCCGTGCGTGGCCTCGAAGCAGCCGTAGCCGTCGCCGATGTTGGCGCCGGGCGCGATGCCCAGCCCGCCCACCTGCGCCGCGCAGGCGTCGGAGAGGTAATCGCCGTTCAAGTTGGGCGTGGCCAGCACTTCGTATTCATCGGCGCGCGTCACCACCTGCTGGAAGATCGAGTCGGCGATGCGGTCGTTGACCAACAGCTTCTTTTTCCATTGTCCGTTGCCGTGTGTGGCGTAGATCGAGTCGAGCACCTGCTTGACCTCGGCATAGACTTCCTTCTTGAACGCGTCGGTGGCCTGCTCGAGGCCGGGCTCAATCATCGCCGCGTTCTGCTCGATGCTCAGGTTCGGATTGCGGTCACGGTTGTCCACGATCCAGCTCTCGCGCTCGGTGATGATGTGCGGGCGGAATTCGTCCTTGGCCAGCTCATAGCCCCAGTCGCGGAACGCCCCCTCGGTGAATTTCTGGATGTTGCCCTTGTGCACCAGCGTGACCAGTCGCCGCTTGTTCTCCAGGCCATACCGGATCGCGCGCCGGACCAGCCGCTTGGTTCCCGTCGACGAGATGGGCTTGATGCCCACGCCCGAGTCCCAGCGAATCTGTTTGCCCGTGTTTTTCAACATCTCGTTGTTGAGGAACTCCAGCAGCTTCTTCACCTCGGGTGTGCCGGCTTTCCACTCGATCCCGGCGTACACGTCCTCGGTGTTCTCGCGGAAAATGATGACGTTCATGCGCTCCGGGTGCTTCACCGGAGAAGGGACGCCGGGGATGTAGCGCACCGGGCGGATGCAAGCGTAAAGGTCCAGGATCTGGCGCAGCGCTACGTTGAGCGAGCGGATGCCGCCGCCCACCGGAGTGGTCAGCGGGCCCTTGATGGCCACGCGGAAGTCGCGGATGGCATCGACGCTGTCCTGCGGCAGCCACTGGTTGAACTGGTTGTAAGCTTTCTCGCCGGCAAAGACCTCGAACCACGCCACCTTGCGCTTGCCGTTGTACGTACGCTCGACCGCCGCGTCGAACACGCGGCGCGAGGCTTTCCAGATGTCGCGGCCCGTGCCGTCGCCTTCGATGAAGGGGATGACCGGGCGGTCGGGCACGCGGTAGGTGTCGCCGATGTACTCGATCGCTTTACCGTCCGAGGGAATAGCGAGGCCGTTGTAGGACTGCTTCATGGTGTTCACCTCTCAAGGTTTGGGCGCGGCGAAACGCCCGAGAGGCTGCGCCGGGAAGAAGCGCTTCCGCTCGAACACGCAAACAATAGCACAAACCCGAGCGCGCGGCACCGGTCAGTTGCAGGCCGCCGGCCGGGGAGATTTCGAGCGTGCTGCTGCCGACTCACCCCGCAAGACGAACCGGGATGCGGGCAGGGCTCAGTGCGCTGCGGCGTGGGCGTCGGCCTGCGCCGGAGTCTCTTCGGGCCGGATGAAGGGCAGTTTCAGCTTCCGGGAGATTTCGGGCAGGAATTCGCGGAGCACATCAAATCCGAGGTCGATGCCGACGTAGATCGCGGTGCTGCGGGCTGCCGGCGCGAACCCGCGGCGATTATCGGGGTGATAGAGATTGCCCAGCGACACGGCACTGGCGTTTCCCAACCACTCCGAGAAATTGAACATGGGGTGGCCCGTGTCCGAGCGCGCCACAATGGTGTGACGCAGCGCGTGGACAAATCGTTTTCCAGAGCTGCCGTGTGCCATGCGGAAGTATCGAGGGTCCTCGTGGAAAAGGGCTGGATAGAAGAACACTCCGAAGAAATTGCCCGAAGCCTCGTCCGCCAGCGCCGCGCCGTACCGCTTGCCAAATCCCTGGCCGCCCTGGCCGAATCGCGCGTCGCTGTTCTGCGCCTGACTCAGCGCCGCGTAGAAGCCGGACACCACGAAGGTTACCGGCTCGACAGTATCCTGGACGAAAAGGGTGAACTTCTTGCGCGCGTTCAGCGAACAGAGCGTAGTGGCCGGCCGCGCGTGCGGGCGGTGCGCGGTGCGCCGTTCGAGTTTCCGCGAAATGTACAACACCGACTTCCGGAACGGCCCGCTATACTCGTCGGCGCTCAGCAACGGCTCGGGTTCGATGCAGCCGCCGTTGGAGCTCGCCTGCGGTGCTGCAGCGGCTTGCGCACCGGAAGACGCAGCAGGCGCCGCAGCAGGCGGGACCGTCTGCGCGAGAAGCGCGCCGCCGCACGCCACCAGGAGCAAACCAACAGCGACAATCGCCCGCCCGCAGAGTGAAACGTGTCGTCCCATTTTTTCGCTTCCCCCAGCCGCGCGCGAGCCCTCCCATTCTAGCATGGGGCCGGACGGCGCCGGCGCCGGTTACTTTAATGCAAACGAATCTTTGCGTTCCCAGGAAGCGGACTTTCCCCGGAGGGTGAGCTTGAACATCTCGAAAGTGAGCGTTTTTTCTTGTACGCGGATCCGGCAGTAGTGGTAGGTCGGGCCGGGCTCCGGGTAGAAATCCTTGGGATCCCGCTGGATGTCGTAAGGTGGGGCGCCGCCTCCTGCCGTCACGACATAGGTCATGCCGTTCTCGACGTACCGCTCGTAGTTGTGGTTGTGACCCGAAAGGACGAGGATCCGCGGCCGCGGATGAGCTTTCGCCCATGCTTCGAGCTGCTGCTTAAATTGTTCCTCCGCCGGCGTCACTTTATGGCCTCCCCGGGTCGGTTTGCCGCCCGGGCACGGGCTCGGCAGCGTCTCTCCGGACGGGTGTGTGACGATCGGCTGGTGCAGGACGACGATCAGGAAATCGGTTCCTTCCGGGACATGTTCCAACTGGTCGCGCAGCCAGATGCCCTGCGGGTCGCCCTCCGCGTATTTCTCCTGGCTGTCCAGCATTAGGAAGTAGGCATCACCGTAGCGGAGCGAGTACCAGCCGTGCTTCTCGAGCACCCGGAAAGCCTTCAGTGCGGCGAAATGGTGGAAGAACGCCGCCTGGCCGCCGCCGTCCTTGTCGTGACTGCCAAGCACGGCAAAAATGTTAATGGCGCGGTCGCGGAGTGCCTTGGTCTCCTCTTCAAATACCTTCCAGTCGTCCTCGCTGCTGCCTCTGAGGACGACGTCGCCGGTCATAACGACGAAGTCGGGTTTTTCACCAAGCTGTGCAACGCGGCGGGTCAATTCCTGGCGCGCGCGCGGATTGCTGGACCCGCACCTCTGCGGGTCGGTGAAACGGATGTCGCCGTACACGACAAAACTCCCGGTTTGCGGTGTGAGGTAGATCTGCGGCGCCTCCTCTATTGGCGGGGCTTCCTGCCCGCTCGCCACCGGCGTCAGCCATCCGCACGCGGCCAGCACCGCCGTCAGTAAGAGCGAGCGCATGGCCAGCCTGCATCGCCTGTTCGATTGGAATCGCTTGTGCCTCGGGAAACCGGTGGAGCGTGTGGCCGCCATGGATAGTTCTCCTGGGGATTCTTCGTACATCAGACGCTTCCTGCCGTGCTGGGGTTACCTCGCGCGGCGAGCACGATCTGTTCGTAGAGCACCCGCGTCTGCCGGCGCGTGCTCTCGACCCACGCCTCGAGTTCCTCCGCGAGCGGCAGGTTCCAGCGCTCCAGCAGTCGTGTGACGCGCCCGGCGAGGGCCGGCTCCGGCAACCGGTTGGCTGGCCGCCCCGTGACCAGCCGCAAAGCGTGATCCAGGCAGCGATAGAGCATCGCCGCGGCCCGCAGCGTCTGCGCCTGCGCCGTGGCCAGCGCCCCGGCCGATTCCAGCGCGGCGATTTGTCGCAGCACGTGGCTGCCGGGCAAGAGCCCACGCGGCAGCCCGCGCGTGAGAAACAGGAAGGCGAGGATGTAATCCACGTCGTAGAAGCCCCCGCTGACCTTCTTGAATTCGCCCTTGCCCCCCAGGGTTCGCGCCGCGTCCTCGGATTCTTTGCCCACCTGGGCCTGCTCCAGCAGCTCGCGCGTGTGCGCGAGATGCCGCGCGAGCTCCTCGGGCTTTGAGAAACGTTCCGCCAGGGTGGCCTGCACCTGGCGCACGGCCTCCGCGCCGAGATCCAGATTGCCCGCGATCGGCCGCGCCTTCAGGAACGTGGCCGCTTCCCAGGCTTCGGCCTCGGTGCGGAAGTAGCCGCGCAAGTAACCGATGGACTGCACGATTTCGCCTTCGCTTCCGCGCGGGCGCAGTCGCGTGTCCACAGGGAAGAGCAAGCCCTCGCGCGTATGGCTGCCCGCCGCGTGAACGAAGCGTTCGGCCGCGCGCCGCCACGGCTCGCGGCTCTCGCCCGAGAGCAGCTCGTCAGTGACGAATATCAGGTCTGCGTCCGAGCCGATGTCCATTTCCCCGGTGCCCAGCCGGCCCAGGGCGAGCACGGCCAGCGGTCCGCTGGCGAGCTGGGTCTTGCCCAACACCTCGCTTGCCGCAATTTCGAGCGTGACCCCGAGGGCCTGCTCGGCCAGGCGCGTGAGGGTCTCAAAGGTCTCAAAAGGTTGTGCCGCGGCCAGCAGCGCGCGGACTACTGTGGCCAGTACACTGCGACGGTAGTTCATGCGCACGGCGGCCAGGGCCTCGTCCGCGGCGAAGGTCGGCGCCGGCTGCGGCCCGCGGAAGCCGGTCAGGCCTGGATCGGCCACCACGCTAATCTCCTCGGGATTGCGCGAGAACATCTCCACCGCGAGGTCACTCGCAGCGAACAATTCGGCGGCGCGGCCGAGCCACTCCGGGTGCGCTTCGAGTTGTGCCATCACCGCCGGGTCCAGCACCGCCGAGCTGAGGAAGCGGAGCAGGCCGCGGCGGGCGTAGGCGTCTTCGGGAGCTTCGTGCCGCTGTAGCACCTGGGCCAGCGCACCGGCCACGGCGGGGGATTCCACACGCAAGCGCCGGAGCAGGCTGCCCGAGCCGGTGTCGGCCTCCGGCATCTCTTCCGCAGCGAGCGGCGCGGGCGTGCGCCGCGCCAGAATGCGCTCGTAAATCTCGCGGACCTCGGCGAAATGTTGTGTGAGACGGTGCAAGAATTGCTCCGCGGGTGTGCGGCCGTCCGCGGCAGCGGATTCCACGCCGCAGCGCCGCGCCAGACGCTCGAGAGCGTCGGGTGCTTCCGGCAGGGTGTGACGCTGCAGGCCGTCGCGAAGCTGCAAGCGGTGCTCGACCCTGCGCAGGAACTGGTAGGCGCTGCCCAAACGGAAGAAGTCCCGGCCGCTCAGGTGTCCCTTGTCGTGGAGGCGCTGCAGCGCCAGCAGGGTCGAGGTCGCACGCAGCCACGGGTCAGCGCCGCCGTAGAGCCGTTGCAAGCACTGCGTCAGAAACTCGATGTCACGGATGCCGCCCGGCGAAAGCTTGGCGTTCCACTCCGCGGCGTGGCCGGCCGGCCCGGCGCGGCGCTGCAGATCGCGTGTGATTTCCTGCCGAGCGTTCAGCACCGCTTCGACGGCGGCCAGGTTGAACTCCCGGCGATAGACCAGCGGCTGGACCTCGCGCAGAAATCGCCGGCCGGCCTCGGTGTCCCCGGCCGAGCCCCGCGCCTTGATGAGCATCTGCAGTTCCCATTCGCGCGCGCGGCTGCGGTAGTAGTCGAGCGCCGCCGGGATGCTGGTCGCCAGGTCTCCCTCCGCGCCTTGCGGGCGCAGGCGCAAGTCCGCGCGGTACACCACTCCTTCCGGAGTCACCTCGGTGATCAGTTTGAGGATCGCCTGCGCGAGGCGCACGAAATATTCGGCGTTGGTCGTCTTGCCCAGTTTGCCGCCCGCAGTTTCGCCCTCGCGGCTGTAGAGGAACATCAGGTCGATGTCGGAACTGTAGTTGAGCTCCCGGCCGCCGAGTTTCCCGAGCGAAAGGATGACCATCCGCGCCGCGTGGCGCTTTCCGGCCGAATCGGTGGACTGCGGCGTGCCGAACTCGCTCTGGAGCTTCTGTTCGGAGATGCGCAGCGCGCGCTCGAGCAGCACGTCGGCCAGTTGGGAAAGTTCGAGCGTGGTGTCGGCCAGCGTGGCCAGCGCCAGGACGTCGCGCAGGGTGATGCGCAGATATTCGCGGCGCTTGAAACGCGCCAGCGCCACCGCGGGCGATTGGTCGAGCGAGACCGCCTCGAAACGCGCAAACTCCTCGTTCAGGTCCTCCGGAGATTTCAGCCCGTCCAGTCCCTCCGCGCGTGCCGCCCCTTTCCGCGGGGGACGATGCAGCCAGGTAATCAGGTCGGGCTGTTGCACCAGTGTTTCCGAAAGAAACCGGCTGTAGCTGAAGATCACCAGCAGGTGATGCAGTGCGGCCGGGTGGCGCTTGAGGTAAGCGGCCGCGCGCGCGGGCAAGCCGCCCGGCCCGGCCTCGGTCTCCGTGCGCAGGTAGCGCTCGAGGAAATTCAGCGCGCCATCGGGGTCCGGCAACTGCGCCAGCAGCGCGGGCAGCGTGGCCCAGAGGTTGCCGGGGAGTTGCTGTTCCAGCAGCGAGAGATTCGATTCGGCGCGCGCCGGTTCGGCAAACGCGATGCTGGAAAAGGCGGCATCCATGCAACTTCTTTTATATCACAGCGATGAACGCCGGTACGCCCGCCGCGGAATTCAGAGACAAAGACTCAACACATAACACTCTGAAGCGCACCGAGAACACCGCGAAGCAGGGAACGCCGAGAGGGGAGTTGTTTGCAGGGGCGCTGCTGTTGTCCCAAGCCCACCGAGGCGGGCGAAGGATGCGGCGCTCCCACAACAACAACGGTGGTTAGATGTCGTAGTAGAGCTGGAATGGAAGGCCGTGTTGAAAACGCGCAAGTTGCTGATTCCACGTCCCTACAGAAACGCAAGAAGCGGTCGAATGGGAGTGAAGTATGCCAGTCGTATGCCAAAGTGCGCGGCCAAACTCAGCGTCGAATACGCACACATGACCCGTCTAAGCACACCCGCCCGGCGGTGGTATCATTCTAGCCGCAAACCCCGACAGATTTAACGGCGAGCTTATCCGCCCGATGGTCGTTTCCCAGCTTAGCGAAATCGTCAAACCCACATTCGGGACAGTGTAAATGGAAAGCCAAAACGAACTTCGGCTCTCCTTGTCTGACCTCATACTCGGAGATTTGGAGAATTTGAGAATCTCCGCACCGTGGGCAAAGAAAGAAAAAATAGTCCGTCCTTCCTGTCGCCCCCGTAAGTTTTCCACCTTCAACTATGCTTGAACCGTGGTAAGGTTTCCCGTCGTTGAAAACTGTCATTTTCACCATCCCCCCATATTCTGTCTAATCCCCCAGGCCGCTACTCGAATGGATTATAACCTAGCCGCATCAAGAACCTGCCAACCGCAAAGCAAACAATCCATCCGACAGGGAAGAACCACCAAATCAGATGCCACGGACTCAGACCCAACCAAATAACCAGAACCACCCCCAACAATTGCCAAATCCATAACCAAGCGCTCGGCGCCCCCAGTTCACTCCGTCCGAAAGCGTTGTAGCTCCTCCTCGCGTGCCAGAGGTAGGCAAGAGAGACCACGATATTGAGGATGACAAAAGCCCAACCCAGTGTGCCCATGACTTTACCCCTCGAAGCGTCGGGGCGCTAGCTTGGCGGTTCAAGTCCGCCGGTCCCGCCAGGCACTCCCCGGAAAACGAGAGGGCCGAAACCGTCACCGCCTGAAGAAGCGAAGGTTTGAGACTTACCCGTCTCGAACTGCCTACCTTTTCAACCCGTGAAGGAAACGAATCAGAAGCGTTATGAGAAACCAGACGAACCAGAGGGTTCCCAAAGCTCCGAGAACCTTGAAGATCGTGTTTTCCCAGACCCTATGCCCGTATTTCTTTGCCTTCTCTCGAATCCATCTGAACGCCCTTTTCACTCTCTGAGAAGTCCTCTGGTCGTCGATTATTTGCAGCAAGGCTTGAACTACGTCGGTCAGTACAAGCACTTGTTGCTCCAAGGCAGTCATGTGCTCGATTATTTGTTTCTCCATTTCGCTCGTTTCACCGCGAAAACCAGACCGCCGGTACGTCTCAGCCTTCTCGTGGACGTGCGAGGCGAGGTTTTGCAGTGACGACATGTTCGGCTTTTTGAGCCAAAAGAACGGAAATTCGGGCCAGCCTTCTTTCTTCACCGAGAACTCCACCGGGCCGTCGCACTACGCCGGGCTGACACTGATAAACAACCAAGTCGCCGGACCCTTTGTTTCAAACCTGAACCCCACATTACCGCTCGGATGCCTCTGCGGGGTGCCACTATGTAGAGAGACATCATCTATTTCAAAGTACTGATGCTCCTTTCCTTCTTCCCAATACACAACAACGTCTGTCTTGTCATCAATTTTCGATAGCTTTTGCCGCAATTCTTTGACGGTCATACGAGGGCTCCTTTTTGGGCGGGATTCTACCACGCGGGACGCCGCGCGCTCACAGTTGGTAGCTGTATTTCCTAAGAAACTTCCAAGGGGCCGGGGGTTCGAATCCCCCAGCCCCACCAGGCCCCGTTGGCATCATAAGTGAACATTTCAGTGAAAAACTGGTGCGGGCGCCGTGGTATAATCGGTCTGCAAGAGGGAAATCAGAAATGGCCTACATGCCCTACGACCACAACGAAGGTCAGCGTGGCGTAATCAAGCGCGCCGCACAAGAGCTTTTACGCCGGGCGAATGAATTTCTTGACTGGACAGAGGAATGCGTATTCAGATTTGAGCCGGACGGACTCGGTCTCCGGGTAGGTATTCGGTCAATCAGAGCACGGCAAATATTTGAATTGCTCCATCGCTCTGTCTTTCGGGGATTCGAGCCACACGCCTTCCATTACGAAGGCGGCAGGGTCTGGGCGCGGTTTGGCTACTATTGATTCCTTAAAGCGCCTTCCGTGCGGCCAGGGAATCCGCCCCCATCTTATAGTCCTAATGCGCTGAGGCCATTGGAGGAGTCGCGCCCGCATACGAAGTGCGCGGCTTGTCTGGAAACGCATCCCGCGCAAGTCTGAGGGCATGGCCGACACAAACCACGCAACCCCGCTACAGATTGATTATTACTGTAAACTTGAAGCCGCTCGCTCGCTTACCATGAGCCAAACGGAAGTCAAACTCTGTGAAGTGTGTTGGAGCAAAGGAACCGCTACGCGAGCCTACTGGTTTCTCTCAACCCTTCCTGTCTGCGAAGACCACTACCAATGTGTCTGTGGGCGTTGCAAGCGTCGTTGGGCAACGAAAACCGCTAGGGAAGGAGAAGATTACTTCTTTGCGTGCGACCAATGTTATGAGGCATTGGAGAGACAACAGGCGAGACGAGAAGCTTACAGCCAACATCTCGACTCAAAGCAATGGTGGAAAACCAAGAGGAATCTGCGCAGGGAGAGTTTCAGGGAACACGGCAAGGTCGCATGTTCACGCTGTGCAATGAGTGAATGCGACAACAAGCAAAAGTATGGCGAGCGTCTTCACGGCCATCACAGAACGTACGAACGCTTCGGGCAGGAGAAGACTGAAGACTTAGAACTGCTCTGTAGTTGGTGCCACGCATGGGAGCATGGCCAACCAGCACCCAAGCCCATAACAGTAAGTGACGGGTCTTTGCTTCCGAAGCGAGTACAAGACGCGAAGTCAGGAACGGCGGGTGAATGAGGACACTCCACTAGGAAGGCCGCCTAGACGAATACCACCTGCCGTTTTCGCCGCGCGATCACTGCCCGCCGATGTTTCACAGCAAGCCTAGGATGTCGGTGCGGACGTGACTTTCTTCGCGGCGGACATGTTTCAAACCCCAACCGCTCAAGGGCGCCGCTACACGCCCAAGTCGCCGGCAAGATGTCGGCGCCACGGCCGGAGATTGGCTGTCATTCCGAACGCAGCGAGGAATCTCTCCGCCGCGAGAATTGCCAGGGGGAGGGCAGGGGCAGGCACGCCGGCCCGCCCCTCCGAGAATGTAGCGGCTAAATATCGTAATAGAGCTCGAACTCGTACGGATGCGGCCGCATGCGCACGGCGTCCACTTCGTTTTTCATCTTGTAATTGATCCAGAGCTGGACCACGTCTTCGGTGAGGACGTCGCCCTTGAGCAGGAACTTGTGGTCCGCCTCGAGCGCGCGGAGCGATTCTTCCAGCGAGCCGGGCAGCGACGGCACTTTCTTCAACTCCTCGGGTTCCAGGTCGTAGATGTCCTTGTCGAGCGGTTGCCCCGGATTGATCTTGTTCTCGATGCCGTCGAGTCCCGCCATCATCATCACCGCAAACGCCAGGTACGGGTTGCAGGACGGGTCGGGCGGGCGGAACTCGAGCCGCTTGGTCTTCGGGCTGGCCGAGTACATCGGGATGCGCACGGCCGCCGAGCGGTTGCGCCGCGAGTACGCCAGGTTGACCGGCGCCTCGTAGCCCGGCACCAGGCGCTTGTAAGAGTTGGTGGTCGGCGCGGCAAAGGCCACGATCGCCGGCGCGTGTTTCAGCAGGCCGCCGATGTACCACAGCGCCATTTGCGAGAGTCCCGCGTACTGGTCGCCGGCAAACAGTGGCTTGCCCTTGGCCCACAGCGATTGGTGTGTGTGCATGCCCGAGCCGTTGTCGCCAAACAGCGGCTTGGGCATGAAGGTGACCGTCTTGCCGTACTGGTGCGCCACGTTCCGCACGATGTACTTGAACTTCATCATGTTGTCGGCGCACTGCAGCAGCGTGTCGAACTTGATGTCGATCTCGGACTGCCCGGCGGTGGCCACTTCGTGGTGGTGGCACTCGACGTGGAGCCCGCAGGCTTCCATCTGCGTGGTCATGTCCGTGCGCAAATCCATGTAGTGGTCGGTGGGCGGCACGGGGAAGTAGCCCTCCTTGTACCGCGGCCGGTAGCCCAGGTTGTGCTCCTCGCGCCCCGAGTTCCAGCGGCCTTCTTCGGCGTCAATGTAGTAAAAGCCGTGCTGTGTGGCCTGGTCGAAGCGGATATTGTCAAAGATGAAGAACTCGGCCTCGGCGCCGAAAAAGGCCTGGTCGGCCACGCCGGTGAAACCCAGATAGGCTTCGGCCTTGCGCGCGATGTGGCGCGGGTCGCGCGGATAGGGCTGCTTGGTGATGGGGTCGATGACGTCGCCGAACATCACCAGCGTGGGCGTGTCGCGGAACGGATCCATAAAGTGCGTTTTCGCGTCGGGCACCAGCAGCATGTCGGACTCATGAATCGAGGCCCAGCCGCGGATCGAGCTGCCATCGATCCCGAAGCCGTCCTCAAACGACTTCGCGTTGAGCTGCCCGATGGGGAAGCTCACGTGGTGCCACAGGCCCGGAAGGTCGGTGAAGCGCAGGTCGAGGATTTTCGCGTTGTGCTTGGCGGCAAAATCTAAAACGGTCTTGGGGTCCATCCACTCTCCTTAGCGGGGAAGTCGGAGTACTTGCGGTGTAACCCGGGACAGTAGCGCAACTTCGCCGCGCCGTCAAGAATCGCTCGTACCAGACCGGGCGACAATTTGGCCTAACAGTACACTGCTTTATACTGAGAGCTGGCTGCGGCGGAGAAGCACCGCGCTGCATCCGACCCGATGAGGATGGCCGCTCCAGTCCAATCCGCGCCCGAGAACGCCCGCGCCGGCAGCGGCGCGCAGCGCCCCGCCATCCTGCGCGCGCTGCGCCACCGCAACTTCCAACTTTTCTTCAGCGGCCAGCTGATTTCTCTGGTCGGCACCTGGATGCAGATGGTGGCCCAGTCCTGGCTGGTCTATCGCCTGACCGGCTCGGCGCTGCTGCTGGGCACCGTCGGATTCGCCGGGCAGATCCCGGTGTTTCTGTTGGCTGCGGCGGGCGGAGCAGTGGCCGACCGGCACGACCGGCACCGGATTGTCATCGCCACTCAATGCTCGGCCCTGGTGCTGGCGCTCGTGCTCGCGGCGCTCACGCTGACCGGGCGCGTGCAGGTCTGGGAAATCATCGTGCTCGCCGCGCTGCTCGGCGCGGCCAACGCCTTCGACATCCCCGCGCGCCAGGCTTTTCTGGTGGAGATGGTGGGCAAAGAAGACCTGATGAACGCCATCGCGCTGAACTCTTCGATGTTCAACGGCGCGCGCGTCGTCGGGCCGGCCGTCGCCGGCCTGCTGGTGGCCAGTATCGGCGAGGGCTGGTGCTTTTTCGCCAACGGCGTCAGCTACCTCGCCGTGATTGCGGGCTTGCTGCTGATGAAGCTTGAGCCGCCGCGCCTGGCCGACCGCAGCGCCTCTCCGCTCGACCACATTGCCGAGGGCTTTCGTTTCGTCTGGCGCACCGAGCCCATTCGCGTTCTGCTGCTGCTGGTCGGGCTGGTGAGCTTCGTCGGCATGCCCTATACGGTGTTGATGCCCATCTTTGCCGACCATGTCCTGCACGGCGGCGCGCGCGGACTGGGGTTGTTGATGGGCGCGACCGGCGTGGGCGCGCTGGCCGCCGCGCTGGCCCTGGCCGCGCGCGCAGGCTTAAGCGGGCTGGGCCGCTGGGTAGCGTTGGCCTCGGCGGGCTTCGGAGCCAGCCTCATCCTGTTCGCGTCCTCGCGCTGGTTCTGGCTCTCGTTCGCGCTGCTTTTGCCGGCGGGTTTTGCGATGATGCTGCAGATGGCCGCCTCGAACACGCTTATCCAGGCTATGGTGCCCGACCATCTCCGCGGGCGCGTCATGTCCGTCTATTCCATGATGTTCATGGGCATGGCGCCGATGGGCGCGCTCGGCGCCGGCATCGTGGCGGAGAAACTGGGGGCCCCGTGGGCGGTGGCCATTGGTGGTGCGGTGTGCCTGGTGGGCTCGGCGATTTTCGCGCGGCGCCTGCCCGGCTTGCGCGACCAGGCTCGCCAACTCATCATCGCCCAGGGCATGGCCGGAGGCGAACCTCCTGAGCAGATGGACGCCCGCAGCGTCTCGTAGGTGCTCCATGAGATCGCCACAGCCCCGTGCGGGCACACGCGCGCAAACAAAACTCAGTCTAATGCACGAACGCTCATCGTAGTGCAACCCGCGGTCGAATCTGGCGATTACTTCCCAGCAATGCTCTGCACAATTCCGGCAGCGAAGGGAACCTCAAATCGCTTGCCCTGGGCCGCCATCACCATGCAAAGAATCCAGAGCACAAATTCCAGCAAATGCACCACGGTCGCCAAGAGCAAGCCCGCCGAGAACCCCTCCCAGCTTCCCCCGAAGAACATGCCCCCGCCAAAGATCGTGCCGAGGAGGATATTCGCAACGGTGAATGCGCCGAAGACGACGATCGATTGCGCGGCGTGGAAGCGGACTGACGGGCGGCTGTCGATCACCAGAAAAATAATTCCGGTGACCCACCAGAGTGCGTAGCACAACGCACCGGAGACGTTTTCGGGCAGACCTGCCTGGGTAGCGCCGGCCGCCGGGCTCGGCGCTCCGCTCCGCGCCTGACCACATTGGGGGCAAAACGCGATCTGGTCGTCGAGTCGCGCACCGCACTTGCTGCAAAAGGCCATCGCGTGTCTCCTTGAAGCGTCTTGGAAGGAAGCGACCCGGCGGAAGGCTAGCAGAAGCGTCCCCGTGCCGCAAGCGTGGGATGAAGCGGAAAACTGGCAAGACACCCGCGACTCAGCGCAGGGGTACAGTGCTCGGAGGTGGAGAGGGTGCGCCAGCCGCCCAGATGAACGCCTGCAGCGTCTCATAGATCCGCATTCTAAAGGGCTTACGCTGTTGAACGTAGGACCGGGCAGGGGCGAGCGCCGCTCGGCCTGGGTGCACGCCAGAGTCGCCTGCGAAAACATGGTGTGATATTTCGATGTAAGGCTGAAACCTTGAGGCCGAAGCCTTCAGGATAAAGCCTTCACGCTAGAGCGAGTCCCACAACCCCAGCCGGGACGCAGAATGTGGGCGCCGCCGCTAGCCCACTAGGCGGCCATGACAGCTCCCGAAGGGATACTGGCGGGCCTGACAAGAAATTATACCGTGCAGGTCAACGCGCAGTAGCGACCAGGTAGCCCAAGCCGCTGGAGTTAGTTGTGAAGGTCATCATTCCGTCTTTGCGGGTAGTCAAGACCCTTCGGACATCGCTGCCGTTGAATGGGATGCCGCTCGCATGCTGGTTATAGTCGATCTCCTGCGTATCATACTGCTTCGACTCGTCGGAGATGATGATGACGTCCGGCTCGCAATAATCAAAAACCTCCTTAACGTAGCCACTCTCGCGCCCGTGATGTGAGGCTACAAAGACGTTGACGCGAGCTAAATGGTCCCGGAACTCCCCGCGTCGGAGGAGTTCTTGCCAGCCGGCTTTCTCCAAGTCACCAGTGAAAACAACCGAGATGGCGCAGTGGTGCAAGAATAAGACAAGACTAAGGTTGTTCGTGTCTTTGAAGGTCGGGTAGTTGTTTTGGAAGACTTCGAACTCAAGATTTGTGAACTCAGGAGGCGAAGTGACAGGTGCCGTGTAAGTCTCCAGCATAGCGAGCAGCGATTTCATGCCGGACCCCAGTGGGCCCGTTTCCTGCTTGATGGAACTAAGCTGGGCAGGGGAGAGGGACGGATTGCGATGAAGCACTCGTATAGGAATAAGGTCTGAAGTTGATCGTAGAGCTGGCAGACCGCTAAGGTGATCCTCATCGTAGTTGAGAACGAAGAAACGCTCAATGCCAGTACACCCTCTAGAGCGGAGGTAGTTAGCAGGGGAGAATCCTGTCTCAGCATTAGCCCCGCAATCGATGAGCATGGTATTTCTGTTGTCCGCGATGACGTACGCGCAGAAGCCACGGGCGACATCGAAAATCCGAATCTCCATCTAGGCGCCGCCTGCGTAGTGGTTGAATAGCTCGAACGAATACTGGCGAATGAACTTAAGATAGCGGTAAAAAAGTAAGACTCCCGCCACGAGGGCCGTGAAGGCGTATTTCTTGAGTTCGGGATTCGGAGCGAAATGGGTTCTGATCAGCATTGCAGCTCCAAGAGTCAAGCTTGCGAACGCCAGGTTCCGTGCAAAGCCATACTTGTTTAGGAAACCATCTAACTTGGCTATGAGCTTCTCGTTGTTCAAAATGTCTGGGTGGTACCGCACGTGTAGGAATAGCGGCTCACCGCTGCCGGGGGCCTGATCCCTCGCCGCGCGCGCAATGATCTTCTCTCGAATGTGCTCTGGTAGTTGTTTGTAAAAGCCGGGGAAAAGTAGGGCGCGAACCCATGGCTTCTTCATGCGAAGTAGGTTGATGCTTGGTTGCCCGAGGAGTTTTTCAACGACTCCGTCTTCCAAGAGTGCTTTCGCAGGAGTGGCAATTACCTGGCCCACGACGTATATCCCTAGAAGCAGAACTGCCGAATCGATCAGCTTTAGGTCCTGGCCAAAGACGCGAGGAAACCCGAGCGTCAGGTTCATGCCGACGACCACGAGGAGTCCTGAAGCGAGGTACCCGAAAAAGTCGTACGGGTCAAAGGGGATATTGTTCATCTGGTGAATTATAGGCAACGGGATAAATAGAATCAAGCATAAGGGGGACAGTTGGGCCGGCGGCGAATCTTCTCTAGGGCCGCCCTTTATCGAGCAAGCATATGCCAAGGCTGATTTGTAAGTGCCGGATCCTTCATGACTGGATGGTTTGGAAAGGGTGAGCTGGGTGAATTCGTCACTTTGACACGACACGCGGGCAACGGACCGCTCGTCTCCCCGCAGGCGCCGCGTCCTACAGCGGGCCGTGTGCAGCGGCCCGCACATGGCGGCGGCCACAGGCTACAGCAGGCGGCGGCCGCTGTAGGTCGAAATCGAGCTGGCCACGCACAGGAAAGCCAGCACCGCCAGCACGCCGATCATCACGAAGGTGATCATGGTCGTCCTCGTCTGCCTCAATTCCTACGCGAGAAGTGGCACGGCGGATGCCAGTCCACGCTTCCCCGCAACCCACTCACTGTCAGTGACATAGCGGCTGGGCAGGTCAGCGCGAGTGTTGCCCGCGGCGGACAGGTGTCGTCAGCTGGCAACAGTTTCAGGCTGTGGCGCCGGCATCTTGCCGGCGTTCTTGGTCTCAGGTGCGCCGGGCAAAAAACCGCCAGCGGGACGCCGGCGTTACAAGGGGCGTGCATAACGGCGGGCTTGCACTGCGATGGAGTCCCGAAGCTCTCGGTGGGGAAGCCCGGCAGGTTTTGAGGGTCGCGCAGGCAAGATGCCTACGCTACAGGCGCTCGAGGCGGATGGAGCCGTCGCCGGTGCGCACGGTCAGCGTTGAGCCGCCGCCGTTCATCTTCCCGCGAAGGCTGGAGCGGCCGACCGAACCGGTAACCGTCACCGGAAAATCCATGCTGATGTGGCCGTCGCCGGTATGCGCATCGAGATCGGCCTGGAAACCTTCGGGCAGGCGCAGGACTACGTTGCCGTCACCCGTGCGCACGGTCCAGCTTCCGGCCATCTTCGAGCCCGCCGCCGCGCGGGCATCCACATTGCCATCGCCGGTGCGCAGGTCGAGCAGATCGAAGCGGCCGTCAATCTTGAGGTGGCCGTCACCGGTCGAAGCCACAAAGCGGCCGTCGAGCCCGCTGGCGTCAATGTTGCCGTCGCCGGTCGAAAGGCGCATCTCGCCGCGCACGCCGTTGAGCGTGATGTTGCCGTCGCTGGTCTGAATGGAGAGGTTGGCCTCGCGCGGAATTCTCAATTCGATGCGGAGGGAGTGGCGCTGCCCGCCGACGTTCCAATTCCAGCTGCGCGGGACGCGGGCAGTGAGCTCGATGCGGTCACCGGTCTGCGTCGCCACGACGCGCACTTCGTTGTCGGCGATGCGCCAGCCGATGGTCTCGACGCGCGCCTCGATCTCTTTGCCCTCGCGGGCGTCCACGCTGACGTTGCCGTCGTTGGTCTCCACGCGGATCTCCGGCTTGCCGGTCGCCGTAAATTTCTTCGTCCATTCATCGGCGCGCGCGGGCAGAGCTGCGGCCAGCAGGACGGCGGGGAAGAGCACAGCCAGGATGCGCGAGCGCATGGATCACCTCCGGGCGGAAATCATCGCCCTTGCCGGAATCTACGACTGCCGGAACAGAAAAGTTCCCCGGCCGGGCGGAATCACGGGGACTTGCGCCCGGCGGCGGCGGAACGCGTGCCGTTGGTGCCGCGCCGCCCGGTGCGGGAACTCGCCTCCGGTTTGGGGCGCAGCGCGGCCAGAAACTGCTCAATGGGCAGGGTATTGAGCACGTCTTTTTTCTCGAGCCAGCCGCGGCGGGCCATCTGCACGCCGTAGCGGATGAATTGCAGGTTCGTGGTCGTGTGCGAATCGGTGGAGATAACGATCTTCACGCCGCGATCCTTGGCCATGCGCAGATAAGTGTCCTTGAGGTCGAGCCGGTCGGGGTAGGAGTTCAGCTCCATGGCCACGCCGTGCTCGCGCGCGGCGTCCAGCACGCGCTCCATATCGAATTCAAACGGGTCGCGGCGCAGCAGCAGCCGCCCGGTGGGGTGCGCGATGATCTGCGTGTAGGGATTCTCGATGGCGGCGAGCAGCCGGTCGGTCATCGCGCCGCGCTCGAGGTTCATGTACGAGTGCACCGAGGCCACCACGACGTCGAGCTGCGCCAGCACTTCGTCATGCAGGTCCAACCGCCCGTCTTTCAGGATGTCCACCTCGATGCCGGTGAACACGCGGATGCCCAGGCCGCGGGCGTCGGCGGCGCGAATCTTCTTGATCTGCTCGAGCGTGCGCTTCTCGTCCATGCCGTTGGCCACGGTCACGGCCTTGCTGTGATCGGTCAGCGCGATGTACTGGTGCCCGAGCGCGCGCGCCGCCGCGGCCATCTCTTCGATGGAGTTCTTGCCGTCGCTCGCGGTGGTGTGCATCTGCAGGTCGCCGCGGATGTCTTCGAGCGCGATCAATCTGGGCAGGCGGTGCTCGGCGGCGGCCTCGATCTCGCCGGTGTTTTCGCGCAGCTCGGGGGGGATGTAGTCGAGCTTGAGCTTCGCGTAAATCTCCTCTTCGCTCTTGCCCGCCACGCGCCGCTCGCCCTTGAGCGTCGAAAGCGCGTATTCGTTCAGCGTAAAGCCCAGCTTGTTGGCGCGGCCCCGCAACGCGACGTTGTGCTCCTTCGAGCCGGTGAAGTAGAGCAGCGCCGCGCCGAAGCTTTCCTTCTCCAGCATGCGCACGTCCACCTGCATGCCGTTCGCCAGCGCAAAGCTCACCTTGTTTTCGCCGCGCGCCAACACCTGATCAATCCCCGGATATTTCAGAATGTGGTCGGCGACGGCGTCGATAACTTTCGCGGAGTGTTTCCCGGCGGACAAGGTCACCAGCAGGTCCAGGTCGCCGATGGTCTCCTTGCCGCGGCGTAGCGATCCGGCTGGCGTGACCGATTCCACGTTTTTGCCCAGCTCGGAGATGTGCGCCACGAGCTTCGCCGCCGTCGCGTCGGCGGTGTGGATGTGGAAGCGGCCCGCGGACTTCTTGAACACCTCGACCGCCTTGAGAATGTTCTGTTCGCTCTTCTCACCGAAGCCGGGCAGGTCGCGCAGCTTGCCCTCGCTCGCGAGCTTTTCCACCTGCGCAACCGTGCCGGCCTTGAACGTCTTCCAGAGCAGCGCGACTTTCTTCGGGCCGAGCGATTGCAGCGTGAGCAGATCGAGCAGCGTGTGCGGGTATTTCTTCAGCAGCTTCTGGCGCAGGCCGTAGTCGCCCTTGGCGAGGATCTCTCCGATGTGCTCGGCCATGCGGTCGCCGATGCCGGGCAGCGCGGTGAGCCGCTCGGTGTCCTTGGCCAGCTCGGCGATGGGCTCACCGAGGGATTCGATCAGTTCGGCGGCACGCTCGTAGCTGCGGTAGCGGCCGATCATGGCGCCGTCGATCTCGAGCAGTTGCGCGGTCTCGCGCAGGATGCGGGCGACTTCGCGGTTCTCCATGGCCGCAATTATAAATCCAAACGCGCCGAGAATTGCACAAAACGCAGTTCAGCCCGCAGAGCCGGGCGTCGGCTCGAGCGAACGGAACGCGACGCGCGGGCGGCGCCGCTCGGCTGCGGCAAGATTTGTGGATTGGGGTTGGCGGTCTGCCGTCAAGGAGTCTTGACGACGTTGGCGGCCTGCGGGCCCCTTTGCCCCTGCACGATCTCAAACTCGACGGTATCGCCCTCCTGCAGGCTGCGATAGCCGTCGCCGGCGAGGGCGGAGTAGTGGACGAAAACATCGGGGCCGTCGTCGCGGCCGATGAAGCCAAATCCCTTGGAATTGTTGAACCACTTCACTCGTCCGGTCACGGGGCAAACTCTCCCTGATCGCTGCTTTTCTCGACTGGATGGCGGCCCGCAGGGGCGCGCGTGCGGGGGAGTGTACCAGAAGAGAAAAAGCTGTCAATCCCGGGGCAGGAGGAAACACTTGGCGGAAGAGGGAGATTGAAGGGACGCCATTCGTTCGCAGTTCACTGGGCGCGCAGGGAGAGCGCCGACACCGCGTGCTCCATCAGGTGGCTGCGCGGCTACGCCTGCGGGATCGAGTGCCAGAACCAGACCACCAGAATGGCGTAGTAGGCGACGACAATCAACAAGCTGACCACAAACGTGCTCACCCCTTTGCCTGTCCCGGCATATTCCCGCTTCCAGCGATAGGCGCAGAAGCCAAGCATCAACACGGCCAGGATGGCCGTGATGCCCGCCAGCAGGCTGACCTGATTGTTGGCGCGCTGGGCATGCAGCAGCCGCGCGAACTGCCGCGCGGCCCCGCCCAGCAGGCCGGTGGCATAGGTGATCAACAGCCAGACCGCCGGGGCCAGTATGCCCAGCATATAGGCATAGCGGTCCTCAAGATAAAAGAGCATCAGGATAATCGCCAGCCAGATCAGCGACTGGTAAAGATGCAGCATGAAGAACCCGGCGTCCAACTGGCTGAGCAGCAGAAAACAGAGCATCAGGGCAGTCGCCAGGGTGACAATGACTCGATGGGCCATGATGCAACTCCTTGGCGCGGCAGGGGTGCCGGGCAACCGTAGCAGAGTTAACCCTTCCTTCCGCGCGAAGTCAAGAGAAGCTCGAGGCAAGCCCTGTGCCGGGCGGGGAAATTACTTCCGCGCGAACCGCGTGTAGTAGAGGATGCCGGCGATGGA
>JBGPZW010000176.1:0-6607 GCA_041493955.1 Terriglobia bacterium
CCCGTCGCGCAAGTGACGTTGGGAACTCTGCCGATCCAGAGCCGGCACGCCCAGGCAGCCTTTCTGGTCCCGCCGCCTCCGAGCGGCGTCCAGTTCCTGAAAGCGCAGGTAGAAGCGGCTTTCCAGGCCGGCGAACAGGAGTACAAGGCCGGGCACCTGGTCAGGGCGCGCCGCGATTTCGATCAGGCAGTGGACCGGCTGCTCTCGAGCGGCTATGACCTGCGGGCCGATGCCGGCCTCAAACAGCTTTACGACCGCATCGTGCAAGCCGTGCATGCCTACGAGCTGGCCGCCTTCCGCGAAGGTGACGGCTTCAGTGAGCAAAAAGCTGAGCCCGCTCCCATCGAGGAAATCGCGGAGATGACCTTTCCAGTGGATCCACGGCTCAAGGAACGCGCGGAGAAGGAGCTCGAGACGGTCCCCCACGACCTGCCGCTTACAGTGAATGATCACGTGCTCTCTTACCTGAATTTCTTCCAGACCCCGCGCGGCCGAGCCATCGTGGAAACCGGGCTGCGCCGCGCGGGCCGTTACCGCGCGATGATCTCGCGCGTCCTGCGCGAGGAGGGACTGCCGCAGGACTTGATCTATCTGGCGCAGGCGGAGAGCGCCTTCCAGCCCCTGGCGCTTTCGCGCGCCGGCGCGCGGGGCATCTGGCAATTCATGGCCTTCCGCGCCCAGCAGTATGGACTGCAGCACAGCTGGTGGGTGGACGAGCGTCAAGATCCAGAGAAGTCCACGCGCGCGGCGGCGCGCCACCTGCGCGACCTCTACCAGATGTTCGGGGACTGGTACCTGGCGCTCGCCGCTTACGATTCAGGCCCGGGAAACGTGCAGCACGCCGTCGAACGCACCGGCTACGCGAACTTCTGGGAACTTTACAAACGCAACGTGCTGCCCCAAGAGACCCGCAGTTATGTGCCCATCATTCTGGCCCTGACGCTGATGGCCAAGGATTCCGCGCGCTACGGCCTCCATGTGGAGCCGGATGCTCCCGTGCGCACCGACCGGGTCAAGCCCGGCCATCCGATAGACCTCCGCCTGGTCGCCGAAACGATCGACGTGGACCTGGAAACGCTCCGCGCGCTCAATCCGCAACTGTTGAGGATGGTCACGCCCGCTGACCCGGACTTCGAGCTGCACCTGCCCCAGGGCACCTCCGAGCGCTTCTTCGCCGAAATCGCCGACATCCCCCCGGAGAAATGGGTGAGCTGGCGACGCCATCGCGTCGAGGAAGGCGAGACGCTCTCCGCGCTGGCCAGGAAATTCCGCGTGACCCCCGTCTCGATCGCCGATGCCAACGGGCTGGAGCTCGGCACTTCGCTGCAGGCCGGCGACAAGCTGGTCATCCCTGCCGCGGCGCGGCCCGAGCCGGCGGCGGGCAAACTCGTTCGCTACCGCGTCCGGCGGGGCGATTCGCTCGAATCGATCGCGGACGAATTCGACTGCACAGTGGCCGAACTCAAACGCTGGAACGGTCTACGCACCAGCCACGTGGCGCGCGGCGCGCGACTCAGAATCTATCCCGGGGGGCGTACACCGCCGCCAGCCGCCAAGAGGCGATCGAAAAACGCGGGCGCTGCCGCGGCTCCCGACCAGAGGGGGACATGCAAGTCGTCTCCCGGGGCGGACACCTTCTTGCCCCGTACCAGGCCGGGCGAGACAACCTGGTTGTTTGCTTCTGACCGCCTGACGACCGAGATACCCTCGCGTGGCTAACGGCTCCCTACTTAGTCGCGATATCAAGATCACCGACGACTTATCCCCTTCCCGGCGTAGCGGTTCGCAGCGGCCCAGATGTGCAGCTAACACAATTATTATCAATCGTTTGAGATGGTTTCCACGCATGCCCCCTCCCAGCTTGCTGGCAGGCTTCACGAACCGCTGCACTCAGTCCCGTGGGCTTTTTCTTGACAAGGTGGAAAACTGCGTTTATAAGCCCGCCTGGACGGTTGACCACTCCGATAGCGTTCGCTGGGTGGCTGATTCGACGGAGGTTCTGATGGCTCACGAAAAAAACGACTACGCCGACGAGAACGAAGTCTCCCGCTTCGGGGAAGAGGAAGAACCCGGCAGCGAGCGCGAAGAAGCACCGGAAGAAGAAGCTGAAGAGGAGTTGGTCGTCGCAGAACGCCCAGGCTATGAAGTTGCCCCGCCACCTCCTCCTCCTCCGGCCGCAAAGCCGAAACGCAGAAAGGCCAAGCCCGCTCGGAGGGCGAAGCGCGCCAAGAAAGCGAAGAGAGGCAAGCCGAAGAGAAAGGCCAAAGCAAAGGGCAAGCGCAAGAAGGCGGTCAGGAAGGGAGCCAGGCGCCGCAAGAAGCGCTGATTGGCCTGTGGTTGGGGTCAGCGAGCTGGAACAAGATCGGGGCCCGGGATCTTTCCCGGGCTCTTTTTCTTTGGGTGCGCACCAAACCTTGCAGGTGGCGCGGCGTGGTGAGCTGTCCTGGCGGGTGCCGGCGCTAGGTTTCTACGGATATGTGGGCCACGCGGCCGATGATCAAGTCGGCCGCATTCTTTCCCTCCTCGATGGGGAGCACTTCGACGGGCTGGTCCGGATTGTGCGGACGCAGGACCAGCGAGGAACCGCTCAGCTCGACGTATCGCAACACCACACCCTCGGCCCGGCGCACGGCGTAGAGGTTGCGCTCGCTCTTGCGATAGGGGCGGAGGCTGTGGTAGTGGCGGTCGACCAGCGCGAGCGAGCCCGGGCCGAGTCGTGGCCACATGCTCGCCCCATCCTGGGCGTCCGCGCGGACCAGGACATACCGCGTCCAGGACTTGCGCGCCGGTGAGACCAAGTCCGTGCGCAGCCGGTTCAGAAAACTCCGGCGATACTTGTGAAGGTCTTTCACTTCCTCGTTGACGATCACCTCGCTGGCCGCTGCGGCGGGGCCCTCGACCAACGGTACGTCGGCATACTCTACGTCGGCGCTGACCGGCACAGCGGCGAAGCGCACCAGCTCATGCGGGTTCAGAAGACCGTAGAGAGACAACCCGATGGCCTTGAGCATGCGATCGAGCGCGCTCAGCTTCAGGCCGCGCTTGCGGTTCAAGAAATTGGAGATGTGGGCCTGCGTGAACCCTGTGCGGCGGGCCAACTCCATGCCGGTCAGTTCGCCGGCGTCAATGCGCTTGCGCAGCTCCTTGCGCAGGGTTTCCTGTAGGGCGACAAAACTCATCATCGAACAGCATATAACAACTAGTTAAGAAAGGCAAGACGTACATGCCGCGAAAGCAATATCGTGGGCCCAGGCAAGACCCCCGCGGGGGGCGGCCGGGGCCCGGAGCGCGGCCCGCCCGCCTCAAGATGGGCCGCCCGATTCCCGCTTTGAATACAAATCTGCTTGCCGCGTAACGAACCGGTGGCTAGCATACCCGCTAATGCCGAAAGCTCTTGAGCATATCCGGCGGATGCGGGGGGGCGCTCAGGCCCATCTGATGCGATGCGACGACGGTTTCTATTACATTGTGAAGTTTCAGAACAACCCCCAGCACGCGCGGATTCTGGTCAACGAAATGCTGGGAACCGGGCTGGCCGCCCGGCTCGGGCTCCCGACGCCGCCGGTGGCGGTCGTGGAGGTCGGCGCGGAGTTGATCCAGTACACCTCCGAGCTGGTGATGCAACTGGGCATGGGTCGCGCGGCGTGCCGGGCGGGGCTGCAGTTCGGCTCGCGTTATCCGGGCGACCCGGCACGGCTCACCGTGCACGATTTCTTGCCTGACGAGCAGTTGCGCGCGGTGGAGAACTTGAGCGATTTTCTCGGCATGCTGGTCTTCGACAAGTGGACTTGCAACACGAACGGCCGCCAGGCGATCTTCTTCGTGGAACCGGGGCGGTCCAACTACCTGGCCTGGATGATTGACCAGGGCTTCTGCTTCAACGCGGGCGAGTGGAATTTTCCGGATGCGCCCCTGCGCGGCCTGTACGCCCGGCATCGCGTCTACGAGTCGGTACGGGGGATGGAGTCCTTCGAGCCGTGGCTCGATCGCCTGGAGAGCCGCATCACCCGGCCGGTCCTCGACGAGATGCAAAAACAGATTCCGCCGGAGTGGTACGGCTTCGATTCCGACGCGCTCTTCGGCCTGCTCGAGCGGCTGGACCGACGGCGCAAGAAAGTGCGCGAGTGGATCCTGGCGGCCCGGGATTCGTTCCGACAACCTTTTCTCAACTGGAAGTGAACCATGCCGGATGAAACCTTAGAGACCTGTGCTTATCACGTTCTGCGCTACACCCCAAATTTGGTGCGCGATGAGTGGGTCAACATCGGCGTCCTGATCCATGACCCCAGGACCGGACGGGCCCGCGCGCGCCTGATCGAGGAGCAGGGCGAATTCAGCCGCGTCCACAAGTTGCATCCCACCGCCGACCTGAACCTGCTCCGAGCCCTGCAGGCGGACTTCGAGGCGCAATTTGAAGAGCACCGCCAAAACGTGCCCGGGTGGATCACCCGGCTGGATGAAACGCTTTCCAACGCCTTGCAGCTCAGCCCGCAGAAGGGCGTGCTCACCGGGGACCTCGACGCCGAAATGGATCGCCTGTACCGGGACCACGTGGCCTTGCCGCACTACCGGCGCGCTGCGGTGGAGGCGGCCAACACGCGCGCGGGCATCCGCGCGCGCGCCAGCCAGTTGTTCCGACGGGCCGGCATCCTGGGCAAGATGGAAAAGGGCGTGCGTATCGAGGAGTTCACGTTTCCTGGCGACCGCTTGAAGCTCGACTACGCGTATCGCCGGAACGGCACGCGCGGTTTTGCGCACGCCCTGGTGCTTTCCGGGGATCCAGCGCAGGCCAAGGTGCTTGCCTTTACGGCCGAGTCCATCCGCGGGAGGCTGGCGCAGGCCGAAATTGTCGCCGTGACGGAAACCCCGCCCGCAGCGGGAAATGAGGCTCACCAGTTTGTGGCCCGGCTGTTCGAGGCCCAGAGAATCGAGCTGGTGCCGCTCTCGGGCCTGGAGGGATTTGCCAACCGCCTGCGTCCCACAATTCACTAAACCACCTGGCTTGCGCGTGCCAGATGGGTTTGTGAGGCCGGCAGCTCAATTCCTGCTGCTCCTGACCAATCTTTCATACTTTGACCTGTCTCGGAACACATGGTTTTTACACGCCGAAGCCTAGCTTCCGATAAGCGCGTTTCTCGGGCAGAACACGCTCAAAGCTGTAGTAACATTCGACCCATGCGATGCAGCGTTATTGTTTGCGCTGTTCTTGTCTCTTGCGCTGTCCTTGTCTTATGTAACCCTGCAAAACCTCAGAAGCATCCGGTTTCCTCACCACAGCCGAATCAATTCGAAATCGGGCGACACACGTTTTTCGACTTTGGCCCACCCACTGACTTCTATGAATTGTTCATTGTTCGTCCGACAGCCAACGGCACTTCGATTAATCGAATCACGCTTACTCCCCCCGGCAATGTATGTATCGCACCAGCGAAGCTCGAAACCGCGTCCGCGTCAATAAGTGCCCCCCCCACGGGGCTGCTGGGCTCCACGAATCCTTGTACAATTCCTGAAAAAGCACTACGGCGCGAGTTGAAACGGTGCAAGAACTGTTTGGTATTTAGCGGCGCTGAAGTTGTGATGCAAGTGCAGTGTGGAACTCAGACCCGCCGTATCCGTTCAGATATCCTCGATAGAGATATGTTCGATGTGGCCCCGAAGACGCCCGAGCACACATCCTGGACGATGCGGTTGTTACAGAGGATGGATTCGGCAGTTGGGCCTGGGGTCATGGACAAACCAATGTTTCCGATCCCCGAAACAGGGGAACCACCCGCAAGAGAATCGGATGCGGCGGTACTGCGGGACTTGAGTGCAGGCAAGTACGACGCATTGTTCCAGGGCGCACCAGACAAACCATCTGACTTGTATCGCGCTTCACAGATTCCCCAGCCCCCTCCGAGGGTGCGGTTAGTAAGCAGCGTGCCGCTTCAGCCGGAAGTGTTCGTTCAGCCTGAGTATCCAGTCCTCGCGAGGATGGCTCGCATAGAAGGTACGGTCTCTTTCAAATTTGATATTGATAGGGATGGCGGAGCGACCAATCTCACCTTCGAGAGTGGGCACCCCTTGCTCCGTGCAGTATTGACAAGAGCAGTGGGCGGCTGGAGATTCCCAAAAGATGCCTCGGACCAGCAGATTCACGCAATGATCGAGTTCACCTTGAATTGTCCCAGCCAGCCTAAGTAACGCTGACTATCAAACCCGATTCGGGAACACTGCTTAAGAACATCAGGAACGGCGAACTCCCGAGAAGTTGGCTGATCGGAAACTGAGATTCGATTGTTCCCTTTCTGGCGGGAGGAAGTCCTGGGTTGCAGGTGCACCAAGGCTGGCTGGATAAGTTGTGCGAAAAAGCCTCCAGCACGCTTTCGCCAAGCTCGCTGGAGGATTCCTGTCGGGTGCCGCGAGCGATTCTCCGCAAGGTACACATTGAACCACCCGACTATCCTCAGTGGCGCCGGGTTTGTCCCTGTAGTGCTCCCCTCTAAAACTGGACACCTCGCTTAGGTATGATCAGGGCCTCCAACAGGAGGCAACATGGGCAGGAAACCGCGTATAGATCGAACCCCGGAAGAGAAGTGGCAGATCGTGCAGGAAGGAATCAAGGGCG
>JBGPZW010000142.1:0-8502 GCA_041493955.1 Terriglobia bacterium
GGAATCAGAATGGCCGACAAAAAGATCCCGTCAGAGTCGCCGGACGCAAAGACAAAGGGCATTTCGCGGCGCGAATTTGCACGTCGCGCGGCCCTGGCGGCCGCCTCGTCGGCTGCCCTGCCGGCGAACCTGTTCTCTCGATCAGGGATTCCCCAAGCAACAGAACCGTGGGCGGTCCCCCAGCAGCCGACGGAGGGGTCAAAGCTGTCCCCTGCCAGCCAGGCCGAGGTCGAAGCGAAGATCCAAGCCATTTTCCGTAAATATGGCGGGCGGCTCACCGAGGAGCAAAAGGCCGACGTGAAGCGGCTGGTGACTGAAGGCCAGAAGCCCCTGGAGTCCCTGCGCGCCTTTCCCCTGCTCAATGCCGACGAGCCCGCCACCATTCTGAAGCTTTATCCAGAGCCGGGACCTGTCGGGCCGCAGGCTCGCGCGAGGAAACCATCGGCGCGCCCGCGAAAGGACTGAGACACAATGCTCGGCGAAGACGTCCTCTACCTCCCCCTGCGCGAACTCGCCAAGCGCATCCAGTCGCGCGCGCTTTCTCCCGTGGAGCTGGCGGAGAGTTACCTGGCGCGGAGCGAGCGCCTGGGCCGCCGGCTGAATGCCTACGCCACGCTCACCCGCGAGCTGGCCCTGAGGCAGGCACACGTCGCAGAGCGCGAAATCGCCGCCGGCAAATATCGTGGGCCTTTGCATGGCATCCCCTATGCAGCCAAAGACCTACTGGCCGTGAAAGGTTATCCGACGACCTGGGGCGCGCGGCCCTACGCACAGCAGATGTTTGATTTCGACGCCACAGTGATTGAGCGCATGAACCGCACCGGCGCCGTGTTGATTGGCAAAGCAGCCATGATCGAGCTGGCCGGCGGAATGGGCTACCGCTTTGCCTCGGCTTCGCTGACCGGGGCGGCGAAGAACCCCTGGAACGAGAGCTGCTGGACGTGCGGCTCTTCGAGCGGCTCGGGCGCCATCGTGGCCGCGGCCCTGGCTCCCTTCGCCATCGGCACGGAAACCTGGGGCTCGATCATTTGCCCTGCGGCGTACTGCGGCATTACCGGCCTGCGACCGACCTTCGGGCGTGTGAGCCGCCGCGGCGCCATGGCCCTAGCCTATTCAATGGATAAGATCGGCCCCATGGGACGCACCGCAGACGATTGTGCCCTGGTGCTCGCGGCGATCGCCGGGCACGACCCCCAGGATCGCGGCTCGCTTGCGCCCACGCAGGCCGCCTTCGCCTACTCTGCACCGCCGAACGGCGCTTCCCGACCGCTGCGCATCGGCTGGCTGACCAATGCGTGGAAAAAGACGGAACCGGGCGTGCAAGCAGCTATCGATGAGGCAGTGGGCGTGCTGAAGAAACGCGGCGCCCGAGTCGCCGAGGCAAGTCTGCCGGAAGGACCCTTTGAGGAGGCCGCAAACGTGATCGTTGCAGTCGAGGCCACCGCGGCGTTCAGTTCCCTGCTGGAGTCGGGCCGCGTCGCGGAACTGACCGACCCACTCGGCAGGATCGCCGGCTACGTCAGCGAGCAAGTTTCCGCGGCGGACTATCTGAGGGCGATTCGAGTCCGCAGCGTAGCGCAGAAGAAGGTGGACGAACTGTTTGACCATTTTGACGTGATCGCGGCGGCGTCGCTCCCCATCCCCGCGACGCCTTTGGAGATGAATCTGGAAACCGAACTGAGTTTCCCGGACCCGCTCGGCGGGATTGGCAATCTCTGCGGGCTTCCCGCGATCAGCGTGCCCTGCGGACTCACCGAGAAGGAACTTCCTGTCGGACTGCAATTCGTCGCGCGGGTGCGCAACGATCGCGCCGTGATCGCCGCTGCACACCTTTTCCAGCAACACACCGCCTGGCACACCAAGCGGCCACCACTAGCCTGATTCAGGCATTATGCCCGCCTTCTGCGCAGTCCGGCGTTCCGGGAGAACGCCGGGCCTCTCCGGCGGTTCAGGCAAGTTCGAAGGAGGTGCAGGGCCAGCGCAAGCTTCGAGCGGGCCCTGCGCCCAACCCACCACTCGCGGACTAGTCTTCCTCGGTCTTCACTCGGCCGATAAACGTGGCCCAGTTGCCGAAGAGGAGACGCGGTCCGCCGGAGATGTACTCGGTGGCGATCCAGATGTTGCCTTCGCCATCGACGGCCGCCGCCGAGTAGTCGCCCCAACGCCCGGACGGCCCTCCACCGAAGAAAATCGTATTGTAGCCCGAGAAGCTGTCATCGGGCCCCGCGCCAGCCGCGGCGATATGAACTTTACCGACGCCGTGATCGTCATCGACTCGAACATACGCCGCGCTCGGAAAGTAGCCCGGCCCGCCAAGCGTGAAGACGATCGCCCCTTCGCCCTCCCGGTTGAGCCCGATCGCCGGGTAGAATACGTCATTCCCCGGGACTGAGATGTAACCTTGGTTCTTCATCCGGGCGTGCACTTGGTCCTCGTCAACCGAAGGCTTGACCACGAAATAGGCGATCCCCGAGTGGAAACCGGTCCCATCTCTAACGACCGTGCTCAGACTGCCCCAGAGTTTGCCGTCGGTGAAGACCACCGCCTGCATGCGATCGTCGCCAGTCGAGAGCATCTCCAGGGGCTGCAAGGGCGCGAAGGCATTCTTAAAAGGCGTCGAACTGGGCGGCCCGGGTTTCTGGATGGCATCCGGTGGTACGCCATACGCTTCACTGGTAACGATCGTCTTGGACAACTCGACGTCAGGCCTGAACTCCTTGAGCGAGTCGGTATCCGTAATGGCCCAGACGGCGATCCGATTGTCCAGCGGGCCGCGGAAGTCGAGCGTGCTCATGAAGTACTCGACACCCCCGCCGCTATCTTCACCTCGGTCTTCGCGCTCCTCCTCGCGCCCCGGTGAAGTGGCCGGCTGCACCGAATACGCGATGCCTTCGGCCAACGGCAAGCCGCCGAAGTGCACCACGGTGGGCAGGAAGCCCTGCGCCAGGTGCTTCTTGGACATGGCGTATATCTGTGCGCCATTGAACCCGCCCGTGAAGAGGGGAAACTCGTTAGTGGTCACGTAAAACCCGTGGCGGTCGGCGCCAATCAGGGGCTCGTCGCCATAGCATGGGCACCGCGGATGTGTCTGCGTGCCCCCCGTGCCGTCGTCCGTGGTGTCGATGGAGAAAACGTTCCAGCCGAGCCTGGGATCATCAGTCTGGCTGACGGCGATGATCAGGTGCGACTTCCCGGTGAGGATGTGAGGCGCCGGCGCCGACCTGACGTCGATCTGCAAGGTGGTGGCGAACCAGCGCCGCGTCTGACGGTCGTAGAGGCACCTAGGATCGCTGGTAAACTGGAACCGATCCAGTTTGAAGAACGTGTTCATGAAGGTCGGACCCTTCAGCTTGGTTCCGTTCTGGTCGTAAACAACGAAGGCAAGATTCACGGCCTCAAGGATGAAACCGTTTCCGACGCAAAGGCCTTGGTCCGGTGGCTCGACAGCAAAACCGCTCACGAGCGCCTGGTCCAGCATGTTGAGACCATTGAAGCCCATGAAGCCGGGCCCGGCTCCCACCACGGGGCTTCCCGCAGGACTCGGGAACGGCAATGGGGTTGTCGGCGAAAGGCCGGTGGTCGAGAGCAACCTTGCTTGCAACAGATCTACCTCGAAGTTGCTCCGAATGAAAAGGTTGTTGAGGTCCACGGCGCCAGCAACCGGATCGGTGAGCGACGTGGTGCCTAGGACACCCATTTGGATGTGTGATTTCTCGCCCGCTGCGCTTTGCGCGATTACGCTGGGGGCAAGGGCCAGCGTCAACAACAACGCAAGCATGGTGATCTTTAGTCCTTTCATTTGCACGAGCGTTCTCCTCTCCGGCAGTGCCGGCCATCGCTGAAGCAGGATTGAGTGGTGTTTCCCTCTCAGCCAACAGTGTGGACTCATCCTCGCGCCGCGCTGGGTACGTGCGTGCAACCAGGGACGAAGTCCGCGCAAGAGCGAGAATCCGCGTCGCGCTTATCCTGCAATTCTGTGCATCTGTCAATCGAAAGATTTTATGCCTGTGGAAATTATTGCATCGGTTAAGAGAAGCGCGCTAGGGAGTACCAGTACGTCAGCAAGGAACGGAGCACGATTCTCCGGGTGCAGAGGGCGAGAAGGAGATGGACTGGGGAGCAGCGAGGCGCCGAAGAACTGCACACGAGTTGCCGGCGGCGGAGCGGCTGAATGGTGTGCAGCCCTAGCGACCGCTAACCTAGATGTGTCCTACTTTGGCCGGGCCCCACAGCGCACTCGACGATCGCATGCCCGCGTGGTTCGCGGAGGCCTGGTCGGCATCCTCACCGTCGCAATCGCAGCTAGCTCCGAGTGCGAAGGGGACAGAAGAATCGCGCGCATTGCTTGAGGTACTCAGTTGAGCTACATTAGGCCAGAATTTGCCGAGAAGTCCGCGCACACCCACCTCGCAGGGCAAGATCCTCAACTTTCACCGGGTACAGTTTCGCAGGGCGGGTCAAGAGCTTCTTAGACCGAGGTGGCTGAATATCCTTCAGCAGGAATCTCCAGCCACGAGCAGGTTAAGGTCTCCGCGGAAGGGAGGGCTATTGGCTTGCGGGGCAATTCTCGGGCAGGGTTGCGCACTGTCCTCGGGGACACAGGCAGACTTGCGGAACAATTTCCCGGTGTTGGGTCGGGCGCGCTAGCGCGTGCCCGGCTGGCTTGCTTCGTAACCCTGCGGGAACCTCTGCTTCCATGTCCAGGCGGATTCCACAATGGCATCTAGGTCCGAATAATTGGGCCGCCAACCCAGTTCGCGCTCGATCTTCTGGGAGCTTGCCACCAGGATCGGCGGGTCGCCTGCGCGGCGCCCTGTGGCCACGGCGGGAATGGAGCGCTGGGTCACGCGGCGCGCCGCTTCAAGTGCCTCGAGCACCGAATGGCCGCGATTGCTGCCGACATTGAAGACCTTACCGGAGACACGCTCCAACTGGTCCAGGGCCAGCACGTGGGCTTCGGCGATATCCAGCACGTGCACGTAGTCGCGAATGCAGGTGCCATCCAGCGTGGCATAATCAGTTCCGCGGATTTCAAAGTGTGGCCGCTGGCCGAGGGCAACCTGCAAGAGGATCGGAATAATGTGCGTCTCGTGCCGGTGGTCCTCGCCGCGTTCCCGCGTGGCGCCGGCGGCATTGAAGTAGCGCAGGCTCGCATAGCGCAAGCCGGCTGAAATCCGGCAGTCCTCCATGATCCGCTCAAGGGCCAGCTTGGTGCGGCCATAGGGGTTGATCGGAGCAGCTGGATGTTCCTCAGTGATGGGTACGATCTCTGGCTCTCCGTAGATCGCCGCCGTCGAGGAGAGGATGAATTGCCGCACCTCGTGGCGGAGCATAGTATCGAGCAGATGGATACTGTTGGCGACGTTGGCCACGAAGTAGGCCCCGGGCTCGCGCACGGACTCCTCGACCAGCGCCCGAGCGGCGAAGTGCATCACCGCATCGAAGCGGTGCGAAGCAAACAACCGGTTGAGCCCCTGGCGATCGGCCAGATCAGCCTCGATAAAGACAGCGCCGGTGGGCACCGCCTGCCGGTGGCCCTCCGAGAGGTTGTCTAGAACCACGACGCTGTGACCGCGCTCTAAGAGAACCTCAGCGCAAACGCTCCCAACGTAGCCGGCGCCGCCGGTGACAAGAATTTTCACGATGATTCCTCAGCCAGTGCAAATGCAACAGCGGAAGGATTCTTCCTTCGCATGACTTGGAGGCTGCCATGCCCAAGTTACACTATGAAAGCAAGAATAAAAAGGCTTTGACAATGCGGGTTAACACCTTGTAGGAATGCCCCTTCGGGCACTGCGCTCGATCTCTTTTCGTGCCTCCCATTTCTGGCCATCAAGCGCCCAAACCTTTCAATGGCCTAGCTTCTGCATTGCAAAATGCAGGGCGTTCGCGCATGATATTGAGTTTGACTTGGGCGAACGCGGCAGGATGGTGGCTCGCGCAAGATCCTGGCCTCTCCATGTAAGGGGGAAAACCGCATGCGCCGGCCTGCGAACATTGCTCCGCCGAAGGGGAAATTGGGCGTGCTCACGCCCGGCATGGGAGCGGTCAGCACCACGTTTATGTCCGGGGTGGAACTGGTCCGCCGAGGCGAGGCGCTGCCCATTGGCTCGCTGACACAGCTCGGCACCATTCGCCTGGGCAAACGCACCGAGAGCCGCTCGCCGTTGATCCAAGAGTTCGTCCCACTGGCGAAGCTCAACCAGATGGTCTTCGGCGGCTGGGACATCTTTCCCGACACGGCGTACGAGGCGGCGCGCAAGGCCGGCGTGCTCGAACCGCATCACCTGGAAAAGATCAAGGGCCTGCTCGAGGGCATCCGGCCGATGAAGGCGGCATTTGACCGCAACTACGTGAAGAAGCTCGAGGGCGCGCACGTTAAGAAGGGCAAGAACAAGTACGAGCTGGCCGAGCAGATCAAGGAAGAGATCCAAACGTTCAAGAAGAAATCCGGCGCCGACCGACTGGTGATGGTGTGGTGCGGCTCGACCGAGATTTTCCTGACGCCGCATGCGGTGCACGCCGACCCGGCCAAGTTTGAAAAGGCCATGAAGGAAAATCACCCTTCCATCGCGCCCTCGATGCTGTATGCCTGGGCGGCGATCACCAGCGGGGTACCGTTCGCCAACGGCGCGCCGAACCTTACCGTGGACATTCCGGCGATGCACGAACTGGCGCGCGAGCACAACGTGCCCGTCTGCGGCAAGGATTTCAAGACCGGGCAGACGCTGCTAAAGACCATCCTGGCGCCGGGCTTTAAGGCGCGCATGCTGGGGGTGAACGGCTGGTTTTCGACCAACATCTTGGGCAACCGCGACGGCGAAGTGCTCGACGATCCGGAATCGTTCAAGACCAAGGAGGAGTCCAAGCTGGGCGTGCTCGAGTACATCCTGCAGCCGCAACTCTATCCGCAGCTCTACGGCAAGATGTACCATAAGGTGCGCATCAACTACTACCCGCCGCGCGGCGACAACAAAGAGGGCTGGGACAACATCGACATCTTCGGCTGGCTCGGCTATCCAATGCAGATCAAAGTGGATTTCCTGTGCCGCGATTCCATCCTGGCCGCACCCATTGTGCTGGACCTTGTGCTGTTCCTCGACCTAGCGCAACGCGCCGGGATGCGCGGCATCCAGGAGTGGCTCAGCTTCTACTTCAAGTCGCCCATGTGCGCCCCGCAGCTCTACCCCGAGCACGACCTCTTCATCCAGTTGATGAAGCTGAAAAACACCCTACGCTGGATGATGGGCGAAGACCTGATCACGCACCTCGGCCGAGAGTATTACGACTGACGGCGGAAGCTTCCGACACAGTGCTGTCCCCGGTGCCCAGCCACAGTGTGCAAGAGGCCCCTCTGAATCAGCGAGCCGTTGGTGCAGGCCGCACAGCGAAGTAACTGCGCGCGAAACCTGCCTGTTCGCCACCGTCTTGTACCACCACCGCCTGAACCGTGTAGCTGCCCGGCGGGAGTTTGTCGAGTGGCAAGCCGATGCGGAACGATGCGGTCCGCGCCTTCGCGTCTACCGCCGCTGGTTCGACCAGTGGCGTCTCGCTCACATATTCGCCGTTGCGATAGAAAGCCAGACCGGCTTGTGTCTTCGATCCGTCCACCCCCACGGGCAAATAAGCTTGAAAAAAAACGTAGAGCTCCTGTTTGTTGGTGAAGACGTGTGTCACGCTGGGCACGATGCGCTCGCCGGAGACCTCGAGCACCGTGACTTTCAGCCGCGGGTCTGTGCCGAGGCTCTTGCGTTTCACCTCGGAAGTGTCGCTCACTCGTTCGATCTGACTGCTCAGCAGCACAGAGCTGAGCTCGATCTTGCCGGCGTCCAGTTTGGGGATCAGCAGATCCTCTTCAAAACTGCCGATGCGGCCAGTTTCGTTCTCGCGTGCGAGGAACTTCATGCGATAGTTGCCCGGGCCGAGGATCAGGCCGCCCTGATAGAGCAGCGCATGCTGCTGCAATTGCTGGAAGCGGTCGGTCGCGAGGCTCACCTTGATGGTGTCCCGTAGCGCGCCGACTATCTTGTTGCTTTGCTGATCCCGCACCTCGGCGGCGAAGTCGAATTCGGCTTCGCGTTTGCCGCGCTTGGTGGCCCACTCGAGCGCGCTCCAGGGAAGCTTTGCGGCGATGGGGACGAAGGATTCCCTCTCATTCAGGCGGAAATAGGCCGTCTCGAGCGCGATGGGGAATTCGACGCGCGGGGCTTCGGCACGCATAGCTTCGATAAGCGCCCGCTCGCGGTCCTGCGCCGTGGCCAAGCCGAGGTCCCTGGGCGCGTAGTAGCCCTCGCGGTAGTGCACGCGCGCGCCCGGCGCATCCACCTTCACGCGAACGCGGCGCCAGCGCCCGTTGCGCTGGGAATTCGTGCTGTAGTAGCCGACGAGGTAGTAACCGGGCGTGTCGGCTTGCACTTTCTGGAAGACATCGCGGAAGTCGCCAAGGTCAAAGAAGGATCGGCCTCCGGTATCCGCAGCGAGCGTAGCCAGGGTCTCTCGCGA
>JBGPZW010000114.1:0-11600 GCA_041493955.1 Terriglobia bacterium
TGAATGCGCGGAGCGCCCCAGCGAGGGTTGGCCAGACTCATCCTGCGGATTAGGTTGCGGACTTCCGGTGTGATCGACGGCCGCCCATCTCGGTTCCGGCTCTTCCATCTCCAATAGAGTCGGAATCCCTTACGGTGCCAGGCGATTACAGTTTCGGGTTTGACGATCAGAAGTGCTGAACGCCAGTCGGCCCACAGCCGGGAGAGCCAAACCCATAGAATTCGATCCGGCCCCGAGAGCTTGAGCCGATGGTTGCCGTGGGAACGCTGCAGGACCAGAAGCTGATGCCGGAGTGCTAGGATTTCGCTGAGAAGGGTCGCGCGTGTGCCAAGACAACTTCGCAGAGTGCGGATTAAGGAGAACAGAACTGTGAACATGGCTTCGGGCGCCTACCTGCCTCGGCCTCACAAGTTCAACTTTCTCAATGTGAACGGGGTTTTTGGTAGGGACAGGAGTCATCGGGGTCCCCATCTGCTTCTGCACGACCATCGCCATGCCCATTAGACGGAAAGCATCACGAGCCTGTTCGGGTTGCTTATCTTCCGCGTCCGGGAATTTCTCTCGGGCGCGTGCGGTAGCTTTTTCCCAGGATTCGTCCAGAAAAGTTCTAATTTTCTTGGTGCGTTCGGACACTTATTTTCTCCTTTAAAGGTGAATTTCGAATTCAGTACGAACGAAGAAGTTCCCGTTCCCTCCGCCCGGCGGCACAGGATCTCCGTCTCGTGCTTCGACCCAATCAGGCGTTCCCGCATCGGCTGGGTGACAGGTCGCGCACAGCGCGATGAGGTTACTGATGCGCTTCTCATCGTAGACCGACAAAAACAGTTCTGGGCGGGCCCTCGGACTCCAACGGTGGTGCACCAGGTAGGAGGGGTTGTGGCAGCGCTCCAACCTTCCGTTGACCACGTGCAGCTTCTGGCACATGGGGTTTCTGGCCTTCACCGCGGGCGCCATGCCGCATTTTGCATTCCAGCTGCGATTGTTGTAGCGCTGCCGCACCAGGTCGCGCGTTCGGTCATTGTCGCTCTTATGTTTCGGGCAGTACCCGTAGCCTTCGACGTTCGCAGCGCAGCCCGCTTGCCGGCAAGGGAGAAGCCTCATGACTACTTCTGCTCCGTCCAATTCCAATTTCCGGGGCAGCCTGCCGCGACCCACCTATCGTGCTCCGCTCCCCTGGCGTCATCCTCGTCGATGTGCAGCCGTTCGACAACCAGGGCGCGCGCCAGGGCGAAGATCGTGTCGGGGCGATCCAGGGGGCCCGTTAACGTTTTCCTGCCATCAACCGTCCGCAACGATTCCCAGTAATAGCGCAGCATCGCGCCGGAGCTCGACGGGTCGCGCTCGAGGAAGGGTTTGCTCCCCGGGATGGTGGTGAGACGGTTGAAGCGAGGCGCGTCCGTGAAGGAGGCGAGGACGTAGGGATCTAAACGGCTCACGCACGCCTCCGTCTCCGCTTTCGAAACAGGCACCAGCCGGGGGGGATCCTCTACATCAAAGGCGACTTCTACCGGGTCGTGCGCGATCCATTTCGCGTTACGCGCCATGTCGTAGAGTGCACGGTTGAAATTGAAGCCCTCCTTGAATAACGTGACGTTCTTGCGCCAGATTTCCCAATAAGGACAGCTTCGAAATGCGCGCGCGCTTTCGTGCGCGAACCACTGCACGTCCCGCACAAGTCCGTCGTTCACAGATGCAAATACGACGAGATCGTCTGCTGAAGAAATTCCGACGGTCGACGCCTCGGTCCACTGCATGTGAAACGTTAAGCTACCCATTTAGCGCCTCACTTTCTTCGTCCATTTGCTTTTCAACCCGTTCAGAAACATTTTCTATTGTGCCTGTGGACCAATCGATCGAGAAAATTCTAGGACCGGTCTTCCACTCGTCGAGGGGCGTCCCCGCGACCGAGCGCAAGGCCATAATCACGGCAACCGCAGCGTCGATCTTGAGCGAACGATCGGCGGGACGCACGGGTTGGAGCATGTTCGTGCCGACGGTGCGTACGCGAAGATTCCCCAGGCACCAGATCAAGATTTGCGAATTCGTGTGGAACCGGCCGGCGACGACGGCCTCCTGCAATTCCAAAAGGCCAGGCGTGAGATACTTTGCCGATTGGGGCACCTCGATCATCTTTCCGCCCTTCTTTTCCAGGTGGTTCATCAGCATCGACGATTGGATCGGGTCGAAGGAAATGTCCCGCAGCTGGTACTTCTCCATCTGATTGATCAGATACGCTTCGATCACGTCCTGATCGGTCGTTGTGCCGACCGTGAGCACCAACTCGCCGCGCTGCTCCCAGGCGGGGTAACTCACGTTCGCCGTGCGCTGCGCCTCGGGCAGCCAGTTCCGACCAAAGGCATAGTGGTGAATCTTTTTGTCAATTCGGCGGGAGTGTATGCGGTAGGCCGAGCACAAATCTAACCTGCTGGCCAAGTCTGCCGCGGAGGCGGCGGCTTGCCCTTCAAACGGCTTCTCATCCAGGTCGGGGTCGTAGCACTTCTTTACGGCGCGGTCGTCGAGGAACGGCGCGTCACCGCCGTTTTGAATCCACTCGCAGAGATGCTTGGTCCGGAAGTTCGCGCGTGCGCCGGGAATCTGCTGCGCGCGTTTACACTCCTCGGCCAAGGTGCGCTCGTCGATGCAAATACCCAAGCTGGGATTCGCCTTTCTCCATGCCTCGGGAGTCTGCCAATCGTCTCCGGGGTCGATCGTAGACATCATGCAGAAATAGGAATCGTCTTCGGCCTCACCGGTGAGCAGCTTCTCTAGGAAGGAGTGGATCTCGAACGCAACGCCGGAGGAGTCATCGCCCGCGGTGGTCACCATGTAGAAGAGACTGTTCTCTTTCTTGGCGGCGCCGGACGCCAGGGTGTCGTGAAGCGCGCGGCCCCGTTGCGCGTGCACCTCGTCGAGAACTCCCACATCGATGCTTAATCCTTCTGCCGAAAGAGCCTTCGCGCTCAGCGCCCAGAGTTTCGAGTTGGTGCGGGGTTGCAGGATCGCGTTCGCCGTTACCTCGAGGCCCAGGGATTCGCGCAGCGTGTCATCCTGCAACACCATTTTGCGTGACGTATCTAGTACGAGTCTGGCCTGATCTCTGAGCGAGGCGGCGCAGGTGGCCTGCGCGCCGTGGACGCCGGCGGCGAACGTCCTATAAAGCACGATGCCCGCCGCCAGGGTGGTCTTGCCGCCACCGCGGCCCTGCTCGGTGTAAGCCCGGCCGAAGCGCTGCTTCCCATTGTCGGTCCACACGTAGCCGAAAAGATTGGTGAGTTGCCAGACCTGCCAGGGTAACGGTTGAAAGAGATCTCCGGCCTTGGTCGCGATCGAATCCTGGACGTGGCGAAGTGAGGAGATGAAGCCACAAACAGCGTTGGCCTTGCCCTGGTCGAAGCGGTAGAGAGCGCCGGGCGCGGCAAAGCGCTCGAAATCACGCTCCGATCGCCGGCACGCGAGCTTGACCCACTCGCATGCAGGAACGTGACCCTCGATCACGTCGCGCGCGTAACGCCGGCCGATGTTGACCCAATTCATTGCGCCTTCCTGCGATGCTTCGCGAACTCTTGATGAAGGGCACGCACCTGGACCAGGCAGCGATCACGGAACTCCGGGGCCACCTGCTGCGCGGCCCGCTGTGCCAGTGCATACCAGTTGTCAGCGTCGATCAACTCAGCACAGGGTGCGCACGCCCACCACTCTCCGTCCATCGTTACCGAAATGGGCCCGGGGATGGAGAACGGTTCGCACAGGTAGTCCTTTCCGGGGTCACCCGCCGCGACAGTCATACTGCAGAAGTCGCACCGGTTGCCCTCACCCTCAGCTTTGAAGTAAAAAACATCATTCGGGATTTTCACTTTTCCGCTCCTTTGGGATGAACTCTTTCCAAGGGTTGTCTTCGGCAGCCAGATTCTGCGCCTTCGCGAGTGCCTGCTCCTCGACGCGGAGCTTCTTCAACCGCAGCTCGAGGGCCCGCATCGAGGCGTGGATTTCGCGCACCCGCCGCAAGGCCGGGTTCGGCTTCCGGACCATCAGGGAGCGGTTGGCGTGGAACACCTCCATCACAACCTCCAGCGGCTCGCTCCGGAGTGTGGCCATCGCCTCGCGCAGGCCGGCTTGGAAAACGGCCAAAGTCTGCTCCACCTCGACGATTAATTCACCAATCTCTGTTTTTTGGTCCATTTGCGTTTTAACCCTTTCGTGTTTATTTGCGTTTTAACCCTTTTGTGTTTTTGGTCTCGCGTAAAAATTACATGGCGGACGGTGATCAAACGAAACGGTTTAGAAATCATCACCCCATACCCGGTGTGAACTAACTACGGTCGACAGCGGACTTCGCGCCGCTTGACTCACGCTCCTGATGCTGCTCGATGGCGACGCGCGTCTCCATGGAGGTGGATCTTCGGTTTGAGCGCGCGAGGTCTTCGAGCGCGGTCTTTGTCTCGGGCGGTAGGCGCACCAATACACCTTCGCGTCTTTCGCTCATGGGTTGACCTCCAGGGAGGGATTTGTGTTACGGGGTAACTCTACGAACTAGAAGCTCGCCTGAGTTCACGCGGCGGCCGTGCACTAAAGCCCTGTTGACTGTCAGCTACAATTGTACAACGAAATGTGACAAAAAGTAAAGGGAAATTTGGGGTCGGACGCAAAATACCTTCGAGATCCAGTTGAACCAATGAAACGTCCGGGGGCGTTCCAAAGTACTGTCCAAGGACCCTCCCCTAATCGTCCACCCTTAAGGGGTGGACGCTGGACGATTGGGGATGGGGTCAATCTAATGTCCAGTGATTTTGAGCGACTTTCAGTTTGGACATTAGGAGCTAACTATTTAAAAACAAAGGCTGGCCCTAATCGTCCACCATTCAAAACGAAGATGTTCTGGACACTGAAACTGCTGGGTCTTTATCCGGGGCGAAGTAACGGCAACCACCTCCCTGAAAACCGTCCTTCTCACCCTTTTCCCCCGCACGCACGATGAGGCCACCCTCGACGAGGATGTCCAGGGCGCGCCGAATCGTTGATCTTGCCGGAGCTTTGTAGCCTTCGCGCTCGGCTTTTTGCCCTAGGGCCTCTATGATCTCGGCCTCGGTCCAGCCGGGCTCTGCCTTCGGAAGAGCATCGATGACCTGCTGCTGGGCCTCGACGCGCTTCGCCTTTTTCGCCATTCCCACGAGCCGGTATTCGGTCTTGTCCTGATTCAGCTCTATGGCGACCGGCTCCTCGAAACAGTTCTCGATGCGGCCCAGAGTCTCGAGGCGCCGATTTCGAGTGTCGAACCTCTCGCCGCTTGGCCGCTGCAGACGTATGAGCATGTCGACCGCGCCGCCGCTCGCGGCCGTTCCCTGAGCAGCCTCAACGATGGTTCCGCCCATCTTGCGTTCGTGCCAGCCTAGCACCAGCCCGCGCTCGTCCGTCACGACCAGCGGCGAGATCATCTCGATTGCGGCGTTGATCTCTCCCGCCGACGCGATCTCGTCGATGAGGGCGATGCGGATGAACGTGTCGATGATTACGAGACCCGCGTCCACCTCTTCGGCCGCGTCCCGGATCAGCTGGGCGCGGGCCGGCCAGCCCAGCAGGCCGAGGTCCTTGAGGTCGATGATGTAGAGGCTCGATGCCGGCGGCCGAAGCAGCGACTCCTGGTCCTCGTTCATCCGCGCGTCACGCAGCTGGGTTTGAAACGTGAAGCGGGGCTGCTCGGTGACGTAGAGTATGTTCGTGGACGCGCACTTGCGGCCCAGAAAATCCTCGCCCCTCAAGGTGGCCTTGATCAAGAGCAGCAGAAAGGTGGTCTTGCCCGCCTTGATCGTGCCCATGAGCTGGTGCGCCGCTCGCTTGTAGATGAGTCCCTCGACGATGAACGGTAGGCTCTCCGCGGCGTCGGAGAGGTACTCGTCCAGCGTCTTGAAAGGCAGCTTTTGGATCTTCAGCGGCTCGGCGATGCCTGAGGTCCACCCGCTCGCTCCGGTGGCCTCGATCTCGCGCTCGCCCATCCCGGAGGCGATGGCGGCCTTGCGGATGACGTCCTTGATTGACTGCTCGGTTTCATCCAGCGCGGCCGCAGCGAAGGCCCGCGCAGCGAAGAAGGACGTGGTGTTCAAGGTGTCGTTTCTGGTTCCAGGACGGGCCGCGCGCAGGCCGGCGAGGTTCTTGGCGTGGAGATCACGGATCGTCTTCACCGTCATCGGCGGATGCTTCTTTTCCACGGAGGCGGTGGGCGCGTAGCCCGAGGCTGGTGGCTCGTCTGTCAGTTCGCGCGCCAGCAGCTGCCCGAACGCCCGTCGCTCCTGCGCAAAGGTGATGAAGCCCGGGAGATCGAGCACCTCGCCGTCCTTGCCGTAGGCGTGACGTTCGGCGCCGAAGTACGGCAAGTTGAGTCCGTTCCCTTTCTGCCCCTCCTTCAACGTCTCCTGTTTCGGGAAGACCTCCACCTCGCCGGTGAGTCCGAGAACCTGCCTGTACCGCTCCAGCAGGCGACGGACGGTGACGGCGGGAAAGCCGTTAGCTTCTTTCAAAAATAACCAGATGTGGGCGCTCTTCGGGTTCTTGCTCCGGCAGACGATGAGTGGAAGCACATGCTCTGTTACACTTTTTGCAAGGGCAACGTGATCCACCGGTTCGTCAGCGTCGGCGTGGCGGTCCACATCCAGGCAGCCGAAGTGGCATCGCCCGTCCGGCAAGATCGGGATGGAAAGAAGGCTGGGCGCGCGGCCCTCCAGGTGCAGCCGCACATCGTCCAGGTTGACGCCGCGCTCGACCGCTTTGTACTTGCCGTCGGCGTCGCGGGAGTAGTGGGCCTTCGGGTTGCCCTCGAAGATCCAGGCGAAGTCTGCCAGATGCTCCAAGCGTTTGCGGTCGTACAGAACGGCGCCGTCTCTGTCCCCCACGGACTCGGCTTCGCCGGAGAGCACGATGGCGGCGGCGTCATTGAATGAGCAAGGCTGCTCGGGGTCGTCGAAGCGCAGCAGGGGCGCGAGGCGTGAGCCGCCCGTCTCGGGGTCATCGGCTCGATAGAGTGGAAAGAACGTGTTAGCGTTTTCTTGATTCGAATTGGGGCTCATAACGGGTGTTTCCTCCGTCTAGTTTTGTGGTGCTGTTCTTGCGCAGGATGGTGGGTTGTCCGTTCGCGAACTGGATCTCGATGCTCCCGTACAGCTGGGCGCGGGCCGCCTCGTCAAGCATAGCGTCCAACTTCTTAAGCAGGGTTATTTTGTCCATTGCTGTTTACTCCTTCCGAACCTCGTATAGGATTGTGTGCCCTGGGAAGTGCCAGCTCTCCTCCGGCGCGAGGCGAAACGTCAATCCCCAGCGCGCCGTCCACGCTTCGAGTTCATGCTTGAGCCTCTCGACGCGGTCGTACGGTTGGCTGACGAACACAAGCGGCCCGTCCTTGCGGCGAAATAGGCTGTTGTGGTCAACGCTCGGTGGACGGCAGGAAACACTCCCGTCGAGAAAAGGAGTGCGCCGCTCCGACACCAGGCTAGGATGACGCTGATCAAGCAGAACGTGCGCGCACGCAAAGTACCGTCTGTTTGACGGTCTCAAGTCATGACGCCGGCAATAGTCCCGACGCAGCATTCCCTTGATGCTCAGGGTGATCTCACCAACGACGCGGTCGAGGTGGGACTTGCCATGCCAGAGACGTTCCTTTCTGACCTCACTTGTCGGGTTGTTGCTGGCCGCGGTCGAGAGGTTGGCGTAAACATCGGCGGCAAAGTTGGCCCTGTCCCGAAGACTATCCAGGTGATCGGATTCCTTGTGGGTGATCGAAAGGCGCGGCAACTGGTTCACCCAGCTAGCGAGATACTCACCTGTGTCACGAAAGACATCCTCCCTAGCGTTAAGGAAGGCGATCAGCCGATTCAGCCCGCCGATGACCTCATCCTTTCTGTTCAACAGTTGCTCTTCCTTCATCGCTTCTTCCTAATTCACCCGCACCAGCTTGCGGTTGCACCCTGTGCGCGCTTCTTTATGCTGAACCTTGGCGCGAACTTCTTCCTCCATCGTCTGCTTCACCGCGTCGGTCAGCTTTTCACCGGGGCGGAAAACCATGGCGGTTCTGCCGCAATTCTCGATCGACGGCTCGAAATCATTGAAGATGAGCGGATGGATTTTATCGTCCATGCTGAGCCCCCACCCGATCAGCGGTTCGCTGTGAAATTCAACGGCGTCTTTCTCGATCAGCACGCAGATCCAGAGGGTCCACCCCGGAGCGGCGGGCATGATTTGCTTGAAGCGGATGCTGTCCTCGTTGTTCATGTATTCCTCCTCGTCGTTTCTCTAACTGCAACCTTGGCCCAGGGTTCGCCTCGCTGCGCCGCCACGGCCAGGGGCGCGCCAACCTTCCGCGAGAGCGATCCTCCGGACCAACCTTCTTTCTTCAGCCGAATCGTCTTCTCTCCGTCCCACTCCCCGAGGTTGTCAGCCACAATCTGTTGGGCTTCGCCCTTGGTGACGTGGAAGCTCGATCCGTCTGGCCAAACCGCAGTGATCTTGTGTCTAGGCATGTTGCTCCTTACGAGAAGTCCGCCTGGTTTGCCGCGGCGGCCGGTTCGATTTTGGAGCTACAGCTACCGCGCCGCCCCCTTCTCCATGAACGCCGCCACGTCTTCTGGCCGATAGCGCACCGCGCGCCCGATCTTCACGAACGGGAGCGCGTACCGCTTGTGATGGCGCCATTGCGCCAGCGTGCCCTCGCTTACGCGCAGCAGCGCTGAAACTTCCTTAGGGATCAAAAGTTGAGGAAGATCAAGGCCGGCCATCGGCGCGCTCCGATTAGGAGAGGGGCGCACCGCCGTTCGGACGGTGCGCCCCTTTTGTGGTGCGCGGACCCGTTAGGGTCATCCACGCAGGGACCAGCTGCGTGAATCTCGTTGAAACTTTGGATGTCGTTGGAGGGTCGAGACATTGCGCGCACCAAACTCCTGATTCTGCGCGATGTCCCAGTAGAAGGACTTGCTCTATCTGAGGGGCCCTCGTGTTGGGGCCGTGGGAACCATGGCCGGTTCCGAAGCTCCGGTCCTTTTCCTCATCCGCTACCGGCTTGCGGGCGAACAGAACACATTATAACTCAGGTTGAAAGCACGCCTCGGCCCAAATGTCTAAAGTGTTGAAAACAAGCAAGATTGACGCGATAATAGTTCTTCATGGTCGCCGCGATCTCCGCGGCTTGGTCTCCGGCTCCCTCTCGCCCGCGCCAAGCATTGCCCGCGCCGCTGTTTGCATTCCCTGGCGCACCGCGTTCAAATCGAGCCGGGCGTAGATCGCCGTCGCTCCGGTCGACTGGTGACCCAGCATCTTGCCAATGATGGGCAGCGAAGATCCACCGGTTGCCATCCAGCTCCCTAGCGTGCGGCGCAGATCGTGAACGCGCAGCTGGCTGATCTTTGCCCGCGCAAGCAGAGACTTCCAGCCGCGCTTGAGCCCGGCGAGGTGTCCCGTTCTGCCTTTGCCGGGAAACACCCAGGGGCTCTCGCCGCTGCTTTCCCTCCGCTCCTTCAAGATTTCGAGTGCCTCAGGGAGCAAAGGCACAAGGTAGGGAACGCGGCTCTTCGGGTTCGGGATCAGCCAGGTGGTGGTCTCGAAGCTCACGTTCTCCCACCGCATCGCCAAGGTGTCTGATCGGCGCACGCCGGTGAACAAGGAGATGATCACGAAGTCGCGCACGTCGCGGTTCGGCTCGTCTCGCAGGGCGGTGAACAATCGCGCCAGCTCATCGGGCTGGAGGAACCGGGTGCGCGACTGCTCGGCAAAGAACTTGAAGTGCAGCTTCACCGGATTCTCTCCGCTCCAGCTCATCTCGTTCAGCGCCCAGTTGTAGAGCGTTCTAAGGAACGTGACCGTTCTGTTGGCTGTTACGTGCCCGCTGCGCTCGCCAAGCTCGCCGTGCAGCGCGATCACGTCCTGGCGACGAACCGAGCCCAGACGCCGATTCTTCCAGCGAGAAAGGTAGCGTTCGAACTGCCAGCGAGCGTCCTTGGTAGCCCGGTCGGGATTCTTCGCGTGAGACTGGAGGTGCCGCGCCAGGTAGTCCTCCAGCACGGCGGAGAGGGTGAGATCGCGACGCTTCTCGAACGGGTTGTCGCCGTCGTAGGCGTCGGCCTTCCAGCGGGCGAACTTCGAGTTGAGCTCGGCCGCCTTGGTGCGGGCGTTCTCGACGGAGATGTCAGGGAACTTTCCGATGTGCTTGAAGGTGGGCCGTCCGTTGACCTTGCGGAACCAGACGAAGCTCTTGTGCCCGCTCGCCTCGACGCGCAGGCATAGGCCGTGCGCGTGGGCGTCGTGGTACACCAGGCGCTTCTTCGCGCCTGGGTCTAACCCTTCAATAGCCCTCTTGGTGAAGTTCAGGTTGAGTGGTTTCTCACGCATCGGGTTTACCCCCGGGTTTACCTCAGGCGGTAACCACGGGTAAACTTCCGGCCCTCTGTCAGGTAAACCGGAGAGCACTATACACCAAAAACACGCGTTCTAACAGGGTTTTGTAATGCTGGTTAAGCAGACGATACGTGCTGACTCCCTGACTTCTAAGCAGAGGGTCGGGGGTTCGAATCCCTCCGGGCGCGCCACTTCTTTTCCGATTCCTCCCACCCTTCGCTCTTATCGAGGGACACCCCGGAGAGAAGCAAGCCTTCCAGTCTCGATACTCTGCCTCTCGCAGCGTTATGGCTACGTCGATGCGGTAGGTGGCAGGTGGACCTACATTAGCAAGCCCCGGCACTTATTACCTTTACGCTAACAGAGCTAAACTGCTCCTAGCGCTAACGCAGGATCCAGCCACGAGGCTTCTCAAGGAACTGGAAGCCATATTGCCGCAACTGTGTATTACGCCACTGGATGTGGACCACTCGCGCGGATCCCGTTTGGACCTCATTTCCGCCCACGCAGAACACCTCCACGGTGGCACCTTCCTGCAGATCGGCTGAACAGCTGCACAGGAATCCCCCCGCGCTGACATTCTCGGTGACGGTGAACAACTCAAATTCCTTTCTGCTTGTGTCCTTCCCTTTTAGCTTCAGCGGGACTCTCAACGGAATCCGGACGTCGCTCCGTCGCTGTGGTTGCCTCTCCTGTATCACCTGCTCCAAACGCGTCCTCAGATAGCGAAAGTCCACCGGCTTTTCGATGTAGTCTTTCGCGCCGAGATTCAAACAGAATTGTTTGTACAGCGCGGCCGGCTGGCCGGTGATGACGAGGATGGGAATCAGCCGGGTCACACTGTGGTAGGCCAGGGTCTGGCACAGTTCCAGCCCGGTGTACTTTGGGAGCATCAGGTCCAGCAGCACGCAGGCGGGCTGGTGCTTCACGGCAAGGGCGAGAGCCTCCGCCGGCTCCCCGGTTTCGATGATTTCATAGGCGTCTTGAAGGCGTTCGCGCAAGAGCCTACGCATGGCGGGTTCGTCTTCGGCAACCAAAATTAGTGGCATGGGCAACTTCCTGCTCTCCTGAGTTGCTAGTTCTTACTGTAGTCCTACCCTCCGCATCGCTTCCCCCGGAGCCAACCAGCGGGTTTCAAATAACCGGTGTCCATATATAGAGGGTGGGGCGCGGCGGTTGTGTCTCGGTTCAGCTCATCGCAAAATCCAATCCTTAGGCTTTTCAACAAA
>JBGPZW010000141.1:0-8558 GCA_041493955.1 Terriglobia bacterium
CAGATTTGAACTGGCGACCTTCGGGTTATGAGCCCGACGAGCTACCAGGCTGCTCCACCCCGCACGCACATAGTATCGGAGTCCCGCCCAATCGTCAAACTACGCCGGCTGACCTGAGAAGTTGATCGCGTTGAGTTCTGACAACGTCCCCCACGACCTCAATCCAAGTCCCGCCTCAGCTATCCGCTGAGATCCCCAAAAGCTAGTTCGAGGGCCCAAGGACGGAAGGATTCCCCGCCGAGTTTCTCCTGAGCCCTTCGCTTTCGCTCACGACAAGCTCCGCGAAGGGTGCGCGATGACAGAGAGGAAGAAGAACACAAGGAGCAAGCGCTAGCGGAAACAGTTGGCTTGATTTCGCGGCAGGTTTACCAGGAGCTGTAGGGTGTACTCTCGAATGGCGAGACGTTCTCAGAAGCCGAGTGGACGTCGCTTATGCCTGTGCCCGACTGCTCAGGGCTGAGCACCACGTCCTCGTAAACCACTCGCCAGTCTTTCCGGCGGGTAATCGGGTCAGTGGGAATCTCGCGCAAGTAGGTGGCCGTGACCAGGTCGTCGAGCGATTGCGGCGCCACTTGCTTATCGAGTGTGTACTGTTCGATGGCCTGGCGCATCACCACCAAGTCCTGCTTGAGCGCGGATTCCTTGGCGCGCAGCACGGAGCGCTCGTACCGTCCCACCCCCATGGCGATTAGGATGAGGATGATGGTGATGACGATCATCAACTCGAGCAGGGTGAAGCCCGCTCGCGCCAGCGCGCTCGCGCGCCAGCCGCCCGGGCCCGGGTGCGTATCAGGCAAACCTCGCAATTTGGCCGCCATGCGCATTCGTTTACCAGTCCGAATACTTCGTGCCGTCAAGCGCGATCCCCATCGAGTGCGAGTACACGTCGAAAATGTTCTTGCCGCCCCAACTGGTCGAGTCGGGATCGTCCTGCACGGCGCGGAGTCCCCATTCGGCGCGCCCGGTCATGGGGTCGCTGGGAATCCGGCGCAGGAAGCGGACGCGGCGATCGTTCGCGGCGCCGAGTTGCACCCCCTTGACCAGCGTTTCGAGGTCCGGCGGATAGCCCTCGCTGCCCAGCTCCACCCGGATCAGGTTGCGGTCGGCCATGTCCTTGTAGCGGTCAATGGCCGTGCGAATTTCGCGGAGGTCGCGGCGCAGCTCTGTCTCCTTTTGCCGCCGCACGGTGACACGGGCCATGGGCAGAGCGGCCGAGGCCAGTACCAGCAGGATGGAACACGCAATGATGAGCTCGAGCAGGGTCATCCCGGCCTGAGCGATCGTGGATTGTCTCCGTTTCCCCACGTCCCTCATTATACTGCGGAGCAAGCTATTGTACCCGGATGGATGCTTCTCCGGTTACTAGGGGGATGGCCTTCTGTTGCGAGTCGCGCCCGTTGACCTGCAGGATGGCGAGCGAGGAAATGCCGGGCGCCAGGCCCTTCACCACAATCCCCACCAGAGTCCCGGTGCCGTTCACGCCGGGAGTGTTCGGCTGGCGCGTGGCGGAGATGATGGCCTGGCCGCGCTCTTTGTCGATGCGCTGGACGATGGCGATTTCCTGCGTCCCACCGGAGAGAAAGCCGCCGTGGCGCACCTCTTCGACGGAGATGACCGCCGGATTGTATTGCAGCAGCATGGGGATGGAGAACAGGTCCTTGACGTCCTCGACGACGACGCCGATCGTGGTCGTCTCGCCGGGCTTCAGGGTGACGCTTGCCGGTTCAAAGCGCAGCCGCGCTGTGCGTGGCGCCTCCATACCGTTTCCTGCGGCCGGGGCAAGTGGCGCGGCTCCTCCGGCGGGCGGTTGGGTGGGCGCGGGGGCCGGAGCCTGGATTTCGCTTTCGCGCCGGACCTGCACGGTCGTTTCTGTCCCGGAGCTCATGCTGCGCAGGTTGGCCGCACTGATTTGCGGCAGGCGCACAATTCGCGGCACCAGAATGATGAGAACTTCATTCTCCGCGCTGTCCACCGTCTCTCCAGAGAAGAAGTAGCGCAGGAACGGGATCCGCGCGAGGCCCGGCCAGCCGGTCAGGGATTTCGTCTCCGTGCGATCGATCAGCCCGCCGAGGATATTGACCTCGCCTTCCTGCAGGCGGACGTCATGCTCGATCTTGCGCTGGCTGATGATGGGCTGCTCGATGCCGCCGATGGTCACGCGCCCGGTGACCGAAGAAACCTCGATGGCGATCTTCATACTGATCTCGTGGTTGGGGTGAATGCGCGGAGTGATGTCCACGTTCACGCCCACGTCGATGTACTGGAACTGCGTGTTCACCAGCGGGTTCACAATGCCGGCGCCGGCTCCACCGATGGCGCCCACGCCTACGCCGGCCTGGAAACTTCCCGTCGCCACCGGAACGCGGTCGCCCACGCGCAGCTTGGCCGCCTGGCCATCCACCACGCGGATCTCCGGGTTCTGAATAATCTTCGTTGTGCTGTCGGTCATCAGAGCCGTGGCGGCTGCGCCGGGCAGGGTGAGGCTGTAATCAGCGCTGGAAGGCGGGAGCTTATTGAGCGGAATGCTGGTGGTTGAGGCGCCGGCAGCCGGCGTGCTGCCAAAGCTGCGTGGTGTAAAGGCGAGCGTGCTGCTGCTGCCGGGCAGAATGCCGAGGTTGTGCATGCGGTCGCGGCGCGCCTGGAGCACGGCCACCTGGATGACCACCTCAGGCTTGGCCTTGTCAATGTCGCGGATGAGCTTTTCGGCCAGGGCCAGCTTATCCGGGGTGTCCCGGATAATGATGGCGTTCTGTGAGTTCACCTGCTGGAGGCGCTTGAGGTCGAGCAACTGGCGCAGGCCGGTGACGATTTCGGTCAGATCCTGCGGCAGCAGGGTATTGGAAAGGTAAAAGGTGCGCACCACCTGCTCTTCATAGTCGCGGCGTTTCTGCGGCTGCTCGGGGACGACGAAGATGATGTTGCTGGTCACCGGCTTCCAGAAGGCTTTGCTTTGCAGCGCGGCGATGTCCAGCGCCTGCTCCAGGGTAACGTTCGTCAGCTCGGTGGTGATGCGCCGCGAAGGGAAATCCGGATCGAAAATCACGGTCAGCCCGGCCAGCTTGGCGATGGTTTCAAACACCAGCCGCGCGTCATTGGTCATCTTCAAGTTAATCAGCGCGCGGGAAATCGGAGCCAGCTCCGGAGGTTTCTCAGCCAGCTTGGGCTCTTCCAGGGGCGGCGCGGGTGGAGCGCCGGCAGCCTCGGCGGCCTGGCGGGCGGAGATAACCTCCAGAGTCTTGCGGACTTCTTGCTCAGCGATGGCGCTCGAGGGGTCGATGGCGATGGCTTTCTGAAATTCGACCAGGGCCAGTTGCAGCTCTCCTTTGTCCCGCAGCTTCTGCCCCGCGCGGACGTGAGCTTGCCCAGCCTCAAAGCGAATGCGGGTGGTCTTGAGTCTGTACTCGGTGTTGAGGGGATCAGTCTTCAGGGCCCGCTCGTAGTAGTCCAAAGCGCTATCGTAGTCCTTTAATGCTTCTGCCTGCCGGCCCGCCTTGAAGTCCTGGTTTCCTTTCGGACAGGCAGCCAGAAGCAGCGCGGCACAGGCCAAAACGGCCAACGGCAGAAATCGTCTGGACATAATACGCTCCGCGCGGGGACGAAACCGCGCCAATATAGCACTCGACCCGAAGGGAGGCAAGACACCCGCCTTGCCTCCGGGTATGCGCGGCGGCTATGATAGCTGTTTGTGAGTGCAAAGCAAAAGAAAACAGAGAAACCGGCTGAGAAAGTTGTCGCCCAAAACCGCGCCGCTTCCTACAACTATCACATCCTGGAGAAATACGAAGCCGGGATGGTGCTGGTGGGCACCGAGGTGAAGGCGCTGCGCGAGGGCAAGGCAAATCTCCGCGAGGCTTACGCGACCGTGCGGGGCGGCGCGGTCTGGCTGCTCAACTGCCATATCTCCCAGTACCTGCCCGGTGGCCCCTTCAACCATGAGCCCCTGGGACCCCGCAAGCTGCTGCTGCACAAGCGGGAGATCTGGAAGCTCGCCGGCAAGACCGAGCAGAAAGGCATGACGTTAATTCCCCTCCGGATCTATTTCCGCGACGGCATCGCCAAGTGCGAAATCGCCCTGGCACAGGGCAAGAAGAACTGGGACCGTCGCCATGCGGAACGCGAGAAAGAAGCCAAACGCGAAGCCAACGAAGCCATCTACCGATCCCGACGACGCTGACGAGGACAAATGCAGATCACCGTTGAAACCCGGCCTTCTATCGCCTTGGAGACTCCCGCTCTGGTTACTTATGTCTTCGAGGAAGACGATCCGATCCGGGGAGTAGTTGCCGAGATCGATCAGGCCGCCGCAGGTGCGCTGCGCAAGCTGGCTTCGAGCGGCGAGCTCACCGGCAAGGCAAACGAAATGACGCTGCTGCACTACGTCGCCGGGCTGACACCGCAGCGGCTGCTGCTGGCCGGCGCGGGTAAGCGGGAAAAATTCACAGGGGCCGAGCTGCGCAGGCTCGCCGGCGCGGCGCTGCGCCACCTGAAGGCGCGGAAGATCGACCGGCTGGCCTTCCTCCCGCGAGAAAGCGACCGCAGCGCCACGGCGATCCAGACCATCGCCGAGGGCCTGTTGATTGCCGACTTTGAGTCGGACAAGTACAAAACCGAAAAAAAGAACAGTAAGCCGGTGGAAGCAGCGGTCCTAGCCGGACTTGATGCCGCCAGCCTCGGCACGGCCGAGAGTGCCATCGCGCGCGGGCGAATCGTCGCCGAAGCGCAGAATTTCACTCGCGAGCTCGTGAACGAACCCTCGAACCGCCTCACGCCTCGGATGCTCGCTGAACGCGCCGAAGCCATGGCCCGCGAAGCGGGGCTGGCCATCGAGATCCTGGACGAGCACAAGATTGAGGAACTCAAGATGGGCGCGCTGCTCTCGGTGGCCCGGGGCAGCGCTGAGCCTCCCCGGCTGATCGTGATCACCTATACGCCCGCGCAGCCCCGCGCGGGCGCTCCGGTCCTCGGCCTGGTCGGGAAGGCCATCACGTTTGACACCGGTGGAATCTCCATCAAGCCGGCCGCGGACATGGAGAAGATGAAGTACGACATGGCCGGCGGGGCCACGATGCTGGGCGTTATGCGGGCCCTGGCGCAGCTGAAGCCCGCCGTGAAAGTGATTGCGGTGGTCCCGGCGAGCGAAAACATGCCCGGTGGCCGCGCGCAGAAGCCCGGTGACGTGCAGATCGCCATGTCCGGGAAATCCATCGAGGTCATCAATACCGACGCCGAAGGGCGGCTGGTCCTGGCCGACGGGTTGGCCTACGCCCGGCAGCTCGGCTGCACGCACCTGGTGGACGCCGCGACGCTCACCGGCGCGATCGTCGTGGCGCTTGCCAGCGTGAACGTGGGCGTGTTCGGTTCCGACACTGCATTTACTGAGCGGCTGCTGGCCAGCGCGCGCGCCGCCGGCGAGAAGATGTGGCCCATGCCGCTCGACGACGAATACCGCGAGATGATTAAGAGCACCATCGCCGACATCCGGAACACAAGCACCGGCAAGGGCGGAGGCGCCATCACCGCCGCAGCCTTCCTGAAAGAGTTTTCCGGCGAGACGCCGTGGATTCATATGGACATTGCCGGGACGGCGTGGCTGGATGAAGCGAAACCCTGGGCCGCCAGCGGCGCGTCGGGCGTCGGCGTGCGTACGCTGGTGAATTTCGTCTTGAATTTCGATTCGGGCGCGCCGGTCACTCCCTAACCGGCGCAGCGGCAGAGACCTGCATATGCGCATTCTCGTCGTGGGGTATGGACGGTTGGGCGCCCAGGTCGTCAAGCACCTGGACACGCGCAGCCACGAAATCGTGGTCATCGACAAGGAGCGCACCCAGCTCCAGCAGCACGGCCTCGATCCCGCCGTCAAATTCGTCTCCGGCAACGCTATTGACCCCGACGTGTTGCGCGAAGCCGGCGCGGAGGGCGCCGCCGCGCTGTTCGCCCTTTCCCGCGATGAGAACACCAACCTGATGGTGGCGCAGGTGGCGCGCCTGGTCTTCCACATCCCGAAAGTCATGGCCGTGGTATATGACCCCGCGCGAGAGCCCAGCTACCGCGCCGCCGGCATTGAGACCATGGCCCTGACCGTCGCCGGGGCGGAATTCATTGTCGGCCAGCTCATGCAAAGTCCGCCGCCGGAGTTCTCCGAGGTCTGGAAGCGCGTCCACGGCCACGCCGCTGAGTCTCCGGCCCCGCCGGTGCGCGGCGAAGCCGCCGGGCCGATCTACGTGATCGTCGTGGGCGGCGGGCGGGTGGGCTATTTCCTGACGCGCGCGCTGCTCGAAAACAACATCGAGGTGACCATCATCGAGTCCAACCAGGAGATCTTCGATCTGGTTTCTCATCAGGTGGATTGCCCGGTCATCCTCGGCGACGGTTCTTCGACCGCGGTGCTGGAGCGCGCCGGGGCCAATCGCGCCAGCGTCTTCGTGGCTGTCACCAATCACGATCACGACAACCTGATCGCCTGTCAGCTTGCCAAGCAGCAGTTCGGCGTGCCGAAGACGATTGCGCGCGTCAAGAATCCCCAGAATGAAGCCGTCATGCAGTTGCTCGGCGTGGACATCACGGTGAGCTCCACCAGCATCATCGCCAGCGTGATTCAGAGCGAACTGCCGCAGGCGCGCATTCGCCAGGTGCTGGACCTCCACACTGGGCAGCTCGAACTCATGGAATACCGCTTGGACGCGAACTCGCCCGTGGTCGGCAAGCGGCTGCGGGAGATGACTTTCCCGGCGGCGTGCAACATCGTCGCGGTGTTTCACGACGGCGATGCCGTGGTGCCCCGCGGCGACACCAGCTTTCAGGCCGGCGACCTCGTCCTCGCGCTGGTCAAACTTTCGAGCGAGCCGGAAACTCGCAAGATCCTCCTCGGCGAGTAATCCTCCCCTTCAGGCCGCTTCTTTGGTTGCTTAGGTCCCCACGCCGATCAAGTGTTGTTCCCAAATCGACGCCTGGGGTCCCTACATCTTTTCGGGCGATTCGATGCCCAGCAGTTGTAGGGCGAGGACAAGCTGGCGTTCAATCGCCGAGGTCAGCTCAAGGAGGAAGGCTTTCTTACCGGGGTCTTCCTCCGAGAGGATGTGGTGCTTGTGGTAAAAGTTGTTGAAGGCCTGCGCGAGCTGGAAGGCATACTTGGCGATGAAAGCGGGTTCCTGAGCGCCAAGCGCCGCCTCCACCTGGGTGCCCAGCGAGCCTGCGAGCAGTGTCAGCTCCCAGAGGTCGGCGCCCTCCGGCGAGGCCAATAGCTGAGCAAGCTTCTCGGGGCCGGCAGGCTGCTGCTTTTCGAGTGAAAACCCCGGCTGCTGCTCGCGCAGTTTGCGGAAGATGTTGCGCGCGCGGACAACGGCATACTGGCAATAGGGACCGGTTTCGCCCTCGAAGCTCAGGGCGTCCTTGAAATCGAAGGCGATGACCGTCGAGCGCGTGTACTTCAGCAGGAAATAGCGCAGCGCGCCTACGGCGATGATGTGCGCGATGTCCTCGCGTTCGGCCTCGGGCGACTGCGGATGGCGCGGGTCCACCTCCGCGCGGGCAGCGGCCTCCAGGCGGTCTAGCAGGTCGTCGGCCTTGACGCCCAGGCCCTTGCGGCCGCTCACCTCGACGTGGCTCCGCTTGGCGTCGTCTGGAGAAAGTTCGTAGCCCATCTCCGCCGCGCAGCGCGGCGTGAGTGCCACGACTTCGTAGCTGAAATGAACTGACCGGTCGGCTTGCGAAGTGAAGCCCAGCGCGCGCAGGCCGGCGACCACCACGGTCTGCAGGTTGGACTGACGCGAGTCAATGACGTTGTAAACCTGATCGGCCTTGCCGAACGCGGGCGCGCCGCTCTCGCCCCCCTCGGCCGAGGTCACCCAGACGGTGTGCCCGCGCGGGTGAGTGTGGAATCGCCGGTAGTGGAAATCGCGGCCCAGCAGGCCGAATTTCCAAAGCTGGTAGGCGATGTCCTTTCCGACATAGGTGACCGTGCCGTTGGAACGCACGATGATCTTCACGTCCTCGTTCCCGGAATCCTCGTCCGCTCCGGAAGCGTCTTTCGAGCCCTCCGCCGCGGCAGACATCTGCATCACCCAGCAGCCGGCGTTCTTGCCCGTAGTGGCCAGGCGAATTGTGCCGCGCTGCTTCAATTGTTTGAAGGCGGCGTCCCAGAATTTCAGGCGTAGGATCTCGCTTTCGCGCGGCAACAGGTCATATTCGACGCTCAGGCGCTCCATTGTGCGCAGGTGGCACCGCACTATCGCGGTGGATACGAGCTCAGCGATCTCGGCTGTGGTCCCGCGCCCTTCTTCGATGGCCTTTAGGGTCTCTCCGCGCAGGGCTTCCCGGCCGGGATCTTCGGCATAGAACTGTGTGACCCGCGCATAGAGATCCCAGCAGTGATAGTCGAATCGTGGTTGAGCGGCGAGCCCCCGCACGTCCGCCGCAGTCCTCTTCTCCATGTGCACGAAACCCACGACAACGTCTGCGACCTGTACGCCCGTGTTGTCAATGTAGTTCTGCACCTCGACGCGGTGCCCGGCGTGCCTCAGCAGGCGCACGAAGGTGTCGCCCAGCGCGGCGTTGCGCAG
>JBGPZW010000171.1:0-6860 GCA_041493955.1 Terriglobia bacterium
CGCCGCGAACACCCGCAGCCTCCGAGCGAAAGTCGGCGAAGTGCAGCACACCTGGAGCTGGACCAACGAGCAGACCGACGCCGCGCTCCGCCGCGCCGGAGCCACGCTCACCGCCGCCCACGCGCAGCTCGAGGAGTCTCGCGCCGACCTCTGGCGCGCCGAGGTGGACTACAAGCGCGCCCTCGGGCTGTTCGAGGGCGGCGTGGCCTCGGCGCAGGACCGCGACCGCGCCGATGCCGCCCTCCGCGCCGCTCAGGCCAAAGTCAAATCGCTCGAAGACCAGGTGAAGGCGCAGGAGGCCGAAGTCGCCGTGGCGCGCGCCAACCGCAGGCAGCTCGACGTCCAGCAGAGCGACCTGGCTTCCACACGCGCGCAGCTCGAGCAGGCCCGCGCGTCGAACGCCGAAGCGGAGACGCGCCTCGGTTACACGAAAATCTTCGCGCCGCTCGGTGGGATTGTTTCGGTGCGGGTGGCGCGGCAGGGCGAAGTGGTGCAGGTGGGCGCGCCGATCATCACCATCATCGATATTGACCACCTCTGGGTGCGCGCCGGCGTCGAGGAAAGCTACGCCGCCTCCATCCAGTTCGGCCAGAAGCTCAAGGTGCGCCTGCCGTCGGGCGAGCGGATCGAGGGCACGGTTTTTTTCAAGGGCGTGGAAAGCGAGTTCGCCACCCAGCGCGACGTCAGCCGCACCAAGCGCGACATCAGGACTTTCGCCATCAAGGTCGCGGTGCCGAACGAAGGCCGCCGGCTGTTTGCCGGCATGACCGCTACGGTCCTGCTGCCGCCGCCGGCGAATCGCAAGAGCTGGCTGGCGCGCTGGAGCAGCGCGTCCCGCTAACGCCCGCGCAGGTCCTGTGGCGCCGGCATCTTGCCGGCGGTTTCTGGCGCCACCTGCGTGGGTGACAGCCGCCGGCTGGAAGCCGGCGCTGCGGGAGCTATCACGCCCCGACGCGTCGAAGCGGGGTACCTGTAATGTCATTCCGAGCGCAGCGAGGAATCTTTCAGAGAGATCCCTCACTTCGTTCGGGATGACACCGAATCCCGCCTCGCACGGAAGCGGAGATGGGCAAACAAGCATGAACGCGATTGAAGTCGAACGGCTCACCAAACGATTCGGCAACCTGGTCGCAGTCAACGAGGTCAGCTTCGAGGTGCGCGAGGGCGAGGTCTTCGGCCTACTGGGTCCCAACGGCGCCGGCAAGACCACGCTGATCCGCATGCTCACCACGCTCACCCCGCCCACCTCCGGCCGGGCGCGCGTGGCCGGGTACGACATCACCGCCGAGGCGGACGGCGTGCGCCACGCCATCGGCGTAATTCCCCAGGCGCTGACCTCCGACCCCGAACTCACCGCCGAAGAAAACCTCTCCATCCACGCCAAGCTCTACGGCGTGCCCGCCGCCGAGCGGCTGGAGCTGATCCGGCGCCTGTTGGTGGCGGTGGACCTCGCCGACTTCGCCACGGAGCTGGTGCGCAATTTCTCCGGCGGCATGCGGCGACGGCTGGAGATCGCGCGCGGCTTGGTGCATTCGCCGCGGATTCTTTTCCTCGACGAGCCGACCACGGGCCTCGACCCGGTCTCGCGCACAAACGTCTGGGAGATGATCAACAAATTGAAGCAGCAGGCCAACTTGACCATCCTGCTGACCACGCACTACATGGACGAGGCCGACCGGCTGTGCGAGCGCATCGCCATCGTGGATCACGGCAAGCTGGTCGCGCTGGACACGCCGACGAAGCTGAAAGACAGCATCCTGGGCACCGACGTGGTCGAAGCCGAGTTTGAGGGCGCGCCCGCGGACTGGCTCGACGCTATGCGCGGCCTGGCGCAGGTGGCCGACGTTACACAGCACGACGGCGTCGTACACATGGCCTCGCACAACGGCCCGGAAACGGTCGGGGCGCTGATGGACCTGGCGCGGCAGCGGGGCGTCACGGTGCGGAAGGTCACCGTGCAGAGCACCACGCTCGACGACGTCTTCCTGCACTACACCGGCCGCCAGTTGCGCGACGCCGCGCACGCCGGCCTGCTCTACGACGTGAGCCACCTCTACAAGTAGCGCTCGCGCAACGAGATCTTCGCCGTCACACGGAGCACAGGGCATGAAGCTGTACCGCATCATGGCCATCATCGAGCGCGACATGCGCAAGTTTTTCCGCAGCCCCGCGCTGATGATCAGCGCGATGATTTTTCCGCTGATGCAGCTCATCGTGTTGGGCTACGCCTTCGGCGGGCAGATCCGCGGTGTCAAGATCGCCCTGGTGGATGAAGACCGCTCGAGCGAGTCGCGCGTGGTGCGCGAGCGGCTGGCCTCGATTGCCTCCGGCCCGCAGACCTTTCGCACCCTCGAGTACAACTCGCTCGACAGCGCGGTCACCGACCTGCGCGCGGGCTTCGTGCGCGCGGTGGTGCACATCCCGCAGGACTACTCGCGCCGCGTGCTGCAGCGCAACCGGCCTCGCCTCGCGTTTGTGGAGGACAACACCGACAACTTCATGACCAGCGGGCTGCTCGAGCGCATGCAGCAAGTGGTCAACGACCTGAACGCGCCCGTGGTGCGCGCCGGGCTGCCGGCCCAAGTGGACCTGCAGGTCGTCGAGGTCTATCCCTACATCGAGTACATCAAGTACCTGCTCGCGGGCTCGGTCTCCATGGCTATTTTCGTGGTGGCCATGATCGGCGGCGGGATCGTGTTCATTGACGACAAGGCGCGGGGGCTGCACGAAGGCTACCTGGTCACGCCGATTCACAAAGCCGAGTTGATCCTGGGGCTGAACCTGGCCGGCGCGCTCAAGGGCCTGATGGCCGGCATGACCATCACCATCATCGGCGGGATGATTGCCGGCATCGAGCGCATCTGGGACCCGGTGCGGCTACTCTACCTGATGGTGGTGATCGCCTCGGCCTCGCTGGCCATGATCAGCTTCATGTTTCTGGTGATGGTGCGCGTCAACGACCCGCTGGTGCCCCGCGCCATCTTCGGCGTGCTCAATACGCTGCTCTTCTTTCCCTCGGGCGCGATCTATCCGACCGAAGGTTTCCCGGTCTGGCTGAAATGGATCTCCATCGTGGATCCGTTCACCTACGTGGTGCACGCGCTGAAAAATCTGCTGCTGAAGAATACCGGGATCGAGGGCATTTACTTCGACGTGCTGGTTTTGTTAGGGTTTTCGGCGGTGCTGATCAGCGCGTGCATCGCGTTGTTCAAACGCCAGATCTAGTGGCGCGCCGCCACAAGTTCAATTGCTGGCAAAAGGGAGGTCCGACGTGGGCCTGCTGGATTCGGATCATGAAGAGCCGAAATCGAAACTGCGCCGCTACGTGATTACCGGCGTGGTCTTCGCCCTGCTCGTGACCTGGGGCGTGTGGTACCTGGTTCGGTTTTATCCGGAAAAGCACGCCGCCGACCGCTTTTTCGATGCCCTGGTCGCCGGCGACATGCCGCGCGCCTACCAGCTCTGGAAACCTTCGGCCAGCTACACGTTTCGGGATTTCCTCGATGACTGGGGATCCGCGGGCTACTACGGCCCGGTGAAGAGCTACCAAATCGAAAGCGTTCAGGCCCCACCGCAAGGCGGGAGCGGCGTGATCGTCGTCGTGGAGATTAGTCCCTTCCAGCCCTTCCCCGCGGACAGCGACACGGTCAAGAATCGCCGCACCAAAGAAGTGCGCCTCTGGGTCGAGACCCGGGATAAATCCCTCAGCTTCCCGCCGTAGTGCTCGATGGGCAGGGGTCAGCTCACTCCGAGCGCAGCGATCGAGGATTCCGGCCTTGCCGGAAGGAACCCCTCGGAGAGATTCCTCGGTCGCCCGCCAGCGGGCTCCCTCTGAATGACAGCAGTCAACTCGGCTCTCGCGAGCTTCCCGCTTAACAGGCCGCTGCGCTGGGACGAATTGCAGTGGGCCAGCTGCCCCCGGTATATACCGGGGGCAGCTGAGCCACTCCCTGACCGCCGGTTTAGCCGCCATACGGGGTAATTTCTATCCCTTCGGCACCCAATTCCGGCGGGTAGTAGTTTAGGGCGTTACGCACCCCCGGTTCGATCCGCCAGAGGCGACCGGCTTCCCGGCGCAGGATGGCAGCCAACCGTCCCTTCCGCAGCCCGCTCCGGCGAATCAATTCGATCTGGCTCAGGCCGGGCTCGGAGCGGATGATGGCGGCGATGTGGGCGACCTCTTCGCGGGCGCGCACCAGCGCCGGCGGCTCGGTGACGCCGAAGTCGCCGCGCTCCTCGATTTCCGGGCGCAGGGTAAGGGAAAACTCCTCGGCCAGGCGGTTCTTGAAGCAGTCCATGCGCACGAAGCCGGCGTCGCGGTCGTGCGAGAGCGTGAAGGCCACGTCCACGCCGGCGTGAATATCGGAGCTGCCGCGGTAGCGCGAAGATTCGCTCTTGGCTTTGTGGTGCAGCACCACCACCGCCGCGCCGGCGGTGGCCAGGGCGCGCAGGTCGGCCATGACCCGCGCCATTTCGCTGGCCGAGTTTTCATCGGCGCTGTGGAAGCGGATCAGTGAATCAAAAATGATGAGGGGCTTCTGCTCGCGCGCGATTTCCAGCAGGCGCGCGTCGCCGATGCCGGGCGGCGCATCCTCTTCCCACACGCCCCAGATCTTGAAGCTGCCGCGCGAGTCAATGCCCAGCAGCTCGCGCCGCTCGCGCACCACCGCGCAGGGATTTTCGCGGTCGAGGTAGAGCACCGCGCCGCCGGCGCACGCGCGCCCCAGAAAACTGCCCGCGGCGGCCACGGCTTTGGCCAGCAGCAGCGCCAGCCAGGTTTTGTAGCTGCCGCTCTCTCCGGCCAGCAGGATTACGCCCTGCCGAGGAATCATCCCCGGCACCAGCCACGTGACCGGCAGGTCCGGCAGGCTGGCCAGGTCGGGGATGTCTGCCCAGGTGCGGATTTTTCTCGCCGCCTGCGGGGCGGTTTCCTGCTCCAGCAGGCGCAGGATTTCATCGTGCTCAGCGCTTCGCAACATGCTTCCTCCAGGCTTGGAAAACCTCCGCCGGCGTGGCGTCGCGTTCGAGCCAGTCGCTGGCTTTGGCGAAGGTCAGGAAATCGAGCGCGCGGGAGAGTTTCGCTTCCGCAGCGTAGAACCGCCGCAGCGCCTCCCAGGCCGGCTCGCAGTCAGGGAACTTGCGCAAGACCTCGCGCGCCCACACGGCCTGGCGGCCCAGTGCGCGGTAGCGGTCGGAATGTTCGCGAATGCGCACCGCGCGCCAGACTTCAAACGCGGCGAGCAGCGCCTCGCGCTCGGCGCGCTGCTGCGCCGCGTGTCGCGCTTCCGGAGCGGCGCTGCTCTCGGTCAGGCCCAGCTCACGGATCAACGCGATGCGGCTGGCGCTCCAGCGGCAGCGATGGCAGAAGGCCACTTCAGGGGTGTAGGAGACGGTCGCGCGCGAGCGGCCCGTGCAGTGCGCGCAGTCGGCACGGTTGCGCCGCCGCAGTGTGCAGCCCGCGCGCACCAGCAGGGCGGCCATGTTCCACCGCTCGCCGGACGCGCGCTGTGCGGGCATGGCCTGTGGATCCGGGGCCGGAAACAAAAAAGCCCCGCGTCGCGGCAGGTGGCGTCGTACCGCGCGGCAGGGCCAAAAACACAAACGCCCGAGCGGAGCCGCCCGGGCTGAAGACACTTCTCTTTCGTCAATCAGTTTACGGCCTGATTAACTCGCTGTCAATATAGAATTTATTAGGCCTGCCCATGCCGCTCTGCCGGCGTCACGTCTCGCTTGCCGTCCCGGCAAGGCCGGGACGGTGCAAATGGCGCCTTCCCTCGACTTCACTGGGGACAAGTTCAGGGCGCCGCCACACGAGCCCTGTGCTGTCATTCCGAGGGAGCCCGCTTGCGGGCGACCGAGGAATCCCTCCGAGGGACTCCTTCCGGCAAGGCCGGAATCCTCGATCGCTGCGCTCGGAATGACATCGCAACCAAACCAGCCGGCAAGAGCGCAACCCGCCCCGGCAAGGCCGGGTCGGTACAAATGGCACGCTAAAGCGTGCCGCTACACCAACCCATCGTCGCGGCGCGTATGGCCCGTGTCGCGGCGCGAGTACACCGGGCGGCATGAAGGGTGGGGATGAAGGCGCGCTCAGGAGAGGTCGCTGACCGCGGCGAGAAGCTCGGCGGGCGAGAGCGTCGCGGTGCCCAGCTTGCCGACGACGACTCCGGCGGCGGCATTGGCGAGCACGGCGGCTTCGCGCAGCGGCGCGCCGGCGGCCATGGCCAGCGCCAGGGTGGAAAGCACAGTATCGCCCGCGCCGGTGACGTCGAACACCTGCCGGCCGGTGGCGCCGCGGGCCCGGCCGGGCAGGCCCACGCGCGCGTAGCTGACCTCGAAGCTGGTGGCGGGAATGTGGAAGGGCTCGCGCACGCCCTCTTCAAAGACGCTCATGCCCCTCTCGCCCAGCGTGATGATGGCCGCCGAACATCCAAAGCGCGCCAGCAGCTCCGGGCCGGCCTGCGCGACGGCTTGCTCGTCGCTGAGCGCGCTGCGCTGGACGAAAAACGCGGCTTCGTGGCGGTTGCAGAGCACGGCCTTCGCGCCGCGATAGGAAAACAGGCGCGAAGTCTTCGGCTTGACGAACGCGGGCACGCCCCATTTGTGGCAGGCGGTGAGCACGCGCTCGGCCAGCGCGTCGGTGATGACGCCTTTGTCGTAGTCGGAGACCACCAGCGCGTCGAGCGACTCGAGCGCCGCTTTGATGCGCCGGATGAGCCGCTCCTCGATTTCCTTGCCGAGCGGCGCGCGCTTCTCGCGGTCCACGCGCACCACCTGCTGGTGCCGCGCGATGATGCGCGTCTTCACCGTGGTCGCGCGCGCGGCGTCGGAGACGATGCCCTTCTCCGGCAGGCCCAGCG
>JBGPZW010000068.1:0-17791 GCA_041493955.1 Terriglobia bacterium
AAATCCGTGAGCGGCTCGTTGGCGAATTCGCCGCGCTTCAGTGTCACTTCAGCAGTCACCATGATGTGCAGACCTCCTTATGAGGGCGCTGGCGCCATTGTACTGTGCGGTCGCCCGGCGGGACAAGGCGCAGGTCAGCGCAGGTCTTTGAGGATTTCGCGGGCGGCGTTGGCGCCCGAAGCGCCGGTGAGGCCGTTGCCGGGGTGTGTGCCAGAGCCGCACAGATAGAGGCCGCGCAACGGGGCGCGGTAGCGCGCCCAGTCGAGCAGCGGGCGCATGGTGAAGAGCTGGTCGAGCGCCAGCTCGCCGTGAAAGATGTGGCCGCCGGTGAGCCCGTAAGTTTCTTCGAGGTCGTGCGGGGTGATCACTGCGCCGTCGAGGATCAGGTCCGGCAGGTTGGGCGCGTAGGCCGCCAGCGTGCGGACCACCGCGTCGCCCAGCGCGGTGCGCTGGTTGGGCCAGTCGCCGTGCTTCAGCCGGAAGGGAGCGTACTGCATGTAGATGGACATTACGTGCTTGCCGGGCGGCGCCAGAGAGGGATCAGAAAGAGACGGAATGGTGACGTCGAGATATGGGCACGGCGAAAAGTCGCCGTACTTGGAAGCGTCAAAGGCGCGCTCAAGATAATCAATCTCCGGCCCGATGTGAATCCGCCCCGACATGGCGCGGTTGGCGCCCCAGCCGCCCGCTGCCGCTCCCTGCAGCGCAGTAAACGACGGCAGGCCGCCCAGAGCCAGATTGACCTTCGCCGCAGTGCCGAGACACCGGTAATGCTGCACCTTCCCGAGGAAATCCGGCTCGAGATGTACCGGATCAATCAGCTTCAGGAACGTGCGCCGCGGGTCGGCGCCCGAGATGACCGTTTTCGCTGTGACTTCTTCCCCGGTTGAAAGAATAACTCCGTTGACTGCGCCGCCTTTGATCAGGATCTGGGCGACCTCAGCGCCGGTGCGGATCTCGGCGCCCGCGCGCGCCGCGGCCGCAGCCATGGCCTTGGTCAGGGCGCCCAAGCCGCCCCGCGGGAACGCCGCCGGTCCCGCAGGATCGCCATCGGCAGCCGCGCGCATGAGTAAGACCGCAGCGCTGCCGGCCGACCAGGGCCCGAGCGCAGTGCCGAAAATCCCACGCGCGGCGAGCGTGGCGCGAAGAAGCTCGGTCTCAAACCACTCGGCGACCAAGTCGGCCACCGCCATCGGGCCCCAGCGTAGAAGGCGGAACATGTCTTTCTTGCCCAGGCTGCGGAACCCGCGACCGGTCTGGAGCAGGTTCCACATGTCTTCGGCGCTAGGGTGGTCGATCGAAGGCGGAGTAATCGTCATCGCCTGGCTGAGGACGGCGGCCATGCGGCCAAGCACGCCGTGAAACTCAACGTATCTTTCCGCGTCCTTCGCCGAGAATTTGGTGATCTCGGCGGCGGATTTGGCCGGGTCGGAAAACAGCAGCAGCGCCCGGCCGTCGAGAGACGGCGCGAAGAGGCGCGGCTCCGGATAAATCATCTGGAGGTCGAACTGCTCGAGTTGCATGTCCCGCGCAACGTCGGGACGCAGCGGCCCGGTGGTGTGCGCCAGAGTCGAGCACCGGAAGCCGGAGTGGAATTCGTCAGTGATCGCGGCGCCGCCCACCGTGCCGCGGCGCTCGAGCACTACAGGCTTGTGCCCGGCGCGGGCGAGATAGAACGCGGTGACCAGGGCGTTGTGCCCGCCGCCGATGATGACAATGCTTTGCGCCGCAGACATCGCTCAGCTTTTCCCCTTCTTCCAACCCTTGAGAATCTCCATCGCCGCGAGCCGCCCCGGCGCGCCCATGATGCCCCCGCCAGGGTGCGTCGCCGAGCCGCAAAGATAGAGGTTCTCGATAGGCGTGCGGTATTTCGCCCAGCCGGGCACCGGACGCAGAAAGAACAACTGCTCGAGCGAAAGCTCGCCCTGAAAGATGTTGCCTTCGGTCAGGCCGAACTCGCGTTCGAGATCGAGCGGAGTGAGCACCTGGCGGCCGGCGATGATGTTCTTGATGTTGGGCGCGTGCTCGGCCAGCGTCTCAATCACCGCGTCGCCGAAGGCTTCACGCTTTTCCTCCCAGGTGCCCTCTTTCAGTTTGTAGGGGGCGTACTGGACAAAGCAGGAGAGCACGTGCTTGCCGGGAGGCGCAACGGAAGGATCGGTCAGGCTCGGGATGACGACGTCGATGTACGGGCGGCTCGAGAAATTGCCGTACTTGGCCTGGTCGTAGGCGCGCTCCATGTACTCGACGGCGGGCGAAATCGAAATCGCGCCGCGCAGATGCAAGCCCGGTCCGGGCAGACAATGAAAGTCCGGCAGGGCGTCGAGCGCCAGGTTGACTTTCCCGGAGGAGCCGCGGAATTTGTAGCGACGCACCTCGTCGAGGAATTCACCGGGAAGCTCATCGGGCTCGATCATCTTCACGAAGGTCAGGTGCGGGTCCACGCTCGAAGAGACAATGTCAGCCAGGATTTCATCGCCGTTCTCGAGCGCCACACCATTCGCGCGCCCGCCCTTGACGAGAATGCGCGCGATCGGCGCCTGGGTGCGGATTTCGGCGCCCGCTTCGCGCGCGGCTCCGGCAATCGCTTCGGAGATGGCGCCCGTGCCGCCGCGGCTGAAGCCCCAGGAGCGAAACGCCCCGTCAATTTCGCCCATGTAGTGGTGCAACAGCACGTACGCAGTGCCGGGCGAGCGCACGCCGAGGAACGTGCCAATGATCCCGGAGGCGGACATGGTGGCCTTGAGCACGTCGGTCTCGAACCACTGGTCGAGAAAATCGGCGGCGCTCATGGTCATCAACTGGATGAGCGCGTACTTGTCGTCGGAGGGGAGCGCCTGGAAGCGGCGGCCCAGCACGAAAAGTTTCCTCAGGTCTCGGGGATGGAGTGTGGTCGGGTCGGGCGGCGACATTGCGAGGATGGGCTTGACGAAGCGGCACATCGCCACCATGGCCTTGCCGAATTCCTCGTAAGCCTCGGCATCAACCCGCGAGTGGCGCGCGATTTCGCGGCGCGTCTTGGCGTGGTCATTCACGCGCCACAGGTAGTCGCCGCTCGGCATCGGCGTGAATGTGCCGTCGAGGGGAAGGATCTCCAGGCCGTGACGCGGCAGGTCCAGCTCCCGGATAATTTCCGGGCGGAGCAGGGAGACCACGTAGGAGCATACGGAGAACTTGAAGCCGGGGAAAATTTCCTCAGTGACCGCCGCGCCGCCCAGGACGTGCCGCCGCTCGAGCACGAGGACCTTCTTCCCCGCGCGGGCCAAGTAGGCGGCGTTGACCAAGCCATTGTGCCCGCCGCCAATCACGATCACGTCGTACCGGGTGCTCATCGAGTTTCCGGAGTTTCTCGCAGCGCACGGAAGCAAACGACGCCACGTAAATGACCGCACATTCTATCCAGCATCAGCATCGCTCACAAGCGCATCGCTTGTGACCAGCCCGCGCGGCCACTATAATCCGGCCGCAGCGAGACGTCATCAGGAGGCGGGAGAATGCCGATCGGAACCGCAGTACACGAGAGAACCCTCAGGCTCTGCGAGAGCCTCAGCTATCGCGAGTGGTCCGGCTATTACGCGGTGAGCGTCTATGAGACGCACCACGAACACGAATACAACGCCATCCGGAATGCGGCCGCGCTGATTGACGTCACCCCGCTCTTCAAATACCTGGTCACCGGCCGGGACGCCACCAAGTTCGTCAACCGCGTCATCGCGCGCGACATCCACAAGGTGGCCGTGGGCCAGGTGATCTACTGCTGCTGGTGCGACCCGCAGGGCAAAGTGGTGGATGACGGCACGATTTCGCGGCTGGCGGAGAACACCTACCGATGGACCGCCGCCGACCCCAGCCTGCGCTGGTTCCGGCAGAACGCCCTGGGGCTGGACGTCGCCATCGAAGACATCTCCGAGCGCGTGGCGGCCCTGGCGCTGCAGGGGCCAACCTCGGAAAAAATCCTGCAAAGGGTGGCCGAGGCGGAGATCACCAAACTAAAGTATTTTCGCGTTACCAGCGGAAAGATCGCCGGAATCCCCGTGGATATCTCGCGCACCGGCTATACCGGCGACCTCGGATACGAAATCTGGATTCCGTGGAACGATGCCGTGCGCGTCTGGGACGAGCTGATGCTCGAAGGGCGGCGCTTTGACATCCATCCCGCGGGGATGCTCGCGCTCGACGTCGCCCGGATCGAGGCCGGGCTGCTTTTGATCGATGTGGACTATAGCAGCAGCAAGAAGGCGCTGATCGAGTCGCAGAAATACTCGCCCTATGAGATCGGCCTCGGGCGAATGGTTCATCTGGAGAAGGAACACTTCATTGGCCGCGCGGCACTGATCGAGGAAAACCGCCGCGGGCCGAAGCGGCAACTGGTCGGTTTGGAGATTGACTGGACGGAGGTGGAGCAACATTACGACGACATCGGCCTTCCGCCGCAGGTGCCTAGCGTGGCCTCGCGCGTCGCCGTGCCGGTGTACAAGGGCAGCAGGCAGGTGGGCAAGGCAACTTCGACGACGTGGTCGCCGACGCTGAAACGCATGATCGCGCTGGCCAGCGTCGCCAGCGAGCACGCGCAGCAGGGCGGCAAGCTACAGATGGAATTGACCGTGGAGGCCGTGCGCCACCGCGTGACGGCCACGATTGTACCGCTGCCCTTCTTCAACCCGCCGCGAAAGACTGCGACGCTGGCGGCCTGAGCCAATGACGCCGAGCCTGCGCGGTTCCCCTCTACCACGCGCCTGCAAGTCTCTCTTCTGCGTTTCCGTCCTGCTCGGCCTCGCCTTCCTACCCCCGGCGTCTGCCGCGCAAAACGACTGGCCGGCGTACGAAACGCGCGCGGTAGAGTTGCTTCGCGAGTATTTCCGCATCGATACCAGCAATCCGCCGGGCAACGAGCGCAGCGCCGCGGACTTTTTCTGCACGCTGTTCACTCGCGAGGGCATCGAATGCCAGGTCTTCGAGTTTGCGCCGGGCCGTGCCAACGCCTACGCGCGGCTTCGCGGCGATGGCAGCAAGCACCCGATTATCCTGCTCAATCACACCGACGTAGTGCAAGCCGAGGCGAAAAGCTGGAGCGTGCCGCCATTCGCCGCAGAGACGCGCGATGGCAGCCTCTACGGCCGCGGGGCGCAGGACATGAAGTCGGAAGGGATGCTGCAAGCGATGGCGCTCGTCGCGCTCAAGCGCGAAGGCGTTCCGCTCACCCGCGACGTCATCTTTCTGGCGGTGGCCGACGAGGAGGTGAAGTCGCTCGGCACCGCCTGGATGGTTGAACACAAGCGCGAGCTCCTCGAGGGCGCCGAGTATCTGGTCAACGAGGGCGGCGAGAACATCCTCGAGAAGGGCGCCGTGCCCTTCTGGGGCGTAGACGTGGCGGAGAAGACTGCGCTCTGGCTGCGCCTGGTGGCCCGCGGCAAAGCCGGACACGGCTCTGTGCCGATGCGCGACGCCGCGACGCATCGCCTGGCGCGCGCCCTGGCGCGCGTGGTCAATTACGAAACGCCGCTCCGTGTGCTGCCCGAAGCCCAGCGCGAGCTCTGCGAGCAGGCGCGCGTGCGCCGCCCGCGGGAGGCCGAGCTCTTCTGCCACCTCGAAAGATCGCTGCGCGATCCGGCCTTTCGCAGGCGCGTAACCTCCAACCCCGACTGGAATTACCTGCTGCGCAATACGATCACGCTGACCGTCCTGCGGGGCGGACCGCAGACCAACGTCGTTCCCGCCGGAGCGACTGCAGAGCTGGACGTGCGCCTGCTGCCCGGCGAGGATCCCCGGAAGTTTGTCCGTGAGCTGCGCCAAGTCATTGGCGATCCTGCGATGGACGTGCAGCCGATTCTGACGCCAGCCCTCTCTCTGGCCTCGCCGGTCGATAATGAGCTGTGGCGGGTGTTCGAGAAGGTAATCGCGCGACATTTCCCGCGGGCGCGCGTGACCCCGCGCCTGCTGGCCAGTTCAACGGAGAGTCCTACCTACCGGCAACTCGGCATCGCTGCGTACGGCTTCTGTCCGTTTGTTTCGACGCCGGAAGAAGCCAACACCTCGCACGGCACGGACGAGCGCATCAGCATTGAAGCCTACCGGCAGGGTCTGCGGGTGCTCTACGAAGTGCTCGTTGGCATCGCCGGAAAACGATGAGGTCAGCGAGTGCAGCGGCGGACTTCAGCCCGCCCCTCACCCGCGCGACGTGGCGAGGGCGCAGAAGCTAGTTCCGGTCGCCGTAGCCGTGCTTGGCGCCGCACTTCTTACAGAGCGCGGGCGGCTCCGTGTTGTCCACGCGATGGACGACGGGCGGCAGCGTGCTCAGGTAGGCGTAGATCGCGTTCAAATCCTGGTCGGTCATGCTCCGGAAGTGGCCCCACGGCATGATCGAGTTCAGCTTGCGCGTGCGGACGTAACCGGTACGGAGGGCCTGCAGGAAGAGCGCCTGGTTGTAATACGAAATTCCCGACGCATCCGGAGTGATGTTCGCGCTGGCCACTTCACCCCAGGGCCCCTTCATAATGAAACCGCCGCTGAATTCCATCCCCGGCAGCGGGAGACCCTGCTGGTCCACGGGCGTGTGGCAGGTCACGCAATTCGCGAGGGTCACCAGATACGCGCCGCGTTTGATGGGATTGGAGAAATCGGGCGGCGGCACCGGAGCGGTGATGGGAGCGGGCGGTGGCAGGCTGTTCTTCACTGGCTCAGGCAGCGGCGTGGCGGGCACCGCATTGCGCACCGGCGGAATCGAGCGGACATAAGCAATCACCGCGGCCAGGTCCTCGTCGGACAACACGCGGAAGTTCATGTAGGGCATGAGCGGAAACAGCCTGCGGCCGTCGTGGCCGATCCCTTCGCGGATGGCGCGAGCAAATTGCTCATCCGTCCACTTCCCGGCGCCGGTCTCCGGGTCCGGGCTGATATTGGGAACATTCAGAGGAAAACCCACATCCATAGGGAACGGTGCCCCGCTCCCTTTCTTGCCGGGGCGGACGGGCGCGCCAGGAGTTTTCCAGTCCACGTCGGAATGGCACTCGAAGCAATGCATGGGCCCTTCAACCAGGTAACGTCCGCGCGCCAAGCGTGCATGCGATTCTTTCGACGCATCCTTCTTTGTTTTCTCGTTGCTTGCATGAGGTACGTTCCGGCCGAAGCTGCGATGAGTGGCCAGTGCCAGAGTCAGAACCAGTGGCAGGGTAGTCAGAATCGCGAGCTGATACCGGCGTACCATTAGATTGCCTCCCGGTTGCTTGAGTTGTCGCGAAGCCAGTGCGATGCGAGTGAGAATTTGCCCGGTCGAGGCGGAGTTGTCAAGCGTCTCCTGAGAGAGAATTGCGACGGGGCCTAGCAGTTTCCCTGCGACCGCGTGGACCGTTCACTGCGCCAAGCGATTGTATTTCTTCAGCACCGCGCGAAGGCGATCGTGCGGCAGCGCGACGGCCCGGTGTCCGTCCGCGCCGGTCATGGTTTCCGCAGCGACCATCGCGTTGATGATAGCCTCCTCGGTGGCCTGCACGGTCGCCTCAAATAGCGGACCCATCCTGTCGTTGGGCAGCATGCTGACCGGAATGATCCCCTCGGTCCTGGCCGCTTCCGGATTGGCGGTCGAGAATGCAATGAAGATGTCGCCCGAGCCGTTGCCCGAAATGCTGCCGTTGCGCGCCAGGCCGAGCGCGGCGCGGCGCGCCAGGCGCTTCAACTGATGCGGCAACAGCGGCGCGTCTGTGGCCACGACGATGATGATGGACCCCAGCTCTTCGTTGGCGGGTTGCGAGGTCGAGCCATACGCGGGGTTTTCGGGAATTTCGAGGCCCACCGGAACGCCGGCGACGCGCAGGTTGCTGCGCCGCCCGTAGTTGCACTGCACGAGCACGCCGACCGTATAGCCGCCCTGCTTCTCGTCTATCCGGCGCGACGCCGTGCCGATGCCTCCTTTGAATTCGTTGCACACCATCCCGGTGCCGCCGCCGACGCTGCCTTCGATGACCGGGCCGGACTTTGCGGTCTCGATCGCTTGGAAGGCGTGCTTTTCCTTTACGTGGAAGCCGTTGATGTCGTTCAGCAACCCGTCCCAGGTCTCTGCGACCACCGGCAGCGACCACCAGTAGCCTTCCGGATCGGGCTTGCCCTTGCGCACGCGCCAGGCCACCACGGCGTCGCGCACGACGCCGACGCTGTGTGTGTTGGTGATCATCACCGGGCCCTGCAGCAGGCCGGATTCCTCGACCCAGGTCGTGCCGGTCATCTCGCCGTTGCCGTTGAGCGAAAACCAGCCGGCGAAGACCCGGCTGTCCGGGTCTTTGCCGCGCGGGAGAATGGCGGTGACGCCGGTGCGCACCGGGCCCGCGCCCACGTGCAGCTTTCCTTCGCCGGAAATGATCGTGCTGTGGCCGACCTCGACGCCTTTCACGTCCGTGATGGCATTGAGCGGGCCGGGCGTGCCCTCGAAGGGCACGCCGAGGTCACGCGCGCGCGGCTTGGACTGCGCCACCGCCGGCGGCGCGAGCAACACCATACTGAAAAGCATGCCGGCAACAATCCTGGCGAGATGCTTTCTCATCTTACTTCTCCAATTGGGCGCGGGCGTCGCGCAGAAGTGCCGCATTGCTGGCGAGTGCGTTCTCGAGTATCACTGCCTGCTCCTGCGCCAGTTTCCAGTCGCCTTTTTCGACCGCTTCGGTCAACCCGGGAAGTTCCAGGTGGGCGTAGGTGTAGCGCGCGGCATAGAGGATGTGCTTGAACCATGGCCGGCCGGGAATGCCGTCGGGATTGAGCCAGTTCGCTTCAACCTGCATGAGCTGCTGGTTCAGGTGCGGAGCGCGGGCAGCGTCGCGTTTGCTCGAAGCCAGCGCGCGCGAGACAGCCACGTTGAGGCGTCGCCCGGCAGACTCAAACTCCGTGATGCGAGCGAGCAGCGGCTGCAAGTCCATCTTTTCAGGCTTTCCCTTCTCCTGCAGCGGGTTGCGGCGGGTCAGTTCGGCGACAAACTTGCGGATGTTGTCGCCGTAGAACGCGAAATCAAACGGCAGGATTTCGGCGTTGGCCAGCCGCAGCGCCAGCACGCCCCAGAGTTGCGCCATCAGTTGATGGTAGCGGTAGCCGGGGTCGCCGAAGTGATTCATCCAGTAAAAATTGTCGTACATGGAGTGATACACGCCGTACGGCCCGTCGAACTGCAAACCAACGGTCGGCCGGCCCAGGAAGTTGAGGAACACGGTATGGTCAGAGCCGCTGCCGATGCGCGTGTTCACCAGCTCGCTGTCCCTGACGGGCCGACGCAAGCTTCCCCCACGCTGCCGCGATTCTTTCCAGGCGTCGTGCAGGCTCTTGCCGGAGGGGTCCCGCAAGCTGCGCGTTACCTCCACCAGAAGCGGCGCCAGCGACGCCACGGCATCGCCCACCAGGTTCGGCCCGGACGCCGAAGAGTCCACATTCAGATAGGCCACCGCTTTCTGCTTCAGTTCGTCGGCGAACTGCTCGCCCCATTCGGTCGAGCCGGTCAGGCCGTACTCTTCACCGTCCCAACTGCAAATCACCAGCGTGCGCCGCGGGCGGATGCCCTGGCGCTTGAGCTCGCCGAATGCACGCGAAAGCTCGAGCATAGAAGCGGTCCCGCTCGACGGGTCCACACCGCCGAACTCCCAGGCGTCACGGTGGTTGCCGAGAACCACCCACTCGTCGGGGAGCTCCGCGCCACGAATGCGCGCCTCGACCACGTAATAAGGCTGGATGCTGGTGTCCATGTCCACCTTGACGTGCGCGCGAACCGCGTCGCCACCGAGGCGGTACTGGATGGGCAGGCCGCCGCGCCAGTCTTTCGGCGCTGCGGGGCCGTCCAAGTGCTCGAGCAGCGGCTTGGCATCGCGCCAGGAAATGGCCACGGCCATGATTTTCGGCACCGAGACAGCCTGCTCGATGGGGATTCGCTTTGCGCCCGGCAGCGAGGCCCAGCCCGGCGTAAGCGGATCTCCCGGCACCATGAAGTCGTAGGTAATCGCGCCACGCTGGATGTGGCTCTCAGGCCCCCAGGGGCCGTCGGGAAAAACTTTCCCGCGCGCGTAGCCGTCGTCGGCGGGATCGGAATAGATGAGCAGTGCGGCGGCGCCCTCGCGCTGGGCGGTCAAGGCCTTGAAGCCGCGATAGCTGTAGGGCATCGCGTAGCGCACCAGAACGATTTTGCCATTCACGTCTATGCCGTTTCGGCGCAACAGCTCGTAATCCTCCGGGCTGCCGCTGTGGGCATAGACCACCGGCGCGGTGACTTCGCCTGACGCTGAAAAACCCAAATAGGCGGAATGAACGCGGGGGTTTTTCGTGTCCGGGTCGGCCTCATAGACGTCTTCGCGCAGGCCCAGTTGATACTGAACCGGGCTGACCATCTGGATGGCGACTTCGCGCGGGGCGGAGTGGAGCACGTCGTAGCGACGGATGATGACGTCTTCCCAGCCCTGTTTCCGCCACTGCTCGGCGACATACTCGGCCAGCTCGTTGTTGCGCGCGGAGCCCGCCGGGTGAGGCTCCGAGGTAAGGAAGCGATGCTGCTTGCGCGCTTCCTCGGCCGAAGGAATAGCCTTGAACTTCGTTTCGAGTCGCTGCTCGGCCTGCGCCGCCGATGGAGAGAAGCCCAACATCCCGGAAGTATTTGCTTGTCCGGGTGCCTGTTTGGGCGCTTGCGGGCGCGCGCGCTGCTGCGCCTTTTGATCTGGGTGGTCTTGCGGCGAAGCGGCGAGCGAAATAATTGCTGTGAAAACCACGGCCGTCATTGCGGCAATTCCAAACCAACCGCTTCGGCTCTTGGTCATCCTGGCTCCTGGCCGCCTAGAGGTTTCATCTTCAAGCGCATGATTCGTGGCGGGCTAAAGCCCGCCGCTACATCGAACACTCGATCCTTGCGGAGTGCCGGCAATCATGGGGCCGCACGCACGATCGCCGCAGTGAGCGCCCGGGCGATTTCCCGGATTTCGTCCGCCGAGACGATGAACGGCGGCGCCAACAGAATGTGGTCGCCGCACTCTCCGTCCACGCAGCCCTGGATGGGATACGTGGTGACCCCTTCGTCGAGCGCCGCCCGGCGGACAGCTTCCGCGACGCCGGCCTGGCGCGGAAACGGTTCGCGCGTCGCGCGATTGTTGACCAGTTCGACGCCGACCAGAAGACCGCGCCCGCGGATGTCGCCGACATGGGGATTGGCCGAAAGCGGCTCGAGCGCCTTCAGCAACTCGCACCCCGCAGGCGCGACGCGCTCGAACAGCCGGTGTTGCTCGATGTAGTCCAGCACAGCCAGGCCCGCGGCCATGGCCACCGGATGCGCCTGATAGGTGAAGCCGTGCTCGAAGGCGCCCGAGCCGCGGGCAATCGCTTCGGCCACCTGCGGCGCCACCAGCACCCCGCCCAGCGGCGCGTACCCGCTGGCCACGCCTTTGCCCACTAGGATCATGTCCGGCGCAACGCCCCAATGCTCCACCGCAAAGGGCTTCCCGGTGCGGCCCATTCCGGTCATTACTTCGTCGGCGATCAGCAGAATGCCGTGGTGGCGGCAGATTTCCGCCAGCCGCTGGGCGTATCCCTCCGGCGGCACGACTGCACCGAGTGTGGCGCCGACAATCGGCTCGAAAATAAATGCAGCTACGGTCTCAGGCCTGACGCCTGCGACGAATTTTTCCAATTCGTCCGCGCAGGCCACTTCGCAATCCGGATACGCGAGACCCAGCGGGCAGCGATAACAGTAGCAGGGCGGGATGTGTCCCCAGTCCGGCAGCAGCGGCGCGTAGGGCGCGCGGCGCCGGAGGTTTCCGCTCACCCCGAGGGCGCCTAGCGTGCTGCCGTGATAGCTCTGCCAGCGAGAGACAACGCGCGTCCGGGAAGGCTCGCCACGCTCCACAAAATACTGCCGCGCGAGTTTGATCGCCGTTTCCGTGGCTTCCGAGCCGCCCGAAGTGAAGTACACTCGGCCGGCCTCACGATAGGTTGGCGGGGCAAGCCGGCGCAGGCGTTCGGCAAGGCGCTCGGCCACCTCGGTGTGAAACTGCGAAGTGTGCGCGAAGGCCAGCCGCGCCGCCTGCTCGGCGATGGCCCGGCCGATGGCAGCGACGCCGTGGCCGATGTTCACCACGGCGGCTCCGCCCGCTGCGTCCAGATATTTCTTGCCGTCAGCGGTAAAGACGTAGCAGCCCTCGCCGCGAACCGCCTGGGGATAAGTCTTGCGAAAGCTGCGGGGAAAAAGCGCCTGGGTCATTTCGCGGCCGCCTCAGCCGTCAGTTCCTGGCGCAGGATGCGCCGCTCCTGCGTGGGGTCCGTGCGGCGCTTGCGGATCAGCTCATGACCGGCGGCGAAGGGGATCCAGTGCGTGAAGCCTTCCATCACGACCGTGTCGCCGTCATGGACGAACCGGCTCGTGGCTTCCTGCATGTTTGCGAGCTTGGACACTGCCGCTCCCTCAGGCCGCAGGGATTCTAGCAAAGTTTCCACCAGCCACGGACAGGCTCGCAGCGGGAAACGAACGACCCACTCCGAGCGAAGTGACGAACTGTGTTAAGCTCGCGGGCGCTTTGCGCATTGGTGGAGGAATCAGGTATGCAGCGCAAGCCGCGTCACGGTTTCGTTCTTGGAATAGCTCTTCTCGCACTCATCGTCTGGTGCGCTGCTTCCCTGGCCGCTGGCGACGCCAAGCCCCCGATCCGGATCACCGTGGACTTACGCGATGCCCCGCGCCGCATCTTTCATGCGCGTCTGGAAATTCCCGCGGCGCCGGGCCCGCTTACACTGGTCTATCCAAAGTGGTTGCCCGGTGAACACGAGCCCAGCGGGCCGATTGCCGACCTGGCGGGGGTGAAATTCACAGCGGGGGGAAAACCACTGGCCTGGCGACGGGACGACGTGGATATGTACGCCTTCCACTGCGAGGTGCCCGCCGCAGCACATTCGGTGGAAGTAGAACTGGATTACCTGTCGCCCAGCGGCGCCGGGAGTTTCTCGACCAGCCCGGCCGCAACCGCCCAGTTGGCCGTACTCAGTTGGAACACGCTGCTTCTGTACCCGCAGGGCAGCAAGAGCGACGAGTTGATCTACTCTGCGGCGCTTCGGCTGCCCGCCGGTTGGAAGTTCGGCTCTGCCCTGGAAATAGCGAAGCAATCGGCCGCAGAGATCGAGTTTCAGCCCGTCTCACTGACCACGCTGATCGATTCCCCGGTCATCACCGGGGCGCATTTCCGAGCTATCCCACTAACCCCGGGCGAAACGCCCGCGCACCAGATCGACCTGGCCGGCGACAGTGCCGCGGCCGTGGCCATGAGCTCGGGACTGGCGGCGCAGTACAAGCAACTTGTGGCGGACACCGGGGCGCTGTTCGGCGCGCGTCATTACCGGCACTACGATTTTCTGTTGTCGCTCAGCGACTACATTCACGCGTTCGGCCTCGAGCACCACCAGTCGAGCGACGACCGCGTGCCCGAGCGCACGCTGCTCGACCCGGACCTGCGCTACATTCATGGCGGACTGCTGCCGCACGAGTTCGTACACTCCTGGAACGGCAAGTACCGCAGGCCAGCGGGGCTCGCCACGTCCGATTTCCAGCAACCCATGCGCGGCGAGCTGCTCTGGGTTTATGAGGGACTCACGCAATACCTGGGAAGCGTCCTCGCCGCCCGCAGCGGTCTTTGGACCCCTGAACAATACCGAGAGAACCTTGCCTGGGTGGCGGGGTATCTCGACCGCCGGCCCGGGCGCACCTGGCGGCCGCTGGCGGATACGGCCGTCGCTGCGCAGCTTCTCTACGGTGCGCGCCAGGAGTGGGAAGCCTGGCGCCGCGGCGTCGATTTCTACGAAGAGAGCGAACTGATCTGGCTCGAAGCCGACGTAATCATCCGGCGCGAGAGCAAGGGACGGCGCTCGCTCGACGACTTTTGCCGGCGATTCTTCGGCGGCCAGAGTGGTCCGCCGGCTGTGGTGACGTACACCTTCGAGGATGTGGTCACCACCATGAACGGAGTCACGCCCTATGACTGGAAAGGCTTCTTTCGCGCGCGCCTGGACTCGACATCTCCGCGCGCCCCGCTCGGCGGCATCGAAGCGAGCGGCTGGCGGCTGGTCTATGATGAGAATCCCAACGAGCACCTCCGCGCGACCGAAGAGACTTCCAAGATCACCGATGCGCAGTTTTCTCTCGGCCTCATCCTCAAGCACGACGAAGCCTCCCGCGACGACGGCGTCATCGAGGACGTCATTCCCGGTACACCGGCCGCGCTAGCCGGCATCGCCCCGGGCATGAAGCTGGTCGCGGTCAACGGGCGGCGATGGAGGCCCGAGGTGTTGCGCGAAGCGCTGCGCGCGGCGAAGGGCAGCAACGAGCCGATTGAATTGCTCATCGAAAACGCGGAGTACTTCAAGACCTATCGCCTTGACTACCACGACGGCGAGCGCTACCCGCATCTGGCGCGCGACCGCGCCTGGCCCGATCTGCTGGAAGACATCCTGCGTTCGCGGACCTCCGCCCGCGGCGAGGAGAAACCTAAGTAAACCAGAAGCGCGGAAGACTTCGCACCTTGTTCGAAGAGGGGCTATCGCCATGCCTATTCACCCCGTCGGCCAAATTCGGATCCGTCGCCTTCTCCGCCCATCCCTGCGATGGATCTCGCTGACGGCACTCCTTTGCGCCGCTCCGGTCGGGAGCCAGAGCCCTCAGCCAAAAGCTCCTCCGCCTACGCGCACCGACAACGTCAAGGACGTATACCACGGCGTGGAGGTGGTGGACGCGTACCGCTGGCTCGAAGATCAAAAGTCGGCGGAGACACGCGCGTGGATCGATGCGCAGAACGCCTACACCGATTCCCTGCTGAAGACACGGCCGGGACGCGAGTCATTAAAGCAGAAGCTCACTGCCCTGCTGAAGATCGATTCCTTCGGCACGCCGACCGAGCGAAATGGCCGGTATTTCTTCACCAAGCGCCTGGCCAGCCAGGACCAGCCCGTGCTCTATCTCCGCAAGGGGCTCAAGGGAACCGACGAGGTGCTGATTGACCCCCACCCCATGAGCCCGGACCACACCACCACGGTTCTCCTGCGCGGGGTCTCCGGGGATGGCAGTATGTTCGTCTACGCCCTGCGCCAGGGCGGGGCGGACGAGACCGAAATTCGAATGTTCGACGTGGACGCACGCAAGGATCTGCCTGGTCGCCTTCCGCCCGCCCGGTATCTCACTGTCGCGCTCGATCCCGACAAGAAAGCCCTGTACTACACGCGGATGACACCCGAGGGCCCTCGCGTGTTCACCCACAAGGTGGGGGCAGATCCGGCCACCGACGCGGAAATCTTCGGCAAGGGTTACGGCCCGGAGAAGATCATCGTCAGTAGCCTCTCGGAAGATGGCCGCTATCTGCTGATCCACATCCTTCACGGCTCTTCGGCGGACCGCACCGAAGTCTATCTGTGGGACGCCGTCAAGGCAGGACCCGCCGCGACCATCGTCAACGATGTCCCCGCTCGGTTCTTCGCCGAGATTGCCGGCAATTAGCTCTTCCTGCACACCAACTGGAAAGCGCCGAAGGGGCGAATTCTTTCCGCGGACCTGAAGGCTCCGGCGCGCGAACATTGGAAGGAAATTGTCCCGGAAAGCGACGCCGTGATTGAAAACGCGCACGCGGCGGGGGGCCGCCTGGCCGTGGAGTTCACGCAGAACGCCAGCTCGCGCGTCAAGATTTATGACCTGAATGGCAAGCTCCTCCGCGAGATCGCGTTACCGGCTATCGGCTCGGTCTCCAGCTTTACCGGGCGCTGGCGGAGCAGCGAAGCATTCTTCACCTTCGAGTCATTTCACATTCCCAGCACCATCTACCGGTACGACCTTGCCAAGGGGACGCAGGAGGTCTGGGCGAAATCTCCGGCACCAATCGAGAGCGCCAAGTACGAGGTCCAGCAGGTCTGGTACGCCTCGAAGCACGGCACCAGGGTGCCGATGTTCCTGGTCTTTGCGAAAGGGATCAAGCTCGACGGCTCCCACCCCACATTGCTGACCGGTTACGGCGGGTTCAACGTGAGTGAAACCCCGGTGTTCACCACCCGCGCCGCAGCCTGGGTCAGCAGCGGCGGCATTTACGCCTCGGCTAACCTGCGCGGCGGCGGAGAGTTCGGCGAGGAGTGGCACCGCGCCGGCATGCTTGGCAATAAGCAGAATGTCTTCGACGACTTCATCGCTGCAGCCGAGTGGCTCATCCAGAACAACTACACGTCGCCCGCGCGCCTGGCCATCCGCGGGGGCAGCAACGGTGGACTGTTGGTGGGCGCGGCGCTGACGCAGCGCCCCGAACTGTTCGGCGCGGTGGTCTGCGGATATCCGCTGCTGGACATGCTGCGCTTCCACAAGTTCCTGGTGGCCCGCTGGTGGGTGCCCGAGTACGGCTCCTCGGATGACGCCGAGCAGTTCAAGTATCTGTATGCCTACTCGCCCTACCAGCACGTCCAGCCCGGCACCAAATACCCAGCCGTGCTGTTGATCACTGGAGATTCCGATACGCGCGTGGATCCGCTGCACGCCCGGAAGATGGCCGCGCGCGCGCAAGCCGCCAGCTCATCCGGCAAGCCCGTGTTGCTTCACTACGACACCAAGGCGGGCCATTCCGGCGGGACGCCGGTCAGTAAGCAGGTGGACGACCTGACGGACGAGTTGAGCTTTCTCTTCTGGCAACTCGGTGTCTCGCCCGCTCCACCCGTTCCCTAGGCCGAATCGCTGCGCTCGGGCGGCGCGGCGGGCATGGCTTGACGCGCCCGAAGAGCCACAGTATGCTTCGCCCACTTCCCAGAGATTGGTTCTAGCAACGGACCCACGTGTGATCCGCTGACTGCGAAGGAGGATTGCCAATGGCGAGAACCTATGCGGTGCTCGTCGGGATCGTTCTGGCTCTAGTCGGGGTCCTCGGCTTTGTGAAGACCGAGCTGTTCGGGCTGCATTTCAACACCACTCACAACGCCGTCCATCTACTGAGTGGGATCATCGGTGTGGGGGCAGGCATGTCGGGCGCAGGGGCTTCGCGGGTGTTTGCCCGGGTTTTTGGCGTGATCTACACGCTGGTGGCCATCGCGGGTTTTGCCGGTGTGCCGGCAGTGCTAAGCACCATTCTGAATCTAAGCCTGGAATACAACGCCATCCACCTCGCCGTGGGTCTGCTCGGCTTACTGGCCGGTTTTGCCGGGGATAGTTCCACCGCCTAGCCAGCGGCGATTCACTTTCGAGCTCCACTGGCAAACTTCACGGCCGAGCGCCATGCCCGCAGGTTAACGGACGCGAGCGTGGCCACCACTGCGGGCGATGGCCATCGGCGGAACCTCGTGAGCCTCGAAGAACCAGCCAAGCTGGTGCGCGCGATGGGCCGGTGGACCCTGGCCGCGCTCGTACTCAACTCGATCATCGGCAGCAGCGTCTTTGGCCTGCCTTCGGTCGTGGCCGGCCTTGTAGGCCGCGCCAGCCCACTGGCCTATCTCCTCGCGGCTGCCGGAATCGGAGTGATTACCGCCTGTTTCGCGGAGGTGGCCTCGAGGTTTCGCGAGGCGGGCGGGGCGTACCTCTACGCGCGCGTGGCCTTTGGGCGCTTCATCGGCATTCAGGTCGGCTGGCTGGGATGGCTCACACGGATCTCCGCCATGGCCGCCAATGCGAATCTTTTCATCATCTATCTGGCCGAGTTCTGGCCCCGGGCAAGCCAGCCAGTTCCCCGCTTCGTGATTCTGACGCTGCTGGTCGGTGGGCTCGCGGCGGTCAATTACTGCGGCGTGCGCGCGGGCGCGCAGATGAGCAACGTCTTCACCCTGGCAAAACTCCTGCCCCTGG